>JBELAJ010000556.1:0-5624 GCA_049508935.1 Terriglobia bacterium | reverse complement strand
AACCCGTTAAGGCCAGAAGAAACCATCGAATGACGCCCAGGACTCTCCCTTCGGAGTAAACAATCTGGCGAATGGGACGCACATCCACCCCGGGAAGAGCTTTCGACAGTTCTCGAATTGAACTTTCGATTTCCCGCGTATCGCCGTCGAGTCTGAGCTCGACCAGACTGATCCGGCCGGTCATCCCCATAACCCGCTGCAGTTCGTCGAGAGGAAGAAAGACCTGGTCCTCTTCCAATGATCCTGTGGTGAGAACTGAAGCAGCGCGGCAGTCGACGCCGGCTTTAGAGTCTCCCGCGTTGAATGAGGCCAGCGGCCCGAAGTGGATCGTGCCGCCCGAAGCAATTCGGAGGCGGGAGGCAAGGTGTGAACCCACAACGCAGGCCAGCGTGGTGGCGCGGGCACTCTTGCCTGCGCCCGCCGAGTGGGCTGCGTCGGTACCAGCCGCAGGCAGGAATGCCTGCGCTACGCGGGTCTCGCGCCAACCCGGGTTCATCCGGATCACGCCCGCCAAGTCCGTTCCGACGGCCACGACGTTCACGAAATCCGGCGCGCGCGGGTCAGGCGGGATGCGTTCGAGGCGCACGACAGTGTAAAGCACCGGCAGCGCTGTCAGGCCGCGACCCTGTCGGGCAACCGCATGTACCGAGTTCAGTACGGCTTGGTCCATCGTGCCGCCCCAACCGCTATTCCCCTCCCCGGTTGCGGAGGGGAGTGCAGCCTGATCTCGATTCGCCTCGGTAGCTAGGGGAGGAAATATGTTCTGCGCCTGATTCCCCTCCCCAGTTGGGGAGGGGATCAAGGGGTGGGGTTGGCTGATTGAACTCACGGCTGCCGGCGCCAGCACTACGTTCGCGCCATAGCCGCGAAACTCCTGCGTCATCTTGCGGCGAACGCCGCCATACAGATTGAGCAGCATTGAGATCACCGCCGCCCCGACCATCAAGGAGAGAAGCGCCAGGATGGCCTGCGGACGCTTGACGGACAACGCCCGCCACCACAGACGCAGCGGTGCGCCACCTCTCGGTTCCCCACTCGGCCGGAGGGAAGTCGGAAAGACAGCCCTCTCCCCTGGGGAGGGGGTGTCCCGCGACGGCGCTTTCATCAGCCGTCGTGGGACGGGTGAGGGGTCCTTTCCGTTCCATAAGGATCGAACGAATTCAAATGGCAAATGGCAAATGGCAAAATTCAAATGGCTTACGATTTGGGATTTGCCAAATCGCAAACCATTTTCCATTTGAATTTTGCCATTTGCCATTTGAATTGTCCTCAGTTTCGCCTCCACAATTAGAGGCTTGGCCGGGTCTATTACTCGGGGAATTGCCCCCTCACCCGTCGCGCTCCGGCTGATGAAACCGCCGGCAGCACGCCACCCTCTCCCCGAGGGAGAGGGCATGTCATCAACCTTGAGAGGGCTGCTCGCTCGCTTTAATCCCGCAGCACCACTGCCGGCGAGACTTTCAAGGCACGCCCCAAGGGGAACACGCTGCCGGCAAGCGTCACAGCCAAGGCCAAGCCGAGACAAACCGGCAGCATCACCAGATGCACGCCTACCCGAATTCCGAAAACCGCCAGCGCCACTCGCCACGCTAGTACGCTGCCCAGCAGATATCCCGCGATTCCTCCCACCACGCCCAACATCCCGGCTTCCAGAAGCAGCAGTGTCGCCACCCGTGCATCCGTTGCGCCTAACGACTTGAAAAGTCCAATCTCGGCGCGCCGCTCGAGGGCCATCGCCAACATCATGGAAGCGACGGCCAACCCGGCGGTAAGCAGAGCCGCCAGGGCCAGAACACTCATCAGGATCCCAACCCGGTTCAGTATCTTCCCTTCCGTGTCGGCCACCTGGTAGATGGGTGTCACTTGAGCTTCAGGAATCGCCTGCTGGATCTGATACGCGATCGAACTTGCGTAGGGAGTGCAGTACCACCGGTCCAACTCTTCCGGGCTGAGTTTGCTCAGGTCGGAACGCGCGAACGCATCCTCGGGCTTGGTTAGGGCGCTGACCTCAACTCGTCGCACTTTTCCTTGGAGCCCCGCCAACCGTTGCGCCAGGGCAAGCGGCGCCAGGATTTGGTCGTCTTCAGCCCCGCCGGTCTCGAGGATGCCGCGCACCTGCAATGTGTTGGTGGATGCTGTCATTCCGAGCCCTTCGCTCTCATCCCGAGCCCTTCGCTTGTCATTCTGAGCGGAGCGAAGAATCTCGCTCTGCCGCTCAGGGTAAACTCCGCGACGAGCCTGTCCTGAACGAACTGAAGGAATCTCGCTCTGGGCGCTCGGGGTAAACTCCGCGAGGAGTCTCGCCTTGGATGTTTTCAAAGCAGTGCGAGATTCCTCTTCGCCTCCGGCTCCTCGGAATGACAGGGCTGTTGAGTCGCTTGCTGGTGTGACAATAACGGTGCTGCCGGGGCCGAGGTTGAGCTTGGCTGCCAAACGGCGGCCCACGAGGACGCCCGTGCCGTCCTGGTCATCGGGCCATTCGCCTTCAACCTTCCAGGAAGGATGCATTTTCTTGAGCCCGGTTGCGAACACCTCGTACTTGTCCACGCGCAGGAGCTTTTCAAACCATGTGCCGATCAGAATGGCGTCCTGGCCATCCACGTTTGCGGGCACATAAAGAAAGGGAGCGAAGGCAACGATGTTATTACGCCAGAAGATCTTTTTCAGATTGACCAGTTCATCTTCGGGGATAAACGTCCCGCTTCCCGCAGGCCTGTAGTCCACACCGCCAACGCTGATGGCCAGGCTATCCGCCGCAGGCGTTATCGAAAGATTGGCCCCGTAAGAGCGCAGTTCGCGGCTGATCTTGTCTCCGATGTCCAGGGAGAGGATGCCCGCCGTCGCCGCGGCGGCGATACCGAGCGCAATCGCCACGACGCTCAGCAGCTTGCGCCGGCGGCGGCGCGCCAGGGATTCAAGAAGGATTCGGACCAGCATTTTCAGTGGAAGTACTTCGCCGCGCCGCCGAGAGCGGATGCGGCAATGCGAAGCGTGTCGCCCTCCACGCGGTAATCGATGTGAATCGGGTTGCACCCGCCGGCCAAGCCGATGGTGGGCACATAAACCGCTGCGGCGCAATTGCGGCAGATCACGTTCTTGCCGTCCTGGTAGTAACCCTGGCTGCCGCAGATCGCGCAAGCGTCCAGAGCGGCGCGAACCGTGTCCGAGGCGTCGAGAATGGCAATGATCCGCACTTCCGTGCCGCCCACCGCAAGCGTGTAGCGATGCAGCTTATGGTCCGTGAGTTCGGCCGTAGGAATCTGCACTTCGCCGTTCACAATCGACACCTGCTCGGGTGGCGTCATGGCGTGAGCCGTCAGCGAGTAGATGAACTGAGAGCAGATTAAGACCATGATCAGCAGGCCGACGCCGGCGCCCGAAAGTTTCCAAAAGCGCTCACGCTGTTGACGCGCCAAGAGCTTGCGCCGCTCGGGCGCGGGCAAAGCGCCAGCCTCCACGCCGCGCGGGCCGGCAGATGAAATGCGCTGGGCGATGATGAGAAACAAGGCCAGCGCCACGATCAGCACAAAAAAGAAGGCGTCATTGTTGACGACGGGGCCGACCAGGGCCATCTCGCGACGGCTGGAGGGGAGCACTTGCGCCTCCGAAAGTTCGTGCACACCCGAGACGAGCAACTGCACGGCAACCACGAGGAGCACCAGGCTGGTTACCGAGAAGAATTTCCTGAGGTCAACCTTCACGCTGCCTTTGAAGAAGGTAACCCCCAGCGCGATGGCCAGACCGAGCCCAATTAAGCCGCCCATGAAGTTCAGCAACTCGCTGGTGCGCAGCGAGACCGCCGCGAGAAAAAGCACCGTCTCGACGCCTTCGCGGAAGACCATCAGGAACACGAAGAGGAAAAGTCCGGCTGCGGCGGCGCGCGAAGGCTCACGATAGAGGTCCTGAAGCCTGGTCTCGATCTCCTGCTTCATGCGCTTGCCGGTGCGCCACATCCAGGCCACCATCCAGGCCACGAACACGGCGCCCAGGAGCATCAGCCAGCCTTCGTAGGCATCTTCGCCCACCTCCAGGCGATGAACGAGGTAAGCTGCCCCGACACTCGCCAATACGGCCGCAACTACACCCCAGGCGACGATCCGACTCCAGCCGTCGCGGCCGGTCTTCTTCAAGCAACCCAGAACAATGCCAACGATGAGCGCCGCTTCGACACCTTCACGGAGTGTAATGACCAGAGATTGGAACATAACAACAATTGGGCGGGAATTCAGAAGCCCTGATTTCGCGCAACCAACAGCAAATCAGATGTTAAGCCGGGGAGGGACGAAATGTCAATGAATTGCCAAGAGGTCGTAACCGAACAGTAACCATTGCCGCGGGCGGCCACAAGCGCCGCCCCTGTGAGAGTGTCAGTACTTGCGCAGCACGCCGACCACTTTGCCCTGAATCTTCACTTCGCGGGCAGGGACGATGATGGGGTCCATTTGCGCGTTGGCGGGTTGGAGACGGACTTTGCCGTTGGGTGCGCGGAAGAAGCGCTTCAGCGTGGCATCGGTACCCTCGATCAGGGCCACCACGATTTCGCCGTTCTCTGCCGTCTGGGCGCCTTCCACCAGGATGTAATCTCCGTTGCAGATGTGGTCGTCGATCATCGAATCGCCTTTGACCCGCAACACGAAGAGGCTTCCGCGTCCGCCGGTGAAATCGCCGAAGGAGAAGGTCTCGGGGTTAGCGACAGCTTCTACAGGCTGGCCGGCCGCGATCCGGCCGAGGAGCGGAAATTCCATATTGCCCAAAAACGCAGCGGGCACAGGCGCGGGGTCCGCCGCGTCCGAAGCGGCGGCGGGTAGCACCTCAGCCGTCGTTGTGGCCTTTCTTCTCCCGAAGGGGCGAACCGCCGTTTTGGCAAAGGGCACCGAACCGGGCACGGCCACAACCTCGACCGACCGGCTCTGGTTGTAGCTGCGGCGGATGAAACCCTTCTTTTCGAGGGTCTGCATATGCTTGTGCACGGTCGCGAGCGACGATAACCCCAGCCCTTTGCCAATCTCCTCAAAACTTGGCGAGTACCCGTGGTGATTGATAAAATCGACCAGGAAATCAAAGACCTGCTTCTGCCGACGCGTCAAAGCCATGTTCGCACCCCACGTAATCGAAATTCGAAAAACGAAACTCGAAAATCGGCTCCCCGATTCTCGGCGGATGGCGTAAAACGTTAACTCCACAGCGACATCACACCTTTATCTCTGTGGTTGCAATGATAGGCGAATAAAAAGCGAATTGCAAGTGAAAAAAATCGCGAGCAGTCCTCGTTCGCCGTCGGCGGCAGGTCTTCCGCTAGAATAGCGGAATGGCGAGTCACGTTAAGATCCGCGTACTGACGGAACGCGATGCAGAGGAATATTGGAATCTGCGTCTCGAGGCTCTCGAGCAGGAACCGCGGTCGTTCACCGAGTCGGCCGCGGAGCACCGTGCCATGGCTCGCGAGCGGAGCGCTGCGCGCCTGCGCCGGAAGAACAACGCCAGCCTGGTCATGGGCGCGTTTTTCAACGGATGTTCACCTCTAAGTTTTTGAGATAACTTGTGTTGCCTCACAGGGTTAAGTGTGATTTTGGCCCTAATTGTGTAGACATGCATACTAAGGCATTAGTCGCATATTGTCCTTG
>JBELAJ010000555.1:0-5628 GCA_049508935.1 Terriglobia bacterium | reverse complement strand
GCTTCTTCCTCGAGGTTAACTTTGACGGCTTCGACAACTTGCGCCTCGCGATCGTGGCAGGAAAGCGAAGTCTCAAACGCTCTGCGCATTCGGTCAATCGCCCAAAAAAGGTTGACGGCGGTGGGCCGAGTATGGGAAAGCGTTTCCGCGATCCGCTCGAAATCCTCCCGCAAGGCCGGAATGGTCCTGGCGCCGGAGTTCTTGACCCCCAGCGCCACGCCCATCGCCGCCGCCACGCCAATCGCCGGCGCGCCGCGAATGACCATGCCGCGAATGGCTTCCGCCACTTCTTCGTAGTCGCGGCAGGTGAGATAGACCTCGGCGGAGGGCAGCCGCGTCTGGTCGATCATGCGCACGCCTTCTTCAGTCCACTCGATGGTTTTGAACATCGCTATGAAATGGCGATCTCCGCTTTCATCAGGCCCTGATCGGCGAGCTTCTCGATCTGGAAGCCCAGATTCTCGCACATGCGCCGGGTGGCGGAGTTTTCAACCAGGAACTCAGCTCTCAAGTGCTGGATCTTCTCCTGCTTCGCAACCGCCAGCAGGCGCCGGACCAATTCCGCGCCCAGCCCATGCCGCTGGAACGCGTCGGCCACCACGATGGCAAACTGCGCATCATCGGTACCGGGAATCTTGGCCATTCTTCCGACCGCCATAAGTTCGGGCTGCCCCGAATAAGGATCGCTGTGCTCGGCCACCAGGGCTAATTCGCGGTCGTAGTCATTAAAGCAGGCGCGAACCAGCCGCTCGTGCGCGACGCGATCGCTGAGTGCGATTACTTGCGTATAGCGCATCATCACGCTGCGCTCCGAGAGCATGTTGTGGAATTTGACCATGAGCGGCTCGTCTTCCGGCCGGATGGGGCGAATGGTGACCGTCGCCCCGTCTTTCATGGTGAAGGGCGCGACGTATTGCGTCGGGTAAGGCCGTATGGCGAGCTTGGGCAGTTTGTCTTCCGTCACTTCAGGCCCATGCAACACCACGCGCGCATCCAACGCCACCAGCCGTTCCGGAGAAGCGACGAGAGGATTAATATCAATCTCCTTGATCCACCGCTGCTCCACCACCAGGTAGCTAAACTGAACCATCAGCTTTTCGAGGGCGTCCAGATCGACCGGCGGGCGTCCGCGCACGCCCTTGAGAGCTTTGTAAACACGTGTCTGCTCTATCAAGCGGCGGGCCAGGGTAGTGTTTAGGGGCGGAAGCGCCAGAGCGCTATCCTTGAAGACCTCCACCAACTGCCCTCCCGTGCCAAACAACAGGACTGGACCAAATTGAGAATCCAGGCTGCTTCCGATGATCAATTCGTAGCCTTCCAGCCGCACCATGGGCTGGACCGCCACGCCCTGGAAGTGGCTCGCACCCACTTTCTCCGCCACCGCGGATTGAATCTTTGCAAAGGCGCTGCTCACGGCTTGAGGGTCACACAGGTTCAGGCGCACCCCACCTACGTCAGTTTTGTGAGTGATGGTCTCCGAGTAGAGTTTGAGCACCACAGGGTATCCGAATTTCTCCGCGAGTTCCACGGCTTCCTCTTTCGACGTGGCAACCTCCGTCGGCACCGTGGGGATTCCATAAGCACTCAGGAGCCGCTTGGACTCGACTTCCGTGAGAATGGTCCGTCCCGACTTACGAACCTCGTCGATGATTTTCGTAGCCTCCGCCGCGCCCGAGGCCACGCCGTTAACTTCTCCCGGCAGCACGGGGGTTTGATATAAACCCTGCAGGTTGTAGCTGTATTGCCACATGTAGTGGAAGATTTTTGCCGCCGTGTCGGGATACGGAAAAGTGGGAATTCCGGCACGATTTAAAATGTCGACCCCCGCTGAGACCTCCGCGCCGCCCATCCAACTGGCCAGCAGGGGTTTGTTGGGCAGCTTGGCGTACGGTTTGAGCTGCTCGGCAATCCGCGTGGGGTCGGTCATCGACTGCGGGGTAAGAACCGCAAGCAGGCCATGCGTGTTGGGATCTTTCGAGACAATGTCGATGGCTTTGGCGTAGCGCTCTGGTGTGGCGTCCCCAAGGATGTCGATGGGATTGTTGTGGCTCCACTCTTTGGGGAGCATCCCGTTCAGCGACTCCATGGTCTTCGGATCCAGTTGCGAGAGCTCGCCTCCCACCGCGATCAGCGTATCAGTCGCGAGCACTCCCGGCCCACCGGCGTTGGTGAGGATGGCCAGGCTGGGGCCCGTGGGCCGCGGCTGCTTGCCCAATACGTCGGCCATGTGGAACAAGTCGCCGATACTCTGCACGCGCAACACTCCGGTGCGTCGGAAAGCTGCGTCGAGCACCTCGTCGCTGCCGGCCAATGAGCCGGTGTGCGAGGCGGCGGCCTTGGCGGCGGCTGCACTGCGGCCTGCCTTAATCACGATGATAGGTTTGGAGAGGCCCACCTGGCGCGCCGCAGACAGGAACGCGCGCGCGTCGCCGATGCTTTCCATGTAAATGATGATGCTCCGTGTGCGGGGGTCGTCGCCGAGATAATCGATCAGGTCGCCCCAACCAACATCCGCCATCGAACCAATGGAACTAAAAACGCTGAACCCGACCAGCTCGCGAAAGCTCCAATCCAGCACTGCCGTGCAAAGCGCGCCGCTTTGGCTGAGAAACCCAATGCTTCCCGGACGTGCCATGCCGCTGGCAAAAGTGGCATTGAGGCCTGTGTTAGGACTCATGATACCCAAACAGTTCGGACCCACAATGCGGATGTTGGCTGCACGGGCTTTGGCCACAACCTCGCCCTCCAGCCGCGCCCCATCCGCGCCGAGTTCCTTGAACCCGGCGGAAATAATGATGACGCCTTTCACGCCTGCGGCGACACAATCGTCCATGACCCTCGACACGGTGGAGGCAGGAGTGACGATCACCGCCAAGTCCACGTGCTCAGGCACATCGAGCAAATTGGGATAGGCCTTCACGCCCAGAACCTGTGCCCGCTTGGGATTGACGGGGAATACGGTTCCGCCGAAGGGATTACTAATCAAGTTCCAAAATGTGGTCCGGCCCACGCTGCCGGGATTCTCCGTGGCTCCGATCACGGCAACCGCATCCGGCGCAAAGAAAACATCCAGCGGGTGCTTACGACGATGCAAAATATCATGGGCCGATTCTAACTGAGGCAAAGCAGAAGGCTTCATTAGGCAAATCTCCTTAAGGACAAAATGACAGGATCTAGGATAATGACGTGCCGAACAGAATACCCGGAAGGGCCGCGGAATTCAACGCCGAGCCCATGAAGCGGGGCGTGAATGCTTCAAAAAAGTGCGCTGAAGCCGATTGGAACCGTATCGAAACGATAAGAGTTCACGGACTTTGCGCTTCTGACACTCCTGGACTGGACGAGGCGTTTTTCGAGCAGGCAATCCGGCGCCTTCCTCATATAACAGACTGCTGTGCGGCTGGTTCCCGAGTTCCTCACCTGCTTTCGCCAGCCCAGCCGAGGATGTCAGGCGAGGGATTAATGCGGTTCTGCGAAAACAAAGCGGAGTCTTCAAAGCGCGTAAACGTCGCCTGCGATTGAATCAATGCCGCCGCCGAATCGCCACTCTTTCGACAGCCTATCGCACCCCTTTCGCATTCAGGAACGGCGAGTATTTCTTGTCTGAGCCTAAAATGTGCTTCACCAGCCAAGTCTTCAGGAAGTCCATCACCTCAATGGACAGTCCGACCTGATTTGAGCGGAACCGGCGCTGCAGGTCCAGGACCGTGTTAGTTAGACCCTCGTGCTCCGACTTGTGTGCGTGGAAGTCGGGGTATCCGTGCGTCCGCATCAGTCTTTCTTCGGTTGCAAAGTGCGCTTGGGTATACTTGATTAGGTTGGAAAGGATGCCGCCGAGCTTATCTTTGCCGCTCCCCTCTGTCATGGCTAGGTGCAGGTCGTTGACCATAGTCACCAGCATTTTGTGCTGCGTGTCCAGGACTCCGATATTGACACCGTAAGTGCTGTCCCATGGAAAGAGCACACGGTTCGCGGTGGGCATGGTTGTCTCCCCGAGTAGGGTTCATTCAGGGGCCAGAGGGTCCCAGGTCTCTTATATCGGCGTTTTCTGCATCCTCTTTACGATTTTCCATTGGGGACATGTCGGCTGTAGGCAGGTTCGATGTTATGCCAACCCTATGCTCCGATCGGCTGGCGGGCAACGGCTGGACTGCACAAGGACGGCGATTGACAATTACCTGCGACTGGTGGTCTCATGTCTTAAGAGTTGAATTTCCGCCTGGACAACTGCGAAGTGTAATTACCTATTCTAAAAAGGAGAACAAGAGCTATGGGCATTCGCGCCAGCATCGATCTGAAGCTCGACCCCTCCGCCGCCTTTGACGCCTTGGTTGGCGAACTATCGACGGCGCTTATGGACTTCGGAATGCAATTTGAGCCCGGAGCCCATGGCCGCGTCATGGAGCGCGCGAAGGAAGTGGGGCGTGTTACAAGTTGGCAACCGAACGAAAAGATCGCACTGGAATGGCGCGGCGCTGATTGGCAGCCTGGTGACGTAACCGCCGTTGAGTTGCGATTCGAACCCGTCGAGGGCGGGACTCGTGTAACCCTGGAGCAGCGAGATTTGAGCACTGTTTTGGGAGAGCAAGGGGAGGAAATCGCAGGCTGGTTTTCGAGTGAGGTGGCGGCCCCGCTGCTCCATTCCCTGGCGCCTCGGCGATTGGGCGATTGGATCACCGATCGCAGGGCGCGGCGTCCCTCAGGCCCGCAGTCCCGCGCAACCTATCGCGACCCGCTCTACCACCGTCCGAACTTCAAGATAATTCTGAGCGTCCTTGGCCTAAAACAAAACGACTATCTGCTTGAGGTCGGCTGCGGAGGCGGAGCGTTCCTCGCAGACGCACTGAAGAGCGGCTGCAAAGCGGCGGCCATCGATCATAGCCCAGAGATGGTGAGATTAGCCGGCGAAGTCAACCGCGAGGCAATCAACCAAAACAGGCTCGAAATTCGCCAGGGGAAAGCCGACTCGCTGCCATTCCCGGACGACACATTCACCTGCGCGGTTATGACCGGGGTTTTTGGTTTTATCCAGGAACCGCTCAAGGCGCTCTCCGAAGTCCGGCGAACGCTCAGGAATGGAGGGCGCTTTGTGCTCTTTACGGGAGCAAAAGAGCTCCGCGGAACACCCGCGGCCCCGGAGCCTGTGGCTTCGCGCCTGTTTTTTTACGAAGACGAAGAGCTGGAAGAACTCGCGCGCCAAGCCGGATTTGCGCAGGCAAAAGTGGAGCGGCCCGATTTCTATCAGGCCGCGCTTGAGGTTGGCATACCTGAGGAAGCCCTCGAACTCTTCAAAGGAAAGAGCGGCGGCCAGATATTGATCGCCCACAAAGCCGGCTAAACCTGAAATTCGCGCTTTACCTTCTCCGATTTCTCGGCTACTGACCGCGCCAACTCTTCCTTGTAGGCAGTGAGCTTTTGGGCGAGTTCCGCGTCCGCCGTGGCGATGATCTGAATGGCGTAAATGGCGGAGTTGATGGCGCCGGGCTTGCCAATGGCCGTGCAGGCGACCGGAACTCCGCCGGGCATCTGGACGGTCGAGAGCAGCGAGTCGAGCCCGGCGAGCGTCGTGGTCGCCATGGGAACCCCGATGACGGGCAGCGTGGTTTCCGCCGCGATCACTCCCGCGAG
>JBELAJ010000554.1:0-5639 GCA_049508935.1 Terriglobia bacterium | reverse complement strand
ATTCGAGAGCCCTGGTCACCATGAAGCACGTTGGCCTGAACGTGGCTGCCGACCCGCTTTTCACGGCGGCCTACACCGGCGTCAGCGGGGCGCTGGTGGTGGTTTCGGCGGACGATCCCGGCATAGCTTCGAGTCAGAACGAACAGGACAATCGCCGCTATGCTGTCGCTGCCGGCGTCCCCATGCTGGAGCCCGCTGACTCCCAGGAAGCCTATGACTTCACTTTGCTGGCGCTGCACGTCTCCGAACGATGGGGGATTCCGGTGCTCCTCCGGCTTACCACGCGCGTGTGTCACTCGAAGGCCGTAGTTCGCCCATCGGGAAACTCGGCGCCGCTCTACGCCCCGGCGCAGTTCGTCCGCGACATGAAAGGCCGGGTGATGGTTCCCTCCAATGCGCGGCCGGCCCATCGTCGCCTCCGGGAAAAGCTGGCGCGTATTCTGGAGTGGAACGAAGCTGAGGGGCCGAATCGGGAGACGGACGGGGACCGCTCGTTGGGAATCATCACTTCCGGGATCTCCTCCATGCATGCTCGGGAGGCGGCGCCGGGGGCCGCGGTGTTGAAGCTGGGGATGACTTATCCTCTTCCCCTCGAGGCGATTCGCCGTTTTGTAACCTGCATGTCCCGTAGCGTCGTGATCGAGGAAGGTGATCCGTACCTCGTCGAGGCGATTCGCGCGGCGGGCATGGCTGTCGAAGGAAAGCCGGAGGCGTATCGATTTGGCGAACTGAACGTGGAGCGCGTCCGGCGCATTCTGGCGGCCGACAATTCTCCGGAGCTTACTCCGCCGCCGGGCAAGCCGCCGCAGCTCTGCCAGGGCTGCCCGCACCGTTCGGTCTTCAGCGCACTTCACAACCTCGACTGCATTGTCTCGAGCGACATCGGGTGTTACACGCTGGCCGTGATGCCGCCCTTTGAGGCGACGGACTCCTGCGTGTGCATGGGAGCGAGCATTGGCGTGGGCCTGGGCCTGAGGCACGTGTTGCCGGCCGACCAGGCGCGCCGGGTGGTCAGCACCATCGGCGACAGCACCTTCATCCACAGCGGAATTACCGGCTTGGTGGAAATGGTCTACAATCCGCCGCCCACAGGCCACGTTGTGATTATCCTCGACAACGGCACGACGGCGATGACGGGGATGCAGGAACATCCGGGAACCGGCCGAACCCTTGAGCACCACCTCACCGGTAAAGTCGTCATTGAGGATTTGGTGCGCGCGCTCGGCATTCCCAGCGTGCATGTGACCGACCCGACGGCCAATCCTGCCGGCTTCGAGGAGTTGGTGGCCGCGAGCCTCTCGAGTGGAAAGCTCACGGTGATCGTGGCGCGGCGGAACTGCTTGCTGGCCGCAGGCAAAATCAAGGAGTACGAACGGGCAGCGGCGGCGGAGTGTGAAGCCGCCGCGGGCGCTTCGCAGTGAGACAGGCGCAATTGGGGTGTCATTCCGAGCGGAGCGAGGAATCTCGCTCTGTGTCCCAAGGACTTGGCCTCGGGCAGACGGAACAGGTTTCAGAGCTAGATTCCTCGCTGCGCTCGGAATGACAGAGACGCTTGATTTCTATGAAAAGTGGAGTAACCAATATCGTATTTGCCGGCTTGGGCGGCGAAGGGGTTCTGAAGGCCGCTGACATCGTTGCGCAGGTGGCGTTCCAGGCCGGACTGGACGTGAAGAAGAGCGAAATCCACGGCATGAGCCAGCGGGGTGGCTCGGTAACCAGCGACGTCCGGTTTGGAGAGAAAGTCTACAGCCCCATGGTGCCTCCGGGAGAAGCCGACTACCTTGTGGTCCTATCGCCCGATCAGGTGGAACCCAACCGCTGGATGTTGCGGGAGCGCGGCAGGCTGATTACACCCGGCGACGTTGCGGTAAGCAGCTTGCGCGACAAGCGCAGCCTCAACGTCGCCCTGATTGGTTGCTTAAGCGTGTTACTGCCCTTCCCTGAGACGGCTTGGCAGGAGGCGATCCGGCGGAACCTGGCGGAAAAGCTGCACGCTGCCAATTTGCACGCTTTGGCCGTGGGCCGCGCGGCAGTAATGCATTCTTCGGTCTGACGCTGGTTCCCCTCCTCAGCGAGAGGAGGGGCTAGGGGTGGTGGGTGGCAGAGTCAGCGTGCCGGCCAACCACCCCTAACCCCTCCTTAGAAAGGAGGGGAGTCGCATTCATCGGAATGACGACGTAGGGGCGGCCAGAAGGGCCGACCCTACCAAACCAATTATGTTCGAGGACTCTTCGAAAACTCATCCCGCCAGCGCACCGGATTACATGCCGGTGGCGCAAATGCGCGACCTGCAGTTGGGCCGCCTCCAGGCTACCGTCACCCGAGCTTACGAGCGCGTCGAACTCTACCACCAGCGCATGAACGAACGAAGTGTGCGGCCGGAAGAACTGCGCACGCTGGAGGATTTGGCCAACCTTCCGTTCACGGTAAAGGCGGATCTTCGCGATACCTACCCTTACGGATTGTTTGCCAGCCCACTGGAGGAGATCGTCCGGCTGCATGCCTCGAGCGGAACCACGGGCAAGCCCATCGTAGTCGGTTACACCCAGCACGACGTCAGCGTTTGGACCGACGCCATGGTGCGGACTTTTCTGGCCTGCGGTCTGGGTCGCGGCGACATTATTCAGAACGCCTACGGCTATGGGCTGTTCACCGGAGGTCTGGGGGCGCACTACGGCGCCGAGGCCCTCGGGGCCACGGTAATTCCAATTTCCGGCGGCAATACCGATCGGCAGATCATGGTGATGAAAGACTTCAAGGTGACCGCCATCTGCTGCACGCCGTCCTACTTCCTCCACTTGCTGGACCGCGCCGCCCAGATGGAAGTGAATGTCGCCGAGTTGCCGCTGCGCGTGGGAGTATTCGGCGCGGAGCCTTGGACGGACTCGTTGCGCCGGCATATCGAAGCCGCTGGCGGGATCAAGGCGTTCGACATCTACGGCCTGACTGAGATAACGGGTCCGGGCGTCGGAGTCGAGTGCCCTTGCCAGGCGGGCCTGCACATCTTTGAAGACCACTTTTATCCAGAAATCATCGATCCTGAGAGCGGCAGGCTCGTCACGGAGGGAGAGGAAGGAGAGTTGGTCCTCACCACCCTGAGCAAGCAGGCTATGCCGATGATTCGCTATCGCACTCACGACATCAGTGCGTTCGTGCCTGGCCCGTGCCCATGTGGCCGAACTCTGCGCCGCATTCGTCGCATCAGCCGGCGCAGCGATGACATGTTAATCGTCCGTGGCGTCAACGTGTTCCCTTCGCAGGTGGAATCGGCACTTCTCGCGGTGGAGGGCATGCTGCCGCATTACCAGATTCTCCTGACGCGTGAGGACGGGCTCGACCAGTTGGAGGTTCAAGTGGAGGTTACTCCGCCGGTCGCCAGCGACCGCGTGGCTGCGCTCGAGAACCTGCATAACAAGCTTGCCCATTCTTTGAACCAGACGTTGGGATTGCGGGTTAAGGTGCGCCTCGTCGCTCCTCAAACCCTCAAGCGCAGCGAAGGCAAGGCGCAACGAGTGATCGATCGGCGGAATGAGGGCAAGTGATCTCGCGCCTTGGTAATGTTCAGTCACGATCCAGTGATTCCCCTCCTTGATAAGGAGGGGCCAGGGGTGGTTTGCCAGCCTCTTTGATGTCCTCGTGCCCACCACCCCCTTACCCCTCCTCGGCCGAGGAGGGGAGTTAAGGAACGCCTATGAAGATTCATCAACTCTCGCTCTTTCTCGAAAACAAGCCGGGCCAGTTAACGGAACCGTGTCGCCTCCTGGCCCAAGCCGGGATCAACATTCGCACCCTGAACTTGGCCGACACGGAGGAATTCGGCATCCTGCGCCTCATCGTCTCCGACTGGCAGACGGGCGCCCGCCTTCTTGAGGAGGCCGGGTACGTGGTTAACGTTACCGAGGTCGTTGCCGTCGAGGTGCCCGACCGGCCAGGAGGTCTGGCTGAATTGCTGGCCGTTTTCGACAAAACCGAGATCAACATCGAGTATATGTACGCGTTCACGTTTGGCCGCGGCGATACGGCAGTGATGATCTTCCGCTTCGATAAGCCCGATGCGGCAATCGAAAGATTGCAACTGGCCGGCAATATTGTAGTGGGCAGCACCGAGGTCTATACCCGCATCGGGAAGTGAACACCATGGCGCCCCGGAAACGAGATGGTAGCCCTCTCCCCCTTGGGGGAGAGGGTGGCCCTCAGCCGGCGTTTTCATCAGCCGGGGAGGACCGGGTGAGGGGGTCGCGAGCGTAGAAATTCAACATGAGCATCGGCAAAACCATTTCCGAACAGATGGAGCACTCTTCCTGGATCCGGCGCATGTTTGAAATCGGCAACCGGATGAAACGGGAGCGCGGCGAGGAAAACGTTTTCGATTTCACCTTGGGAAATCCTGCCGGCGAACCACCCGAGCAAGTGATTGCGGCTTTGCGGCGAGTTGTTGGAGAGAATCGCCCCCGCAGCCATGCCTACATGCCCAACGCAGGCTACCCGTCGGTGCGGGGCGTGATTGCGGAGCAGCTTTCGAGGCGCACGGGCCTGGCTTACACCGCCGATCACATTCTCATGACGGTTGGATCATCCGGCGCCATCAACGTGGTGCTTAAATCCCTGCTCGACCCCGGCGACGAGATCATCATCTTGGTTCCCTTCTTCCCGGAGTACCAGTTCTACATTGAGAACCATGCCGGGCGTATGGTTCTCGTCGAAACCGACAACGAGTTTCGACCCGACCTTGGACGCATCCAGGCCGCCATCACCGCACGCACCAAAGCGATCATTCTCAACTCACCCAACAACCCGACTGGCGTCGTGTACTCCGCGGAATTCGTGCGCGGCCTGGAAACGCTGGTTTCGAGCCTCGACCATCCGGTAACCGTGATCGCTGACGACACGTACCGATCCCTCACCTTTGACGGTCTGGCGCTGCCTGAGATTCCCGCCCTCGTCCGCCGCACGGTGGTCACGTACTCATGGTCCAAAGCCCTGGCGATCCCGGGCGAGCGGATCGGGTACCTGGCTCTCTCGCCCCGCCTGCCGGAAGTGGAGGCGCTTCGCGACGCCTGCACGTTCGCCAACCGCACGCTGGGCTTCATCAATGCGCCCGCCATCTGGCAGCAGGTGATGATGGAGGTCGCCGATTTCAAGATCGATCCTGCCTCGTACCAGGAGAAACGCGACCTGCTTTGGACCGGCTTGACCCGCATGGGCTACGAGGTCACAAAACCGCAGGGAGCATTCTACATGTTTCCCAAAGCACCGATCCCGGATGACTTGGCTTTCGTGCGTAGCCTCATGGACGACGGCATCCTCGCCGTGCCGGGCGCGGGATTCGGACGCGGCGGATATATGCGTTTATCGCTCACTGTCCCAGCCGGCACCATCGAGCGTGCCCTGCCCGGTTTCGAACGCGCCCTGGCGCGAAGTGCGAAAATGCAAACTGGAAAATAGAAACTGGAAAATACAAACATCTAAATGAAGAACGCCCTCTCCCTTGGGGAGAGGGTCCGCTGCCGGCGGTTTCATCGGATGTTCACCTCTAAGTTTTTGAGATAACTTGTGTTGCCTCACAGGGTTAAGTGTGATTTTGGCCCTAATTGTGTAGACATGCATACTAAGGCATTAGTCGCATATTGTCCTTGACA
>JBELAJ010000553.1:0-9962 GCA_049508935.1 Terriglobia bacterium | reverse complement strand
GCCGCGCACATACACCGCGCCCCAGTGGCGCCGCTCGCGTCGCCCCAGCGGCTCCAGCAGGTCGGCCAAGAATTGTTCCAAACGTGTTCGACATTTCGCGATTTCGCTCCCGGTCATGAACCAGAGCTTAACACTTCTCTTCTGTGAGGTCAATCTAACTTAACGTAGTAGCGCTAGAAGCGCCGTCTCTTGCTCATTGCAGATGTGCGCGCCCAGGTCAGCGAACTTCTTCAGTACGAGATCATAAATCTCATCATCGATCACCACAGTCTGCTCGGATGCGCAGATCGTCCCGTTATCAAACGTCTTGGAAGTGATGATATCCACGACCGCCATGCCCAGATCCGCGGTCTTCTCCAAATAAACCGGCGTATTGCCTGGCCCGACGCCCAGGGCCGGCTTGCCAGAGCTATAGGCGGCTTTGACCGCGCCCCTTCCGCCGGTGGCATCAATCAGGCTGACATCTTTGTGGTGCATGAGGTAAGCATTGTCTGCCAGCGTGGGGGCTTCGATGCAAGTGAAAACGCCCTCCGGAGCCCCGTGTTTCATTGCCGTCTCATACATGATCTTTACAGCTTCGTAGCAGCAGCGCCAGGCCTTCGGGTGAGGACTGAACACCGCCGCGTTCCGAGTTTTGATCGCGACGATGCATTTGAAGAGCACTGTTGCGGTGGGGTTCGTAATCGGTGTAAGCGAGAAGATGACCCCGATAGGCTCAGCCACTTCCGCAACCCCGCGTTCAGGAAACTCGCGAATCGTCCCGACAGTCGGTTTGTCTTTGATATAGTTGTAAACAAATTCCGTGGCCACCATGTTCTTTATGGCCTTGTCTTCCAGCACGCCGATCTTGGTTTCCTCGAACGCCAGGCGGGCCAGGTGTTGAGCCTGTTCCATCCCTGCAGTCACCATCGCTTTGACAATGCGATCCACGTCCTCTTGAGTGTATTGCGTAAATACCGCTGCCGCGGCCCTCGCTTGACGGACCAGACCCTCCAAGTAAGCAATCCGATCTTCACTGAGGTTTGCGATTTTCTCTGTCATGTTTCTGCTTCCATCACCACCAAGCCCTGACGCCTCCTCAGCGGGTAAGCGCCAGGGGTAAAGCGCCGGAACGGTGCGCGGCGATCAAGCCGCACTCGTGACTTCTGCTGCTGGCACCGCCGCAGGGGGCGTTTGCGCAGTGCTTCCCATCTCAGGTTCTGGCGGCGTGGGTTCAGTCGGCTTCGTTGGCTCGGGGCGCGCCAAGCGCGTTGGCTTGGGCACTGCTTTTGTTCGCAGGCGGGTTCTTTTCGGCAGAGCCGGTGCGCGAACCGTCCCTAACTTCCGCGCGGCCCGGCTCAGTTCCTGAAAAGAAACATACAAGAAGTCACGCAAACGATTCACGTCCGAGGCCGCCTCAGCATCCGCGATAAGGCCGAAAAAGAGCTTTCCGTCGTAACTCGCCACAGCGACGTTGACGCCTAATTCGTAGCCCGTCGGCACTTGCGGATACGCGGCGATCATCCGTCTCCCCAGCGCATATAAAGGCACGGGCGGACCGGGCACATTGGTGCAAATCATGTTGAGAAGCGGCACGGGAAAGATGACCTCGGGAAGCCCCCACCAAAAGAGCGCTTGCAGGGGAGGCGGCGCCTTGGCAATGCCGGCTGCCACGAGCCCTAGTAGAGCGGCAGCCCCGGAACTTTTCATGGTCTCTGTTCTGGCCGCCACGGCTCGCAGCAATTCAACGGGGTCCCGCACGCCCATCGGCAGAGCCACAGGCATGAACGAGATCTGATTGCCCAAACTCTCCTCCTGCCCAGGCTTGCGCAAATTGACCGGACACACGATGCGCACGAACCGGTTGACCGTGCTCTGGCCGTGCAACTTCACGTAGCGCGCCAGCGCGCGGGTCAGCACAGCCAGGATGACATCGTTGACCCTGCCGCCCACGGCCTCGCGTATGGCCTTAACTTCGGTCATATCAAACTCCGCCCAGCAGAACTTCCGGTGCTTTCCACAAGGTTTATTGAAGGGGAGCCTCTCCACCGACATCAGCAGTTCCGGCAGCAAACGCAAGAGGTTCGTGGACCCATCTCGCTTCGGATCGCCCAGCAGAGCCTGAGCGAAACCCAACAGCCCTCGTTCGGTTGAGATCAGGCCATCGACTGCGGTGTGGACGACGCCGGCGAGTCCACCTGTAGGGGCGGAATCGGATGCCGCTGGGCGCCTCTGGCGCGGCTTGAGAAAGGCGGGGGAGCCTTCCGGCGTCGTGTCTAAGAACAGTTCCAGCAGCCGGTTTGCAGATATGCCATCGGCCAACGCGTGATGCAATCGCCAAATCAATGCGCCGCGCTTGTCCTTGAGGCCATCCACGACGTAGATTTCCCACAACGGCTTGCTGCGATCGAGGGTTTGGCTGAAGATGCGCCCGGCTAAGGCTTCGAATTCCGCCTGTCCTCCAGGGGGGTCAAGCACCACCCGGAATACGTGGCGGTGGATGTCAAAGTGCCGATCGTCTTCCCAGGTGGGCAAGCCCATGTTCAGTGACGGCATCATCACCACTTGTTGGTAACGGGGTACCTGGGGCAGCTTGGAGGCAACTTTTGCGACGAACTCGTCGAAGGGTATGGGGCCGTCAAAGATCGTAACGCACGCGATAGCTAAAGGGATTTCCTTGCGCTCAAGGTAAAGAAAGGCGGCGTCGGCCGCGGACAAAGAACGGCTGGGAACTGCCGGAGTCGCGCCCCTCGACAAACTTCGAACACGCTTCTCACGGGAATACGCCCGCTGGTTGACGGCCGCGCGTTTGTCTTCTCCGGGAGATGGAGGAGCCATGTCGACGCCGGCCCGAATTGCCTTTCTATTCCGACCTGAACTCGTGCTTAGCGGCAAGCGGTGTGGCATTGCTGCGCTTCTCCCTTGCAGCACCCGCAATCGTCGGCAACCGTGCCGACATCGCTTACGCGCCGCCAGAGTCTAAAAGCGATGATGTTGAATTCCTCGGCTGTGAAGCTAAAAAGAGGAGCTTCCACTTGGGAGTCGAGAAGAAGTTGGTCAGTGTCAGGTTTCAGTATCGTGCCTATCGCCATCTGGGTACCCTACCTTTCCAAAGACAATTGGATCACTGGGTTTGTTGATGATCTAGGCAACACTCCTCAGAGCGGCGAGGTCTCGGCGGGTAAGGAGAGTTTGCCCTTTGGTTCAGCTTTTGTCAAGTGAAATCTCAGCCAAGAGGCCGGAATTCGGGGTCAATACTCGACCACCCAAAGATCGCCCCAGCGCGGCCACCGTGGCCACGCGTGCGGCTCAGCGCGATGGACGCTCTCCGATCACCCCCGTGTGGGAGAGAATGCGGCGCACCTTTTTCGGCGAGATGGACAACCGTGCCGCCACGCGCGAGATCTTGCGCCCCTCCCGTTTCCACACTTTAGGTATCACAATGGCTGCAAACTCCTCGCTGATCTGTTGGAACGTCTTATCGCCCACGATCCCCTGCGACCATTGACGGAGCACGGCGTCGGTGCTTCCCGTCTTGAGGAGCTTCCTTCGCAGCAGTTGAAGGTCCTCCCATACGTAGTCCTGGCCTTCAGGCTTGAGCAGAGCACTTGCCCGGTCGCAACATTCGCCCGCAGCTTGGGGATCGCTGAAAAAATCATTGGCCAGGACGAACCCTTGCGCGATGTGCGCCCGCGCCAGCAACCGCCAGTTCTGAGTGTGCTTGGCCAACTCCACAGCTTCGTGCGCGAAATCCAGCGCTACCTGGGCACGCTGGCTCAATTCCGGTTTCTCCTCCACCTGCTCCTCGAACCTGCCATTCTCTACCCTCGATTGCAGGATGCGGGCTCGGGCCTCCAGGATGAAGTCGTTCTTGTCTTCCCCCAGGCGATAAGCGGTCGCCCCCTCGGCGGCAGCGGCGTCCAAGTCGCCGTCGTCCAAATACAGCAATCCGCGATCGACATGCACCGTCCCGAGGCCGCGATGGTCGTCGTAGCGCGCGTAGATACCTTCCGCCTGATCCAGATGGGCCAGCGCCTCGGCCCGCAGCTTCTCTAACTGCGCCCTCTCACGTACTTTGGGGGGAGGTGCCGGCCGAACGGCGCCGCTAGCGGCCTTCAAACGCCGAGCTGTTTCTCGATCAATCTTCTTTCCCAGGCGGACTGCAATCAAGCGCTTCACGAGGGCAATGTTGGCCAGGGCTCGGGCCAGATTGCGATGTTGGGGATTTCGCTTCTTATACTCTTCGACGGAGTTCGCGAAGTGCTGGAGCGCCTGCTCATATCGGCCTTGGCGGCGCGCGATCCTCCCGTAGGCGGACTGAATGTTGCCGCGGGTCACGAAGCTTCCTCCGGCTTGCCCTCCTGAAACTTCAGCCAACTCTCCAGGACCTGTCCGATCGCCGCCATCTTGGGCAATTGCAAACCCAGAGCCAGTTCCTTCCCTTTGACGACGTATTTCAAGGCGCTTTCGTACCGCCCCATTTTTCGCTGGCTTCGGGCAATCCAGAAGTTGGCGATCGCCAGTAACTCTCTATCCTGGAGCTCATCTTCAAACGTCAGCACGGTCTCGAAATGCCGAATGGCGTTCTCGTAGTTCTCCTCGGACATCGCCACGAAGCCCTCCGCCATGCGCAATTGGAGATAGTCGCATAATGGCAGGGAGTCCCGAGTGACTTGGGGAAAGCGCGAGAGTAGATCTTTGACTAACAGAGGCCGATCAAAGCCAACGTCCACCCACTGCGCGAGGAGTCCAACCAGGGTAGCCGCATCTTTTTGCGACGGCTTGAGAGCCGCCAGCACCCGCCGATGTCTCGTCAGGTGATCAATCCCGTTGGCGATGCGGCGAGATCCGAGGTCGTCGCGGAGATGCGCGAGAAGGCCCTCAGGAATTGTAGTTATTTTGTCTTTGTGGCGGTTTCGCACAGCTTGAGTGACCCTGAGCCGGGGACACATAACTAGTCAATATAATTGTAAGCCACCGAGGTCAAGAATTCCGGAAAATCCACGCTGGTCATCATACCTTCGTAAATCTCGGCGGCCTTCTCGAATCCCGTCGATTCATATTGCGTCGAGCCAAGCTGGGCGCGAAGGTCTTCCAATTCCTCGGCAATTGCCCGGCGCACCATATCCATGGTCACGCCGCGGCCATCATTCAGTTTTGCCTCATGCTTCACCCACTGCCAAACCTGCGCCCGGCAGATCTCGCAGGTGGCGGCGTCTTCCATCAAGTTATAGATGGGAACGCAGCCGTTGCTTTTCAACCACGAAGCCAGGTAACGCAGGCCTACGTCGATATTCCGCCGAAGGCCGGATTCCGTGATTTCGCCTTCGGGCACCTTAAGCAAGTCCGCGGGCGTGATGTGCAGATTGGGGAGCCGGCGCGAGATTTGGTTGGGGGTTTTCATATGCGTGTCGAAAATCTCCTTGGCGATCGGCACCAAGCCCGGATGTGCGACCCAGGTTCCGTCGTGGCCGGCGTGCACCTCACGCAATTTGTCTTGCCGCACCTTCTCCAGCGCGCGTTCATTGGCGGCAGGATCATTCTTAATGGGAATCTGGGCCGCCATCCCTCCCATCGCATGAATACCTCGCCGGTGGCAGGTTTCGATCAGGAGTAGAACGTAGGAGTTAAGAAAGTGGCGATCCATCGTGACCGTTGCCCGGTTGGGCAAAACGAAATCAGGCCGGTTGCGGAATTTCTTGATGAAACTGAAGATGTAATCCCAGCGCCCGCAATTGAGCCCGGCCGAGTGCTCGCGCAGTTCGTAGAGAATTTCATCCATCTCAAATGCGGCCAGAATGGTCTCAATCAATACCGTGGCGCGAATGGACCCTCGCGGGATGCCCAACTCATCCTGCGCGAAATTGAACACGTCATTCCACAGGCGCGCCTCGAGGTGACTCTCCAGCTTGGGCAGGTAGAAGTAGGGCCCTGTGCCGTTTGCGATCAGACGCTTGGCGTTGTGAAAGAAGTAGAGTCCGAAGTCGAACAGCGAGCCGGAGATGGGCCTGCCACCTACCAGGAAGTGTTTCTCATCAAGATGCCAACCGCGGGGTCGGACCATGAGTACGGCGACCCGTTCTCCCAGCTCATATTTCTTTCCGTCCGGGCTGACGTAGCTGATGGTCCCGTTGACCGTGTCGCGAAGGTTCAATTGTCCATCCAGATTGTTCTGCCAAGTCGGGCAATTCGAGTCTTCAAAGTCCGCCATAAAAACGCTCGCCCCGGAATTCAGAGCGTTGATGATCATCTTTCGGTCCACCGGGCCGGTGATTTCGACGCGCCGATCGATCAAGTCGTGCGGGATAGGCGCCACCGTCCATTCGGCCGCGCGGACCGGCGCGGTGTTGGCAAGGAAGTCAGGCAACTTCCCGGCGTCGATCTCCTGTTGTCTCAGGCGCCGCATCGCAAGGAGGCGCTGCCGGGTCTCTTCAAACCGCCCTGCCAGCCTGGCTAGAAATCGCGCCGCCTCCTCTGCCAGGATTTCCGACTGCACTTCGCTTACCGGCCGGGTTATTTGAATCTCCTGCTCCTGCACTGGCGCCATGGTTTTGTAACCTCCTAGCTTCGATGTCTTATCAAGCCGTGATATCTCTATCTTAGCAAAAAAGTGGGGCAGGTGAGTCACAATTGTCCGACTCGGACAAGTGATCCGAATCGGACTACTCGACTTGACCCGCTCTTTCGAAGCGAGTTTTACTTGAAGCGTAGGATGAAATTAAAACGGCCGCCCGCAAGGCGAAGGAGTATGACCAATGATGGATCAGTTAGCACGGGAACGTCAGGCCTCGATTATTTCAAACCACTGGGAAACGGATTCGCGCTGGGAGGGGATCAAGCGTCCCTACACCGCGGATGATGTCGTCCGGCTGCGAGGCTCCGTGGTAGTGGAGCACACGCTGGCCCGCCTCGGTGCGCAAAGACTATGGAACCTCCTGCGCACGGAGTCGTACGTCCCCGCTCTCGGGGCAATGACCGGCAATCAGGCCATCCAGCAGGTTAAGGCCGGGCTACAGGCGATCTACGTCAGCGGCTGGCAAGTGGCGGCGGATGCCAACGACGCAGGCCAAATGTATCCGGACCAGAGCCTCTACCCCGCAAGCAGCGTGCCCAGTATGGCGCGCCGCATTAATCAGGCCCTGATGCGCGCTGACCAGATCCACCATGCCCATAACACAAACGGCACGTATTGGTTTGCACCCCTGATTGCGGATGCGGAGGCGGGTTTCGGGGGCGCCTTGAACGCCTTCGAGCTCATGAAGGGAATGATTGAAGAGGGTGTGGCGTGCGTCCACTTTGAGGACCAGTTGTCTTCAGCCAAGAAGTGCGGCCACCTGGGAGGCAAAGTGCTGGTGCCCACCAGTGAAGCCATACAGAAACTGGTGGCAGCGCGCCTGGCAGCCGACGTGATGGGTGTTCCGGCCCTGATCATGGCGCGCACCGACGCCGACAGCGCTCATCTCCTGACCAGCGACATCGATCCGCGCGACGCCGAGTTCGTTACGGGCGAGCGCACGCCGGAAGGCTTCTTCCGCATTCGTGGCGGGCTCGATGCCGCCATTGCGCGCGGCATCGCTTATGCTCCCTACGCCGAGCTGATTTGGTGCGAGACTTCCAAGCCGGATCTCGAAGAGGCGCGGCGCTTCGCGGAAGCAATCCTGGCCCGTCATCCCGGCAAACTGCTGGCGTACAATTGCTCGCCTTCGTTTAACTGGAGGAAGAACCTGGATGCCGGCACGATTACCCGCTTTCAGTGGGAACTGGCCGCCATGGGTTACAAATTCCAGTTCATTACCCTGGCAGGCTTCCACGCGCTGAACCTCGCCATGTTCGAGTTGGCGCGCGCCTACCGCCTGAACGGCATGACTGCGTATTCACGCCTGCAGGAAAAGGAATTCAGCCGCGAACGCGATTATGGCTACGAGGCCGTAAAACATCAGCAATTCGTGGGGACAGGATATTTCGACGCTGTGCAGCAGGTGATCGCCAGCGGAACGGCCTCGACCACGGCGCTCGAAGGTTCAACCGAGCAGGCCCAATTTCGCGATTACGCAGCAAAACCCCAGCCCGGCAACGGACACGGTCCGGACGCAGCATGCCAGCCGATCCTTGGCGAATGCCCGAGCTTTGTTCGGGAATCTACGCTCTAGAGCGCCGGTTGCTGCGTTGCGTCCCCCGGTTGAGGCAGTAGTCCCATGAATCTCCGCCAGGAACGGGACAACGCCTGTAACGGCAAGCGGGAAGTCAACGTCAGCGTGCTCCAATCGAGGGTAAGCCAGTCGCGCGGCGAGAGCATGGAGACGAGGGCAGCGCCCGCACGGGCCCAGTGCGCCAAGGCAAAGCGCAGTATCGCGGTGTCCATCCTCACGTTGGACCTCGAGATGTCTTCCAGGACGCCCTCCAGGGTGAACCAGGCCTTGCGGAACATCAGCAGGCCCGCCGGAAAGCGGATTCCGTTCAGGGCGATGTCATCCAACACACGCATGGCATCCATAGGACCTGGCAAGCGGCGCCACGGCAGCCCGTCCAGCAGGCGGTTTACGCACTCGCGGATGAAGAGAGTCTCGCGCCGGTCATCGCCGGAGCCGTGAAGGCGCAGGCGCTCGATCGCGCCAGCCATGCCGTCTGCGTCCCGCAACATCGTCATCAGCACGAGCATGAAAACGCACCTGCGCTGCTCAAGAGTAAGGCGTCCGGTCAGGGCCCAATCCACGATGACTAACTCGCCTCGATGTTTGTCATACAGGAGATTGCCCGCGTGAGGATCGGCATGAAAGATCATGTCCTTTTCGCGAGTAAGCGCGGGCGCGGCGATGAGCGCTTCGGCCAATCTGTCTGCCACGCGGGCCCGCAGCTTCTTTGGACGCGCGGCGGCCTCCGTGACTTTCACTCCCCTTTCCCGCGTGAGCGCCGTTACGCCTGCCGTCGAAAGCGGTCGAATAAGTCGTGGAATACGAACTCCGGGTATGGAGCGATAGGCGCCCAAGGCGCTGAGAAGAGTGGCCTGTTCACCGGGGAAATCCACTTCGCGTTCGAGTAACAGGCGAATTTCCGTGAGGGTCTCCGCCACGCCGGCCAGACGAACGCCTTCTGCCCGATACTTGCGCGCCAGAAACACGGCGAGCTGCTGAAGGATCTTCATGTCCTCCGCATAGCAGCCGGGGATGTGCGGCTTCAAAACCTTGAAGACGCCTTGCTCGCGCCGCCGGGTCTCGGGGTTCCGCCAGGTAAAACCCACCACCGCGCTAACACTCGCCTCGGAAAGGATGCGCGAATCAAGCTGCACGGCGTAAGTCTCAAGTTGCGACCCTAGTTCCTTCAAAATGGTGGCACGAATCTCGCCGATACTTACGTCGGAGATACCGTTCTCCAGTTCGGTGAGGGCGCCGCGTATCCTTGGATCAAGATTCCGGTTCCGCGCCAGCACTTGACCGATCTTCTGAAGCCCGGGCACCTTGGAAATGAACCGCAGCAGGCGCACTTCGGGAGCTGTGTCCGCTGCCGCTTCTATTTGCTCCACGACTTTGGGGGCCAACCGGGACGGCGACAGGTGCGAGACTACGAACATCATCGAGTCCCGAACCAGCGGACGCCATTGAGCGTTCGCCTCGGGCACCATGAGTTCTAGCGGCACAACTTGGACTGTCCACTTTGCCAGCTCATCACGCCAGACTTTACCGCCCTCGCCGCTGAGGGCCGCTTCAACGGCGGTTATCCTCTCCTCAGTGGTTCGATAACTGCGCAGAAAAGGATCTAGCGCCTGGCGTAACTGCTCGTTCTCAATCTTCAGCCCGTAATCCACAACGCATCCTCATCGGCCGGCCCGGGGTTTGTAACCTTCAGTCAAATCAGGGGGCTACAGGGGTGGAAGGTCCGCAACCGGCCAATCGCTCAGCGACAACCTTGTAGACGAGCGGGTTGCACACAAACCCCAGGTGGGTAGATGTAACCTCAACGTCAACGCGGGGGTCGCCCGTTCGGCA
>JBELAJ010000552.1:0-7535 GCA_049508935.1 Terriglobia bacterium | reverse complement strand
ACACCTCCCCCTTCGGTTCAGCCACGCGCCTCCGGCGCATGTCTTCAAGATTAACTGTCAGGGGATTATCGGTCGGGAGCTTCAACCGCCAAAGATGGGTTCACCGGACGGATACGCTGATCGTGACAGGTTGCGGCAGGCCGACCAAGTACGATGGGCGGTAGCATTGGCCCCAGAGCCTGACTACGTTGGGGGCCCGCTCCGGCCGACACCTTTCTGTCTGACGGCCTACCCGTTCTCTGGGTCTGTTATCGCCATCGCCAAGGGGCCGAGTAGGGGCAAGCCGACACGGCCAAGTAACGTCGGCTGCTACCTACTCCCCAATGTCGTCCTCTCCAAAACGAAGAAAATCCGGTCGAGAATCTCGATAGGATTATGTACGGAAAAAGGTAGGCGCATCGCATCGATTCCCGGATGTAGGTGGGAACGGGGCTCGGCGAGGGGGTCGGCATGGGGTCCGTCATTCAGGTCGAATCGCAAGAATTGCGTCGGCCGTCCATCGGGGAACGTGTAATGGTACCGAAACGACACGACCTGTGATCCACGCCCTACTTCACGTAGGGTAAGCCCGAAGCTGAGGCGGGCGCCCGAATCGAAGTGAAAGTGCTGCGGCGTGGCACCCTTGTCAATACTCGGACCGAGGTCGATCTGTGCGAATTCACCTGCCCGGTGGATACTCAAGAGTTGGATCAGATTGTTTCTTGTTTTCATTTCTTCGGAACGCCGAAGAAGGTAAGCCCGGATTTGGCTCAAAACTTTATGCGGCGGGTCGAGTCGTAGCTCCGTAAGTTCACGATCGGTCCTAGAATCCAGCGCTTCGGCTAATTTGCGAGCTCGTTCGAGCGTCACAGCAGATCACCTCGGCCAAGCAACACCAGCCACTCCACAAGCTCGGGTTCGTGCGGCAGTTCCCTGGCTTGCGCTTTCCGCACCGCCTCATCGCCCGTAAACCCGAAATGCTGGCTGAGTTCGTTCAGCCGCTCTTGGCGTTCCGCTTCCGTCATGATGCCGCCGTCAGGACCTGCGAGGAAGATGCTTGCACCAATGAAGCTTCGAATGTACGGGGCATGCTCAGTGAGATTAGCCACGTCACCGGTGGCCAGCCATAGGATCACCGGCCCTTTGCGCTCCAAGGCGCTGCGCATGATGTCGAGCGAACGCCATTTCTCCTGCGTTAGGCCCGTCCCGCTTGACAGGATAACCGCATCGTCGTCCGGCTGATGCAAGGCCTCGCGCAACTCCTCAAAAGTTGAAGGTTCGAGCTCGATTACACGGGCAGGCTTCTGCAGAATCGATTGCAACTCTGTCTGCAATCGGTCCAGATTGGTGGTTGAATCAGTAACGGGGGCTAGCACCGCGAGCCACCCGGTTTCTCCGCGTATCTCCAATCGGCGTGCAATATCGAAAAGCGGTTGGGTTGAGAACTCAGGCACGCTTCGGCTCCGGCCGGGGAATAACGGAAAGCAGAGCTGGATGGACGCGGAAATCGGTGGACGAATACTCCAAAACGCGCCGAGTAAGGAGAAGCTCGATGTTGTGCGGCAGTCTCACATTAAATGATTTGGACTGGTCCAGCTCAAGCAGCGCATTGATCACTGGGGGGCCTAATCCCCGCAGGTATCCGTTGCCGAGCTGACGAATCACTTTTTCCACGTCGGCAGCAGTAATGGTATCGTGCTCTGACACATAGGCTTCTTCACCGGCATCACGTGCGAGAGAGATCAAGTCACGCAGGACTCCCCCCGAATAGTGGCAGATGGTATCCACCTCTTCCCTGTTCAGCAGTTCAGAGCAATGGCGCTTTTCCAGGACGGACCGCAAACAAGCGTTATCGGGACCTGCGGTTATGACCGCAAGATGTTGGACCCTGTCGAACTCACCAGCAATGGACTGGCCGACTTCGGCTGCAAACAGCACCGACAGGGGCGCGGTGGCCAGTGCCGACACTTTAAGTTGCCGAAGAAGCCGCAGATCTTGGTGGGCGACTGACCAGAACTTGGTGGGATCGAGCAAACGATCCAGCCCATCGAATATAACCGCGACCTCCTTTCCGCGTCGCTTTGCGGCTGCAAGGAACTGTTCAAGGGGCTCACGAATGTCTTGGATTTCGCGATCGAGACTCGGTAACGGGGGGCGCAGCTTACCTGGAATTTTCCGTATTCTAAAATGACCCTCCTCATAATCGGAATCATCAAAGTCAGGAGAGTCGTCATCACTAGGGACCCAAACTCTTTCAATCTTGCCGTACGCATAAATCCAGAGCTTCTCGAAAGGCTCGCCCAACTCTGCCTTAAGTTCTGTATCCTGCGAGTATGCACCGACGCCGTTGCCGAAATACGCTGCTATTTTTAATCCAAGACTCGCGACGAGGGACCCCGTGTTCAATCCGCTGAGGTCGGTTGCCTTGGAGACGTCGATGTGTAGTGGCAGTATGTGACCTTGCGATTCCAGCGACCGCATTGCTAGAAGTAGTTCAGTCGTCTTCCCCGATCCAACTCCCCCAACTAAAAGCTGTTGACTGCCCGGCTCGAGGTCGGCACGACCCGCTAGATTCCGATAAAGAGACTGGTGCAAGTCTTCAATCACCAGACCCGCTTGGATGAGGTCGACTGCCGGCGCCGTAGGGTTGAACGCCTGCATGTAAGCGCGAAACTTCTCGCGCCTGCTAAGCTGGCCTTCCGGGGCTGTGACAGAACTTGGCATGTGCGTAGTATAAGTTCTCTTCTCGAAGGTAGCAAAACAATTGAGGGCACAATAACGGAAGACAGCCGGCATCTGCGACGTATCCGCTATCGGGAATCATCGACTATGTGCGCGCTTGTTATTTGGCTTTCTGCGATTTTTCGACCAATCTGTGCAACTCGATGACATATGTAAGTCCCGATTCCTGCTTAAGCGTTTCAACTTTTCGTAGTTGCGTGGCAAAGTCGACAGCTACATTCGCTCCCATCGCAAAAGATGCGGACAATAGTCCGGCCAGGTCCGTTGGTGGTCGCCCCGCTAAGATTCGCAATCCGTTCATTACCGGCGATAGAATCCGGTGAAACCACTGCTTTCGTTCCTTCTCCACTTTGTTCACCAATTCGATCAAGGCCGGCCTTACGGTAGTCGAAACCGCATCTTCCACATCCCTCTGAAGTTCCGCTTCCGTCGATGTTTCACGTAGGCGAGACGACAGGTCGACCGAGAGCTTGAGCATGGACGACCAAAACGGTGGTAAGTGATCCCTCAGGCGCTCCCGGGCATCCAGAATCTCTCCCGCTTTGACAGCCTTCGTTCCAGGCAGCACCATAGCAATAGACTTGATGGCAAGCGCCGTCGCTACTTGGGTCGCTGCGAAGCGCACTTTTCGTATGTGTTCTGGCATAATGCCGCCAACAACAGCAATACGTCCTCCTGAGAGCAACTTCTGTAGCTCATCTCGCGCTCCAGCGGCGACGACCAAACTGTTGCGTGTGACCTCGTACGTGTTTAGCTCCCCTGGACGCCCCTGCTTGATGAGCTTGGCAGAGAGAACTTCCCCGTTAGGGAGCAAGGGACATTGGAAGACGTCTGGAAAGAGCAGCGCGTTGCGCATGAAGAACCGATCACTTAGGTACAAGTAGGCCAGCACCGTTCGGCGCTGCGCGGAGTTCAGGGATGCTAGCGGATCGTCCTTATTTTCCGGGTCTACGGGCGTCAGTGATATTTCGTCTAAGACGTCTTCGATTCCGGGGACTTTGAGCCGGAGAGTCTTGGAAAGCTCGATCACATATTCCAATTGGTTTAAGAAGTGGACCTTCTCGAAGATGAGCGCCAGTGCAGTGACGATCGCTTGGTTAGGGATAAAGAAACCACTGCAGAAAACACCCTCGAACGCTGTCAATCTTCGAGAAAGCTCCGACTCATTGCTCATGTGATTTGGCCAGCCTGATTCCTCTTGGCGCCCCATTCTGGTGTGGTTTCCGTTCGCAACGTCGATTGCTCGGCGTCTCGCGTTTATTGACCGAAATAGTGCAGTCCGGTGAAGGACGCCTAGATTCCTTCATCAAAATAATCGGTATCAATCTTCTTCACCGGATACAACGATACCGTCGACACCCCAACGTCATGGTCGATCATCAATTGCGTTAACTGCTCGCCATCGATCAAGACAATTTTGCTTCCGATTTGAGTGACGTAGCTTCTAGCATCGTCGGTGAACCGAGAGGTGGTGATCAGGATTCCCTTATTTGCCTTCTGGGCCTGGAGGGCTCCTGCAAACTGCATGACCTCCGGTCTTCCGACAGCACTGTTGTCCCATCGTTTGGCCTGGATGTAAACGATATCGAGACCAAGCTTGTCTTCCTTGATGATCCCGTCGATGCCTCCATCTCCGCTCCTGCCGATGGCTTTGCCTGCATCCGCGCGCGAGCCGCCGTAACCCATTCTCACGAGCAACTCGACAACGATTCGTTCGAAGAATGCCGGGGATGACTTCTTCAGCCTGGAAAGCAGCTCATCTCCAAGTTCGTCGCGAAGGTTTTCATAGGCATTCTCGAGCGCCTCAGAGGGTGTGGCAGTTGCTGCTTCGGCGGAGAGTGTCGAGTCCTTTTTCTCACCCGTTCGCGTTCCCTTGAGCCGCTGGAAAGCGAGGAACTCAGGATACTGCTTGAGGAGTTTTACGTTAATGACCTTCGGATTCTTCGCTAGGAGTTCCTTTCCGCGCGGAGTGATTCGGTAGTAGCCGCGACGGGTGGCTTCGAGAAGTCCCGCCTTTTTCATATACGTCGACGCCCACCCAACTCGGTTGATGAATGTGCTTTGGAGGCCGCTCGGGAGCATCTCCTTGAGATCGTCTTCCGTAAGCCGAAGTCTGGACCCAAGTGCTTCAACCGCATCCCCTGTCGATATTTCTGCATCTTGCTCGGCGGCAAACTTGAGCAGCGGCAACATCAGGCTTTGGTAGTCGGGAACAGCCATGATCGCTCTCCCTCGGGCAATCGGAGGCCGACTGTTTGAATTCGAAACCACGGCCAGCGGCTGGCCGACCGTGCGGTTTTCTCGCCGTGATAATGCTCCGAAAGCTGTGAGCAGTCAATGGCAAGCCATGGAACGGGGCGGCACCGAGCCGGTAGCGCAGAATCCCTGGTGTTGGGACTCTGCGGTTCTTCCGTTGGCCATGTTCAAGTGTGTGTTTGAGTGACAAGCAAATCCCTAACGTCAAAAGCCGCAGACTCGCAACAACAGCGAGTCTGCGCTACGCGCTCTTGAACGGGTAAACCGGTTCCGTGGATGAAAGGGACTTTAAACCTCGGCGCATTTTTCTCTTGACAAACGATACAGTATAGGCTAGAGTTGTTGCGTGGGGTTGGGCAGGGGGGTAGTCCCTGCCGGACAGGTCATGCCAGAAAGTCCTCTTTTGTTTTCATCTGTAGTCCCTGCCTGTGGTTCCTGCTTCCAATTGCAGTCGCGAAGTCGAGGAGTCAAAGAGTCGAGGAGTGCGAGAGCCAGAGCCGACCGCGACCGTCGCGCGCGGCCGCAGGCCGGAAGGTGGCGGAGGGCCCCCAACGTCTCGACTCCTCAACTGATCGACTGCAAAAGTGGGGGAACAAAGCCCAACGTCTCGACTCCTCAACTGATCGACTGCAAAAGTGGGGGAACAAAGCGAGAATGTCTATGAAAACAAAGAATCGGCGTAGCGCTGACCTTCAGGTCAGCAAGTCGGAACAAAATGCCGACCTGAAGGTCGGCGCTACGAGAAACATACGAACAAACCAGGAATGTCTATGAAAACAAAGGAAGAGGTCAAGAAGTGGAGGAGTCAAGGAGCGGAGGAGTCTGGCGGCAGGAGGCACCCTCGGCACGAAGCCCCAGCCGCAGTCTGGAACGCGTCGGCTGGCTTCTCGACTCCTCGACTTCTGGACGTTTGGATTTCAGAATCGAGGGAACAAAGCGAGAATGTCTATGAAAACAAAGGGCTGCGCTACATGGCTTCTTGGCGCGGTCGGTAAACACTGGCCGGCCAGCGAGGACTAATCCGCGATCGGACCTCCGATGGCCCTTTGCGCAAAGGCCCTCACCGACAGCGCCTGCTGCACCGCATCGATTTGCCACCGCAATTCTGTATTGACTTGCCCCCGACCGACGTCTAACATCAACCCCAAGGGCAGGTTCCCACATCATGCTCGGCCAGCTAGCGTCGCATTGTCCCGTCCCTGAGAAGTTCGGCGGTCCCGGCATGGATGCGGTCTACAAGGCGGAGGACATCGAGTTGGGACGCTTCGTCGCGCTGAAGTTCCTTCCCGAGGACGTGGCTTTCCAAGTCCATAGGACCGTCCGTGGGCGGCAAATGAGGAGTGAGAAGATGCGCAAGTGGCATTCCGCATTATCCGTTGGCAGCGGCTTGGTGTTGATGATGATAGGCGCTATAGCGTGGGCGCAGCAGACACAGCAGCAACCGCAGGCGACTTCCGCCCCGACCAAGGTTCATCAAAAGACGCAACAATCCCAAGCGCAGCAAGTATCGTCGTCAGTGCAAGCGGCGCCTTTCCCGGCCGAGAGCCAGCAACCGGCGGGGCATGAGTCCCCATCGCCGCAACCGCCGGGTGAAACCGAGCTTTTGCATGTGCTCCTGGGGCACTCGCTGGAGGTAAGCTCGCCGGAACCCATCAAGCACTTCTCAGTCTCAAGCCCCGGCGTTATCGATGTAGCCGTCGAGGATTCAAACCATATCAAAATCAACGGCAAGGCGTCGGGCGGCGTCTCGCTGCAGGTGATGGATGAGGCCGGCGAGAGTCAGATATTCTATGTCTACGTAGACCTCGACGCCTCCGCCCAGGCGGGACAGTTGCCGGAGGCCCCGATTGACAATCAGCCACCGGCACAAGTGGAGAAGAAGACGAGCACAGCTTGGCTTGGATGGGTAGTCTTCGCTTCAGTTCTCTTGCTGGCAGGAGTCGTCCTTAAAATGCGACGCCGGCGGCAACCCGCCTCGTACAGATTGGATCTTCAGACAGCAAAGGTGGCTTCGAGTGACGGTCACGCCGAACCTGCGCCGGCCCGGACCGGCGCAGCGCGCGACGAGAAACCGCACATGGAGGAGACCGTCACCGCCGCCGAGACGAGGTCGCCAGAAAACTCGGAGAAGGTCAACCGCGGCCTGGGGGAGCAGTGGTCGCGGCAGATCCAGGGGCAGGCTGAGGCAGTATCGGCAAGGCTGCGGCAACAATTGAGGGAGCTAGAACACGTCGTGGTGGAGAGCCAGCAACGGCTGGCCAGCCTGGCTGAGGCGCAGCTCGCCTTCCTCACGCAAGCTATCCGAGACGAATATGGCCGGCAACTGGCACAGTCGATTCGAGAGCGAACGCAGGCGATGCAGGAGGCGGCAGACGCGGGAGTGAAATCCATCAAACAAGCCGCCGAGGAAGCGACCGCGCAACTTGAGGCTGCCGAGCAGAAGCGTGAAACTAGTTATCAGCAACTGGCGCAGACATTTCAAGAGCAAACCCAGGCGATGCACGAAGCAGCAGACGCGCATGTGAAATCCATCAAGCAGGCGGCCGAGGAGGCGATCG
>JBELAJ010000551.1:0-7881 GCA_049508935.1 Terriglobia bacterium | reverse complement strand
ATGGAGCCTGCTCCTGCTCGCTCTTTTCTACTGGATCATCGACGTTCGTGGTTACCGCCGCTGGACTTTCTTTTTCACGGTCATCGGGCTTAACCCCATCACGATTTACCTGATTCGCAGCCAATTTGATTTCGGGACCGTGGCGATGATTTTCGTCCGCGGATTCATCAATCATATCGGCCCCTATAAGCCTCTGGTCTTCGACCTGAGCGTTTTGGCGGTCGGGTGGCTGTTCTTGTACTTCCTCTACCGGCAGAAGATTTTCCTGAAAGTGGGATAGCGAAACCGAAGCCCGATTGCACCATAGAGGCACAGCGCGGCAAAGCCGCGACCAAATGTAGATTCTTCGCTTCGCTCAGAATGACATGTCATCCTGAGCGAAGCGAAGGATCTGCTTTTCTTCGCGCGCAGCACTTATGTCGAACTTGCGAATTTGCATTTACTGCGGCTCCAGCCGCCAGTGCGATCCCGCCTATCTTCAGGCGGCGGCGCGCCTGGGCCGCGATCTAGCGCGCCACGGCGCCACCATCGTTTACGGGGGCGGGGCAGTGGGTTTGATGGGCGCGCTCGCCGACGGCGCCTTAGCCGAGGGCGGCAAAGTGGTCGGCATCATCCCCGGCTTCATGAATGAGCTCGAGTGGGGGCACAAAGGCATCACCGAGCTTCGCATCGTGAACGACCTGCACGAGCGCAAGCGATTGATGATCCAGGACGCGCACGCGGTGGTCGCCCTGCCGGGCGGCTCAGGGACCTTCGACGAGCTGCTCGAGGCCATTTCCCTCAAGCGCCTCGCCGTGTTCCTCGGACCCATTGTGCTTCTGAACACCCAGTCCTATTTCGATCACCTGCTCCTGGCGCTCGAACGCTGCGTCTCCGAGCGCTTCATGGACCCGCGCCACAAGTCCATGTGGTCGGTCGTAAATGAGCCGGAAGACGTTTGGCCCGCCATCCAATCCGCTCCGCCCTGGGATTCCTCCAGCATCAACTTCGCCGGGGTCTGACATGACTATGAACTCTCTAGAGCGAGTGCAAGCTGTAATCACCGGCAAGATTCCGGACCGCCTCCCGGTGTGCCTTCACAATTTCATGATGGCGGCTCGAGAAGCGCGAATTCCCATGGAAAAGTATCGGGTTGATCCCAAGGCGATTGCCCAGGCCCATTTGCAGGCCTTGGAGAAATACGGGCACGATTGCCTCTTAATCGATACGGACACCACGCTGCTGGCGGAGGCCATGGGCGCCCAGGCGGAATGCGCTCCCGACGAGCCCGGCCGGATCGTGCGCCCGGCCATTGAGAGTCTCGCGGAGGTCGACCGTCTGAAGGCCGTCAACCCTGAGCGTGATGGCCGCAGCCCGGCGCTGCTCGAGGCGGTGCGCCTGCTGGCGAGCCAAATCGGAAAGGAAGTGGCGATCCGCGGCAACGCGGACCAGATGGCTTTCGACCTTGCCTGCATGGTGCGCGGCACGGAAGAGTTCTTGACCGAGCTGGCTTCCGAGCCCGATAACCCGGCCATCGGTGAGCTTTTCGAGATCAGCTACGAGAGCCACCTCGCCGTGCATCGCGCGCTCATCAAAGCCGGCGCTCACCTCACTTCGCTCGGAGACAGCCTTGCCGGCCCCGACGTCATCTCGCCCAAGATGTTCGACCGGTTCGCCCGGCCATACGAGGAACGACTCGTGAAAACGCTGGTGGCGGAGGGGATTTTCACGGTCGTCCACATCTGCGGCGATACAACGAGGATTCTTCCCTTCCTGGCTCAATATGATTTCTGCGGCTTCGAGCTCGACTACAAGACGGAAGCCCGGCAGCCCGCAAGAGGTTCGAGCGGCAACGCGTCAACTGATGTCGGTCTGGAAACCCGGCGGCCTGTTTGTGCTCAACGCCGGGTGCGCAATCCCGCCTACAACTCCTCCGGAAAATATCCACGCGCTCATCGAGACCGCGCATGAGGAAGGCATTTATGGATAACCGGAATAAGCCCCGTGGGTGGCGCAAACGTCACGACGTACTTCGTTGGGATGTATGCCCCTGTCACACGATTGGCAACGAGCCGGAGGGGTGTTTTTTACGAACTCCGGAAGCTGTCGACTCGTAGACGGTGCCCCGTTGTTTTGAGATAATGAGCGAGAGGAATCTACGTGAACTCCAGTGCCACGCCGATCTTTGAGCTCAGCCCCGCAGAGAAGCTCCAGCTTGTCGAGGATCTGTGGGATGACCTTGCATCTACGCCCGAGGCTGTGCCGGTTTATGACTGGCAGAGGAACGAACTGGCTCGAAGGAAGGCAAACCTGCAACACAATGCGGCTGCCGGACTCGAGTGGGAAGAGGTAAAACGAAGGGTCCGCGGTCGCCATGTCCGCTAAGCCGATCTTAGCTCCTGAGGCCGAGCAAGACATAGCTGATGCCTACGACTGGTATGAGGCCCGGCGGCCTGGCTTGGGCGAAGATTTCCTGAGCTGTGTCGATGCTTGCATTCAAGGCATCTGTCGCAATCCCGAGATGTACGCGGTCGTTCATCAAGCCTACCGCCGGGCGCTCCTGCGCCGCTTCCCCTACGCTGTTTTCTACGAGCACACCGGAGATCTCGTGACCGTCTACTCCGTTTTCCACACCTCGCAGGACCCTACCAAATGGCGTCAACGTCTCCCTTGAGTCTAGGACTTCATCGTGTGTTGTGGCCTCGATCCTTGAAAAGGCCGGGGTGGCGCAGACATTGAAGTCAAGGTCTGCGCCACCCTGTGGTAAACGCAATTTCGGCACGCAACGCTGGGCGGGCACAAGGGCCGCCCATCGGAAGACGCCGCTACCGGTCTCGCCCGCGCAGCAGACGCACAGCGTCGGGAATGGTCTCCACGCGCACTGCGGCGGGTTCCGCCTCTGCTCCCCCCTCTTTCACCTTGTCTCCTTCACCTGGCGCCAGGAAGAGGTTTGCCGCGAGGCCATGCTGCTTCGTGTACAACTCATAGTAGCGCCCGCCGGCGGCATAGAGCTGCTCGTGAGTGCCGCGCTCGATAATGCGACCCGCCTCGACCACCAGGATTTGATCGGCGCGGCGAATGGTGGAGAGGCGGTGGGCAATAACGAACGTCGTGCGGCCACGCATCAGGAACGACAGCCCTTCCTGGATCATGGCCTCCGATTCGGAGTCGAGGCTCGATGTGGCCTCGTCGAGGATGAGAATTCGGGGGTCCGCCAGGATCGCGCGCGCAATCGAGACACGCTGCCGTTGACCGCCGGAGAGCTTTACGCCGCGCTCGCCCACAATCGTGTCGTACTTCTTCTCGAACGTCTCCGCAAACTCATCGACACGCGCAATGCGACAAGCCGCGAGGATATGCGCCTCGCTGGCGTCGGGGCGCGAGAACGCGACGTTCTCACGGATTGTTCCATCGAACAGGAATGTGTCCTGCAGTACCACTCCCAGTTGGCTGCGATAGGAATCCAAGCGCACTTTCGCCAGGTCGATCCCGTCCACCAGCACCCTTCCGGCGGTTGGTGTGTAGAAAGCCGCGACGAGACCGGTCATCGTCGACTTGCCAGAACCGGACGGTCCGACGAGGGCGGTGACGGAGCCAGGGGCGGACCGGAAGGTCATGTCGCTCAGGACCGTCTTGGCGGCTTCATAAGCAAAGACCACGTTTTCGAAAATCACTTCACCTTGAATGTGCTCGAGGCGCAGCGACCTCGCCGGGTCGTCGTCTTCGGGCCGCTCGCGAAGCACCTCGCGCGTTCGTTCGAGCCCCGCCAGGGCTTCGGTGATCTGCGTGCCGATCATGACGATCTGGAAAACCGGCGCCACCAGGAGGCCCAAAAAAATGGTGTAGGTCACAAAAGTGCCGAGCGTCATGTGCCCGGCAACGATTTGACGCGCGCCCAGAAACATAATGAGTGCGCTGACCATGCCGAGCAGCGTGGTTGCCGAAAGACTCATCAGGGAAGTGGCGGTGAGGGTCTTGAGCACGTTGTCGAGCAGCCGGCGCACTCCGGCGGCGAAGACTGTGGCCTCGCGCTCTTCAGCATGGTAACCTTTCACCACCCGCACGCCTCCCAGCGATTCCGTGAGCCGCCCTGCAACTTCGGCGTTGATCTTGGGGCGGGCGCGGAAGATGGGACGGATCACTCTGAACGAATAGTGGAGAAAGATCCCGAAGCCGAGCAGAATCGCGCAAGCCAGGGCAGTCATGAGAACGCTGATGCGAAGCAGGATGATCGAGGCGAACGTGGCCGTCAAGAGGCCCCCTGCGAACTCCACCAGCCCCGTGCCGATCAGGTTTCGCACACCTTCCACGTCGCTCATGATGCGCGAGACGAGGACGCCAGTTTTGTTCGAGTCATAGTAGGCGACGGGAAGGCGCCCAACATGAGCTTGCACCTGGCATCGCAAGTCGGCAATCAGCCGCTGCGCGGCCTTGGAAAGGAGTTGGGTCAACGAGTAAGAAGAAATCCCTTGCACTGCCGTGGCGCCGACGATGGCGAGCACCAGGGGAACCAGCAGTTGCAGGTGGCGTTTGCCAATGACGTCATCAATGAGGAATTTCGTGGACGCGGGCAGAACCAGCCCGGCGACGCGGTTCACGGTCATGATTGCGAAGCCGATGGCCAGCAGGCCTCGTCGCGGCCGGAGCAGGAACCACACGTCCGGTAAGAGCGTCCACCAGTGGTCGAGTTTTGGCTTCGTCGTATTAGTGTCCAACGCAGCGCCCTTTGTCGGATTTGCTTGTCTTCTTTTGGCTTGTCAGCAGGGTGCAACCCTGGTCGAGAGTCAGGCAGATCTCTGCGCGGGAACGACGAGCTCGGGTCGGTCCTGCAATAGATCTTTGAAGTGCCGTTCGTTCAGCGTTAGAAGCGCATCCACTCCAGCTTGAACGGCACACTTTACGACGATTGCATCGTATATTCTTCCGCCGGCAATTCCGAATCCTGCGGATTCGCGCAACAGAGACCTATAAGTGCTATCGGAGAGAGAGATCAGCCGCCGATCGCCCATGAAATTGGCCTCGAGAAGAAACAGGGCCTCGGCTGGCGGAATGCGATAAGGAGGAGGGAAGCGCGTGAGTACCGCAAAAGCTTCCACTACCGCTGGTGCGGCAGCAACCAGTTCTTCGCCCCTGGAAAGCCTGCGACGAATCTCGGCGGACGACCGTGGATGGTCCGGATGCCAACTACAGACGAGAGCGATCATACAAGTCGTATCCGGAAGAAAACTAGCCATGGAAGTCGGATCGAAGATTAGAAGCGTTCCGTGCGCTCCTCCCGCACAGCTTTCAAGGTCCGCTCGACCGTTTCTGCTGTGAACCCCTCACGCAGGCGCTTCCTAGGAACAGCGACTACGAACGGCCCCCGGCGTACGAATCGCAGCCGCATGTTCACAGGTTGGATTTCAATCTGTCCCTCACGGCAAGAAATATCGAGAAGAGCCCCGGGCTTAAGTCCGGCCTCCTGGCGAATCTTTTTGGGAATGACGAGCCTTCCGGCAGAATCCATGGTAATTCTCATGGTATAGATTATACCATTTCCGAACCAACAATGCGTGGTTTGCTTCGGAGATTAGCGAACCGGTTGGCCCAGTTGCAATGCCATGAGGGCGAACGAGCCGGCGATGATCACGACGGACAACACGGCGAGGGCGTTCCAGAGGTTTTGGCTGGCTTGTGTTTCTGCGTCTCCTTCCGGTACCACGTAGCCCAGGAGTAATCCGGCGGCCAGCCCGCCGAAGTGAGCCGCGTTATCGATTGGGAGAAAAATGCCGAAGATGGCGATGTAAATGACCCAACGCCACAGTTGCCCGCGATACGCCTTGCCGAGGTGGCCGTGATGAAAGCTGGCGCCGATCAGGATACCGATCAACCCACAAATGGCTCCCGAGGCCCCTATGGACATCCCGAAGGGACGCCACCAGAGGCTCAAAACGAATCCCAGCACTCCGGTGACCAGATAGAAGACGATGAACTTGGCGGTCGAAAACAGCGACTCGACTTCCGGACCAAGGTCGAAAAGGCACCAGAGATTCATTCCGATGTGCAGCAGGCCGGCGTGCAGGAAGATTGCTGTAACAAGCCTCCACCATTGCCCTGCCAGGATGTAAGGACTCTTGGCGCCCAGTCGCAGCAGCACTTCGCCGCTGATCCCGCCCATCGCCGAAGCCTGACCAGAACCGGAGGTGGCGGTCATGTACCAGGAAATGCCGTAAAGGGCGATGGTGACCGCCACAATCGCTGAGGTGGCGGTGGACGGAATGGGGATTATGCCCATGATCCGGCCCGGAGTGCCGGAAGAGGAACGCGCGCGCGGCGAGCGCAGTTTCTCGCCGCAGAAAGGGCACACCGAGGCATTTCGTTCAATTAAGGCGCGACAGTTCGGGCACATGCGGTGCGAAGTGTCGTACTTTTGCGCCGCCGGCCCGAAGGCGGAACGAAATGCGTTCTTCACTCTTTCCAGTTGAAACCAGACTTTGGGAGGAAGTTCCATTCAGGTGCAATTATAGTCCATGCCCGCATGGGCCGGTCAGGAAAATCATTTGTCGCACACAGGCGTGTTGATTAGAATAGCGATAGCGAGTGTGGGAGGAGCTATGAATTTCGAAGAGGCCGGACGTGCGGTGGATCGTGAAGTGGCAAAATTGGCGGACTATGTAGACAAGAAGCTGAAGCCCTCGACCCGAAACGAACTAGCCACGCTGCTCCGCAGGGCATCGCGCCACTTGGACGACCTGGCGAAGAACCTGGAGAAGGAAGAGCCTGCAAAAAGTGGCGAATAGCCTGGCGCGCAAACCTAGCCGGCCTGATCTCGGGCGAGTGGTGCGGATGGTGGCGGTGGGGAGCATGCTGTTGGTCTCTACCGCCTGCCTTCACAGGCATCACGCCGTTCGGGCCACGGCGGGTGCGCCCTCGCCAGGGCACGGACCGTCAACCCCCGTCCCCATTGTTCAGGGCGAAAGAGGAATCGCTTCCTGGTATGGGCATCCCTATCACGGGCGTCCGACCGCCAGCGGCGAAATCTATAACATGTACGCCATGACCGCTGCGCACAAAACTTTGCCTTTTGGAACGCGCGTAACTGTTCACGACCTCGAGAATGGCCGCGACGTCACGGTGCGAATCAACGACCGAGGACCGTTCATCGAGGGACGAATCATAGACCTCTCCTATGCGGCGGCTCAGGCCATGCACATGCCCGGCATCGCACAGGTGCGCCTCGAGATTCTGGGACCGTGGCGACGGCCTCTTCTATCGCGTCCGAGTTGGCCGTGAAAGCAGCGAAGATGCGGCGCGTTCTCTTGCAGAAAGCCTGCGGCAGGCCAACTTGGCTACGGAGACTTTTGTTGTGCGCGTCAATTAGCTATCAGAAGTCAGCTATCAGCAATCAGCCAGCGATCTGGCGGGCGCGGTAAATCCGCCGCTACGGCAGCTCAGAATTTGATGGTGCGAGGCAATGCCTCTTCTTGCTGATAGTTGATAGCTATGGCTGATAGCTGATGGCTAAGGACACATGAATCAGTGTATTTTCTGCCGGATTGTCGAACGAAGTTCACCTGCCAGGATTGTCTTCGAAGATGACGAGATCGTGGCCTTTGAGGATGCTCGCCCGCAAGCGCCTGTTCACATTCTCATTGTGCCGCGCAAGCACCTGGCCTCACTCAAAGACGCCACCGCTGAAGACGTTCCTCTCCTCGGCCGGATGCTCATGGTCGCAACGCAACTGGCGCGGGAGCGGGGGCTCGAGACTCGCGGATACCGGACGGTATTCAACACAGGCTCCGGGGCAGGCCAAACCGTTTTCCACCTGCACCTTCACCTTTTGGGCGGGCGGGCATTTCACTGGCCGCCGGGATAGGCCGCGAAGCGCGACGTCGGCAGAAGGTTGTCGTCCGTCGAATGAGG
>JBELAJ010000550.1:0-5672 GCA_049508935.1 Terriglobia bacterium | reverse complement strand
ATTTAACTTCCCTCATTCAGGCTCCGCAGCAGTTTATCCGGCTTGCCGACGTTGACGAGCTCGCCCCGGCGCGCGGCTTTCATCGCGGCTATGGTTTCGGCGTTGGGATTGAGCGGCTCGAATGGCAGGGCCTTTTCCGCCGCGACACGCACCAGCAGCAGGCGAAAGGCATCCGACACGGTAAGACCGATTTTCTTCAGCGCCGCAGCGGCTTCCCTCTTGGTGCGTGCATCGATGCGGGCGCGAACCACGGAATTGTTACTCATGGCGTTAACCTCCTCTTGAGCTACATTGTAGCCCAAGCGCCGGGAGATATCCAGCAGCGCATCGAACGATTGATGGGCGCACGCGGATTTGAAAATGAATGGCTCGATTCTGGATGAAAAGCCGCGGACCTAAACCGCAGGTCCGCGCTACTTGCTTGCTTTCTGCGTAACATTCTATTACAGCCTATAATTATTAAATATAGCTTGACACAGCATGCACTGTTGGAATAGGATTGCAGCAGGAAGGAGGTGCACACTATGCCTGGATTTACTTATGTGCACTACGACGGATCTGACGAACGGATCATCGATCTGCTTTCAAAGCTGGTAGGAGGGAACGGGGGGAGCCAAGCGGCTGGCACTACTTCCGCCCCCAACAATGGAATCGAGCCGAGCACGTGGGATGACGTGGCCCGGCGGTTTGCCGAACATGTAAATTCAGCCGCCGCTTGTGGCAATCCGGGCCAGAAAGATGCAATGACAGCGTGGCTGAAGGCAGACGGTGAGATTCTGCTGACCAAGCTATGGAAGGCCGCTGGCGTTAAGAAGCAACACGACTACAGCGGGGTGGGCGGTTCCATGACGAAGAACATGATGAAAGCGAAGGGACCGAAGGCTTGGTATACGGCCGCATTGAACAACGATGGAGAGTGGGTTTACAAGATCGTTCCAGAGCTCGTCGAGCCCCTGAAATGCAGTTTCGGCCTTAAGTAGCAGGTGGCGGATTGGCGCAGAGCAACGCTCTGCGACTCGGTCGATCGACGCGCGTCGATGCCCAACTCGCAGGGTTTCACCATGCGCCAGCCAGGCTCTTTTTGACTTGGTGTGGAATGCATGTGGGTATCCGTCGCCTTGGAATTTCGATTCCGAGGGCAATTGGATTAAACGAGGATGAGCCCAAGCGCAAGCGGCGACGATTCAGCTGACAACCAGTTGCTCATCCCGAGAGATTGCTGGGGATAGAGGTATGGACAGAAGCAGAATAATTGATAAGCTGAAGCGCGAAACCCTGGTAGTGGGCAAGGGTTCATACCAGATTCGACGCGAGCTCGGTCGCGGAGGAAATGGAGTCGCACTCGCATGTACAGGTCGGGGCCACGAGGAAGTCGTCGCAAAGGTATACGTGCCACCCGACAGTCGCGATCTTGACGACCGTGCGCTCGAACGGTTCAATAACGAGATTGCCCTGACGGAACGCCTCCACCATCCGCACATCGTTCAATCGCTCGGGTCGGCTGCTGTGGAAGTGGGTGCCTACAGACTGCCCTTCTATCTTATGCCACTCGCTCCTTCGACGATGCGGAGGTTCGTAAGTGTGGATAAGGACGCCGACGGGCTGGAAAAGAAGGTCAGAATCTTTCTTCACGCCTGCGACGGAGTCTCATGTCTTCACGATCACGGAATCGTTCACCGTGACCTCAAGCCAGAGAACATTCTGATAGGGAAGAGGGCTGACCCGTGGGTTGCCGATCTTGGAATTGCACATGTCAATCCAGATTTTGTATCGGTTGGTCTGAAGACAATCGCGAGCGAGCGCCTGCTGAATCGAGACTATTACGCACCAGAACAACGTTTTGGCGACGCAACAGCAGTTGATCAACGGGCGGACATTTACGCACTGGGCTGTATCTTGTACGAGTTGCTCACATCCATCCCACCTGTTCGGTCTGGGGCACCCCCGCCCAGCGGTATTGCAAGCATCTTCGCGCCTTTCGATGCGATCTGGACCAGAATGACAGCATGGAAGCCCGACGACAGGTACGACGTTCTTGAATACGCCTTCGAAGACATAGCCCTGGCGCTCGGTCATGTTCTAGCGATATTAAGCGGCGCGCCAGGGGCACGCCATCCTGACTTAAAGGAAATGTCGCGACTGATCCGTTCGAGCAATCAAGCAACACGACAGCAGGGAATCGATCTCGCTGCGCGCCTCGGAAAGCCGGCTATGGCAGAACTCCACTCCTTGGTAGGGCATGGAAAGCGCGAGGTTCGGAATTCCGCGGCACTGGCGTTAGGCCAGATCGCAGACCAATCGTCCCTCCCGTCACTGGTCGCAGGGATGTACGGGAACACAGAAAAAGTGGGGCAATTTAGGCCTGCAACAGATACTGCGGCAGAGGCTATTGCGAATTATTCAGTTGAAGAGCGGATTGGCGCCATCAGGATGATAGAACAACCGGTTCGCCCATCGCAGATAATGAGGATCGTTAAGAGCCTACCGAAGGACATTGCGTATGACGCCGTGGTGAAGCTCAAACAGCAAAAACGTTTGCTGTTGGACTACGGTGAGACCGATTTGACCCTGCTTTCCCAGATCGACGAAGAAAGGGCGTGGCCGGGCGTCCTTGCCCTCTTGTCGGGTAGGAACGATAGTCAAATCAAGAACACGCTTCAAGAATTGAGTCGAGAACGTAGGTCCGAAATGCTGCGCGAGTGGATCGAGCGGGGCCCGGCATGGGATTTCTACTTCAGCGAACAGATTAAGTTGGTCGAATTATTGGAAGCGAACACGAACGTTAAGGAGAAATTGCTGCGATCTATTGAGAGTAATTTAGGTCACCGTGTCATCAAATGGGAGGATAGAGTCAGGATTGGCAGCCAACTGCGCGAAGCCCGCGCAAAAATCGGACTCAGCGACGTAGGGCTTGTGGAAGTGCCTGGTACAGGCTCGCCTGGAAACTCCAACCCAACGGAATAACCCCTAGCTACGATCGGCGGTTAGCGCACAGGTGCGCGCATTTTGCGTTCCTGTGCGGCTTATCAGCTCGTGTTCGCGACGAGAATCATCATAACGCTGCTCGAATTTGGGAAGATCCGCGGAGGAATCCGTCGGTCGCGAGACCTGGCCGCCGACGGGCTGACGGATAGCTCCACGCCGCCCCTCTTTTGGCGAAGTCCATTCGGGGGAAGAGGGCAATTTCGTTGCATGAATTTTCAGACCGCCCGACGACCGGATGGCGGAGGCTCATGAGATAAGCCACGCTACACCGCGCTACCGTCTGGTAGAATAGGTCTGATGCCAAAGCACCTGAGCGCCGAAGATATTTTCCCCTTGGTCGATTGCCTATCGTCCGACGAGCGTCTCCGCCTTCTTCGCTTCATCACCGCGCGGCCTCCTGCTGACGATCGAGATATATACCGTGCCCTGCCTCCCCGAAACGGGGAGTTCTCGCGTGACGAGGACCTGTTGGCGTGGGACGCTGAAGGTTGGGAGGAAGTCCATTGAACCGTACTTGAAGGATACCTCCCCGCTGGTTTTGGGCGTCGGTCCTTCCCCGCGAGCTAAGGGGAAAGCGCAAGGACAGTAAATCCCGCCGAGGCCGCGGCTTGGGATAGCTGCTGATCGCCAGAAACAAAATTGCGGTTCCTGGGTTGTTGGTGACACCAGGTGAGAGCCGCCGCCAGTTGCAAGCTGTCGGCAGCTCGAAGCCGATGGACATCCAACAATTGCCTCGCCAATTCCCGCACCGAGTCCGCCGGGAGGATCTCTCTCCATCCCCGGCTCAACAGCTCCAGCCGAGCCAGAGCTCCCTTGCGTTCGCGATCGCTCAAAACGGCCAATCGGTGGAGGCGGGCCACCGCGCTATGGATCTCGACCGGAGTTCCCCACCACACCACCGGCAAGCTCTGTCGCAGGTGGGCCTGAGCCTGGCGGCTGGTGGCCTCCCGAACACAGAGCGGGACCAGCGCACTGGCATCGAAAAACGCTGATTGCGGTTTCATCTCCCCTCCGCCCGTTCGTCCAACAGGGCCTGGATGGCTTGACTCGCGCGAACGCGGCCGGTGCGGATCTTGAGCAGCTTGTGAATGTCTAAAGGAGCCTGCGGCAAACGCATTTTGCCTGCTGCGACTAAAATCAGCTCTTCCTTGCTGGTTTCGTCGACGGAGAGGGGGACGAGCTTCGCCACAGGCAGATTGCGGTCCCGGACGACGATTTCTTCCCCCTGTTTGGCGTAAGTCAGATACCGACTCAGGGAGTTCTTCAACTCGGCAACATTGACACTGCGCATGCGGTTCCCTCCTGTCATGGCTATTATAGCCATATCGGAAGGGGAAAAAACAACGCTTTTTCCCGAACCCGCGGGCCTGTGGGTCGCGTGCCTGCGAAAGGAGCGCCCAAGTAGGCGTATTTTGCGTTCCTGTGCGGCTTTTCATTTCGTGTTCGCGACGGGAAACATCGTAACGCTGTTCGAATTTGGGAAGATCCGCGGAGGAATCCGTCGGCTGACGGATACCTCCACGCTACCCCTCTTTTGCCAAAGTCAATTCGGTGGAGAGGGCAGTTTCGTTGCATGAGACTTCAGACGCCGCCCACCGCGCCGAGGCGTTGGATAAGTTCTTCCGTGGCGGCAATCAATGCTCCGTCTGTGTCCCCAATCGTAACGCTGTGAGATAATGCTCGACGATGACCGCTCTTCGATAATTATGAGCCTCAATCTCTACATCATTGCCGGACCCAAAGGTGCAGGTAAAACGACTTTTGCGACGAAATTCTTGCCGCTGGATGAAATCGATCGCTATGTGGAGCGTGGCGACGATTTCGGTTTCGAGACGACGCTTGCAGGCCGGAGTTATCTCGGCCTGATTCGCCGTCTCAAGAAGCGCGGATACCAGGTGCATTTCTTCTATGTGCTGGTGCCGACCGTTGATCTTGCCCTGACGAGAATCAGAGCGCGTGTCGCGGGAGGCGGTCACGATATTCCGGAGCGGGTAGCCACAGTCAGCGATTTCCTGACTGTGGGCTCTTCGTTCCCTTCTGCACAACGCCCGAATTAGCGCGGTGCTGTCCGCGCGGCGGGTTTGAGAAGTGCCCACAGTCAGAACGGCGCTGACTGTGGCTACCCAAACGTCCACCCAGCCGTATACAGCCTTGTCGCGTAAGCGCCGCCCGGTGGTTCCTGGCGTATGGTAGTCTACTCGGAAGTTGGCTCGAACGGGGTTTGGGAATTAGCTCCTAGGTAGCGGGTAGCACACAGGTACGCGCATTTTGCGTTCCTGTGCGGCTTTTCATCTCATGTTCGCGACGAGAAACATCGTAACGCGGCTCGAATTGGGGAAGATCCGCGGCGGAATCCGTCGGCTAAAGGACACCTCCCCGCTGCCAACTTCCGCGGTAACCGGTTGGAGGTAGTTGCGTGCGATTACGGCGTGAGGTTTTTCTTGGCCTCGCTGAAGGCGGACTCCTCCAGTTCGACGCGCTCGCGCAGAACGCGTTCGACCCAACTCTCCAGGTCGGTGGCGCGATGCACGCGGGCCAGGAAAGCCGCCCGTGCTGCCAAGTCGCCGGGAATCGAGAGGGAAGCGGGCTTGGCGCGTTTAATTCGGACCGGGGCTTCCCAGGCGGAATCGTTTTCCGACTGCGAAATCACCCGCCGGTCGATGGATTCTTGACTCGGGGACGGAGTT
>JBELAJ010000055.1:0-23387 GCA_049508935.1 Terriglobia bacterium | reverse complement strand
CCACGGAGGTCATGAAGCCAGTGAGAAGCTGGCACGAGGTCTCCAACATAGTGACGGAATGAAATCGCAACCCTTTTCAAATCCAGTATTTCACTCAGCCGGCCGCGGAAGTTTGGTTAGTTCTGTGGTGCAGGACGGGCGGGCCAGCGGCTGGGAGTGGACGGCTCCGTCCGCGGCCGCACGCGGGCCAGCGTTTTTTGCACGCAGCGCGCAAGGTCGCCGGGAGAGAAAATAGCGCAGACCGTTCCGTCCAGGCGTTTGGTGAGACTGCTCAAGACATCCGGGGGTTGGCCGGTCTGGAAGGCGCCGGGGAAGTACTCGAAGTAGAAGAAACGCGGATTGGGAGTCTCGCGCTCCTTCAGCCCCGCGCGGGGAACGTCTGCGGAGTAGCGCGACCGGGGCCCAAGAATGATGACGGCGTCTGCCGGATCGTGGGCAGTTAACTCCTGATTGGCGTAATTCAACAACAGCTCGAGCCACCCTTGCCGCTGTTGCAGCACGCGGTAAGAGACTGTTCCCAGTTCCAGCGTGCGAAGCGATGCGGCGAGTTGCAGGAATCCCGCATCATCGAGCTCATCCCTTCGGAACAATTCTCTTTGCTGCTCGAGATTAAAGGCTCGCAGGCGCACCGAGTCGCACGGGATCTGCCTCAGCAAAGTGGAAAGCGAGCCCAGCAAGAACGCCCGATCCCAGGCGCGCAGGGCCGGCGTGCGGGGATTCAGGGGCGCGGCATCCAGCAGGACCGTCAGGCGTAAGCCTTTGCCGCTCTTGTCCAATGTGATGGGCCACGGCCGAACACCCATGGGGATGACCGACCCGGGAGAGACGGCCAGTTGCACAGCGCGCTTTTCGCCGGCGTGGCCCACTCGCGCGAGCCAGCGCTTGCGCGACGTGCGGGCCGTTCGCTGGTCCATTACCAGAACTTCCACTTGATAAATTCCCTCTCCTACTGCCAGCCCTCCGCTCATCTGAAAGTCCTGTTTCAGTTGGCGGTGCCTGGTCACATCAGTCGCCTCCGGCAACCGGTAGTCCTCGCCGAACAGAAGGGGCCGGCCCCCCTGCGGCGTAATTCGAGCGTAGACGAAGACGTCAGTTGCGCGTCCTTCGAATGTGGAAAGCGAGCAACTGATGATGTAGCCCACATCGAATCGAAACGCGAAGTCGAGCATGGGCTTCTGCGGCTGGATTGAACAATGCAGAGGGAGAGGAGAACGTTCGAGGTCGAAGATGCGTCCAACCTGTTCCGCATCGGCAGCGCTCAGGGGTTCTTGCCCTTTCACCGGCGGGACAGCCAGCAGCCAGATTGATAGGGCGGCCAGTAGAAGTCGGCTTTTGACAGGAAGAGAATCCATAGGAAGCGGAGTATCCGTTTTGACTCCGATACAAGGCAGGTATATACCCTCCTCGCGAACGCGTCAACTCCGAGGTTGGGTGGGACAGGGGCAGCACGAAAGTACTATGGAAACCAGGATTTCTAAGGCGTATACATTGAGGTGTCCCGGCGTAGAGCCTAGGATATAGCGTAATTCACCGAAGATAATGGGAAAAACACCTAAGAAGGTTCGAAGATTCCCCCCAAAACCCCCCAAGTGCATGTTGACAGCACACGAGCCCAAGGCGCATCTGCAAAGACCCATGAGAGTGCGACTATTCCTGTGCCTGAGAGGCTCATCTTCGGAAGCGGGCAGTGAACGAACTTAAATTGCGGGGTTCATGGTATGGCAGAAACCAGAGAGGTTATGGACATTCGGGAAGCGTCGGAGTACTTGGGAGTCTCCCGTGAAACGCTTTACAAGTACGTCTTCGATGAGAAGATCCCCGCCTTTAAACTAGGAAATCGGTGGAAGTTCAAGAAGACGCTTCTGGACCGCTGGATGGAGATGCAGAGCACACAATCCTGTCATCGTTCGCCGCGGAGGAAAGGCCTTACCAATCAGTAGGGAGCAAAACGGATGTTTGGGATGGGGAAAGGGAAGGGCTTGGTCGGGTTGGATATCGGGTCGAGCGCCGTCAAGGCCGTGGAGCTCAAGAAACACGGGGATTCCTATGACCTGGTCAACTTCGGCCTGGAACTCCTGGGACAGGACACAGTGGTGGACGGCGCGATCATGGATGCCCTCACGGTTTCTGCCGCCATCGAAAGGATCTTCGAAGGCAACAAAATCAAAACTCGGAACGTGGCCACTTCGGTTTCCGGGCACGCCGTGATCGTGAAGCGAATTACAGTCAACGCGGCCGCCGACGAAGACCTGAGTGAGGTCATGCCCTACGAGGCCCAGCAGCACATTCCATTTGACATCTCCGATGTGAACCTGAGCTACCAGCCGCTGGGGGATTCTCCCTCGGGCGAGGGAATTGACGTCATGTTGGTGGCGGCGAAAAGGGAGAAGATTCTCAACCACATCAACGTCGTGAACCAGGCGAATAAGACGCCCTTTATCGTGGACTACGACGGCTTTGCCTTGTTCAACGCATTCGGAGCGAACTACAACATTCCTCCGGATATGGTCGTGGCTCTGCTCAACATCGGCGCCAGCATTACCAACATCGTGGTGGGACGAGGAGAGTCTCCGTTGTTTGCGCGGGATGTCTCGGTCGGGGGCAACCAGTATACGGACATTTTGCAAAAAGAACTCGACTTGAATTACGAAGATGCGGAAAAGCTGAAGCAGGGTCAGCAAGTCAGCGCCGTAACGCGCGAGCAGAAGCTTCCCCATCTTCGCTCCGTCTCGGAGATCCTGATGCTGGAAGTTCAGAAGACCTTCGACTACTTCCGGCAGGCATCTTCAGCGGATAACATTCACGCGATTTACCTGGCAGGCGGGACGGCCGTGATCGATGGCTTGGTGGAGCAGTTGAAAGAGGAATTCCGTGTTCCGGTGGAAATCATCGATCCTTTTCGAAAAGTGAAAGTAGATCCGCGGAAGTTCGACGAGGCTCTGCTGCAAGATATTGCCCCCAGTCTGTGCGTGGCGACAGGGCTGGCGCTGAGGAGCTTTGACTGACCATGTCCTTCATTAAGATCAACTTGCTGGGGTTGGCGGCGCCGAAGCCGAAGGCTAAGCCTGTGGCGCCTGCCCAGAAGTCGATGCTGCACGTGTGGATTTTCCTCGGCGCTCTGGTGGTGAGCTTTGGGATCGTGGGTCTGATGTACTTGATCTGGAACGGATCGATTGCCAAGCTGAATGTGGAACTCAAGAAACAGCAGGCCGAGCAGACGCGCCTGGTGGCCATCCGGCAGGAAAACGCCAGATACGAAGGCACGCGCGCGCAGCTCGAACTGCGCGTCAAAGCCGTCCAACTGCTTCAAACCAGCCGCGTGGGCCCGACAGAATTCATGAACGTCCTGGGAAGTGTAGTGGCCAAAACTCCCACCGACCTCTTTTTTGCTTCCGTGACTCATGACGGTGGCCGCGTGGCCATCCAGGGGCAAGCAGGGTCTGCTAATTCGGTTGCAACCTTGCTGGCTTTATTAAAGAGTTCCGGATATTTCGATGACGTGCAGCTCAGACAATTCTACGAAGACGACAAGCAGGATCTAGCGAGCTACATGTTTAAATTGGACTGTTCGTACAAGCCGCCTTCGGGGGCGACGACGCTCACCCAGGCGAGTGCCGGAGCGGCTAGCCCTCAGCGGCCCGGAATGTAAGCGTAATACGGGCGGTTCGCGAACCGCCCTCGAGCAATTACCAAAAGGAGTGCTGACGAGGTAGTGACGGCTCGCGAGCCGCCCCTACGAGATTGCCAAAAGGACTGTAAGCGGACTAGCGCAATGGCGATGCCCAAGTCGTTCGGTGAACTTCCGGTAGCTGTGCAGGGCGGAGTTTATGCTTTGATCGCGGTGGCTCTGGCGGGAGCGGTTTTCTATTTCCTGGTACTCCCCGTTCAGCAAACGCGGAATGCCCTAATGGAAAAAACCGAAAAGCTCAAGGTGGAGAACCTGCGCAACCAGTCGATCGAACGAGAGCGGGCCGCGTACCTGAATCGAATTGCGGAGCTGCAGAAGCAGCTCGAGGCGCTAAGGTCCATTGTTCCGGAGGAACAGTCTACTGATGATTTCCTGAAGACGGTGTTCTCCGACGCCAAAGCTGCTGACGTGAATATTCGCACTTTCATACCGCAGACTCTGGTGCAGAAGGATATTTACACCGAGATGCCTTTCAACCTGCGGCTCGATGGGACATACTACGGGCTATTGGCCTTCTTCGACCACGTGGCGCGTGAACAGCGCATCGTAAGCGTTTCCGGTCTTTCTTTAGGCCCCCCGGCGGGGGGAGGCATGGGGTCGTTCAAAGTTGGTGCGGGTGAAACGGTGGGGGCTAATTGCGTATTGACCAGCTACTTCAGCGCGATTCCAAAAACGGCCCCGGCAACACCGAAGAGATAGGTGTAGCACAGGCACTGTTGCCTGTGCCCAGGGGCTACGGCCTCGGTCAGAACGAAGAAATAGGGTAGGACGAGGACTATGTTTTACAGCAGACATCAGCTCCGGCGCGCGACCCTGACGGTCTGTGTGCCTATTCTGATGGTGGCAATAACGGGAGCTTGCTCCGGGCAGGCCCCGGCTGCGCAGACGCCCGCTGCCAACATGCCCGTCCCCAAAACCACGCTTCCGCCTCCCAGGGTCGGCGGCAATGTCTCGCCGCCTGGGATGGCAGCCATATCGACCGCAAAGGCAGGAGAGGCCGGGCTGACGAAGACGGCTGCGCCGGGGACTCCGCCGGCCACGATCGTCCACAATCCCGCGCCGCTTGCGAAGGCGGGAGCGGCTTCCGCAGGAGGGCAGGTCGTAGTGGCCCGGACACCCAAGACGACAACTCCAAGCGAGTCATCTACCGCGGCCGGGCGAAGGGATCCATTCAAGGCATGGGCGGCGCCGAGTTCCGCCGGTCGCTCAGCATTAGAGCTAGGACCATTGCCCGCAGGCACACGCGGATTACTGATATCCGGCCTGCGACTCGAGGGGATTGTGCGCCAGCAGCCCGCCGAGGATATGATCGCGGTGGTTACAAATCACACGAAACGGGCTTACTTCCTGAGAGTCAACGATGCCGTGTACAACGGCGTGGTTAGCAAAATCACTCCGGAAGCTATTTACTTTAAGGAGAACACACTCGACTCTCGGGGCCGGGTGGTTACGCGCGAAGTGGAAATCAAACTGGGTTCAGCTCCGGGAGAAGGCAGATGAGACGACTTTTCACCTTTTGGTTGGCGACGACATGGTTGTTGGTAGCAACGCCGCGCGCCCCTGAGAGCCGCCCAACAGAGGTTTCCGTTGCGCGCCCAACCCCGTCAGTCGCTCTCGCCAAGACGCCAAAGAAGCCGGCTATTTCTGAGGTCTTGGTTACACCCAAGCCGGCGGGAGACGTCACGATTGATGTGGCCATGACGAAGCCCGCGACATTCCAAGTCTACCGATTCGACCATCCGGACCGGCTGGTGGTGGACGTCGAGGGGATGACAAACGCGGTCCGAAATCAACTTATTCCTGTGACCTCCGCAATTGTGAAGGAAGTGCGGGTGAGCCAGTACCGGGCGGAGGATCCAGAGGTGGTCCGCATTGTGGCTGATCTTGCGGGCAACCCCTCATTTGAGACCCAGTCGTCCGAGGGCGGTATACGGCTTGAGGTGAAGCCGCGCTCCTTGGCCAACTCTCCAGCCGCTGCCGCGGCGGGCTCAACAGAGGAGGCTGGCGTTAGTGGTGCAACGCCTCCCAAAGCGGTGTCAACCTCAGGGACTTCCGTCTCTCCTGTGGCTGCCCTGAAGGCTGCACTGAAGAAAGAGGCGGCTGAGAACCACGCGACTGCGCCGGTGGCGAAAACGCACGATCAGACTGTGAAGCCTGTGGCCACCCCAGCGTCAGCCGCAACACAGAGCGCCCCCGCCACCCTCGAGGGTACGTCTTCGGAATCGCCAACCCTCGAATTGGCTGCTAAGCGTGATGAGCCGGGGCATGTCTACAACCCTTTAATTCCTGTTTCAGAGAGCAGACGAGACGTTGCTGCGGCGCCCCGCCAGACAGCTCAGAATCCCACGCCGGAGGCTCTTAAGGCAGAAAAAGCTGCGCGAGTGTTGAGCGCGGGAAACACCTCGAACCCGCGCCTAAATCCGGGCGCCGTTGCGGAAGCGCCCGCGCCCGCGGGTGAGGGGACTCCGGCTTACACTGGCGATCAGATTTCACTCAACCTGAAGGACGTTGACCTGAAGGATTTCTTCCGTCTCATTCACGAGATCAGTGGGCTGAACATACTTGTAGATCCCAATGTCTCGGGTTCTGTCACCATGGTTCTGGACAACGTCCCCTGGGACCAGGCACTCGAGGTCGTTCTCAAGGACAATGGACTGGGCAAGGTTCTGGAAGGAAATGTTCTCCGCATCGCCAGAATTGACACTCTTCTGGCGGAGCAGGAGACGGCGAACAAGTTGGCTGCGCAGCGGCTGAGGGCGGCGCCGCTGGTTACGATTTTCCGGCCGGTGAATTATGCCACCGCTAGTGAGATCATGACCCTGTTCAATACCTGGGCCGGTAAACGCGAGAGAGATGGGAACGGTTCGAGCGCAGGGCCGCTGACGCCCCGCGGGACTGTGCTCGTAGACAAACGCACCAATACGCTGATTATTTCCGACGTGGCCTCGCAGATCCCGAAGATCGAGGAGACGATTGCCAAACTGGATACCAAGACAAAGCAGGTGGCCATCGAGGCCAGGATTGTTCAGGCCAACTCATCATTTCAGCGGACCTTGTCGGCCGCCTTAGTGGGAACGGCCGCGAATACTTCGGGTTCGACGAGCGGCGCCGCACAGACGGGGTCGGGAGCCAGCATCACCCCGAGCACGTCGGGGCCGGCTTCGTTCACCATTCCTCAAAACGCTGGCGCTGGCTTCGGTGTAGTGGCGATTACCAACTTCTCGCAGCGTTACCTGATTGATGCGGTGATTTCGGCGGCGGAGCTTCGCAGTCAAGCCAAGACGATCTCGCGCCCGAGCATCATCACGCAGGATAACGTTCAAGGGATGGTTCAGCAAGGAGTACAGCTTCCGGTCCAAACCAGCATCAACAACACCATTACGTCAAACTATGCGGACGCAACGCTCCAGCTCTCCGCCACGCCACAGGTCACAAACGACGGCCACATCTTCCTGAAGCTCCAAGTGCAAAACAACAGTCCCGGCAACATCATCACTAATGTAGCCGTGAGCATTAATGTCCAGCAAGCCACCACCCAGGTGCTCGTGCCGGATGGAGGGACGGTGGTGTTTGGCGGAATCACGCTGACGATACGCCAGAACTCCACCACGCAGATACCGTTGCTTGGAAACATTCCCCTCCTCGGGAATCTCTTCAAGTCGACGAACGTCCTAGACTCGGACCAGGAGTTGATCTTCTTTGTTTCTCCCAGGATACTGACGACCAGCTAGTGTCGCGTCCCAGGAGTTCGTTGAATATGTCAGCCCGCGGAGCGGGCGTCAGCAAGTAGCCCACGGAGCAAGCCGTGGGTTCGTGAGGCCCCTCCCTCACCCCCGTCCCCTCTCCCGCTCGGGCGGGAGAGGGGTACCGCAGGCGGGGTGAAGGCCGCCCAACTCAGGGTTCACGCCCTGGGCTACTTTATGGCGCCCCTGACGGGGCTGCTGACCCGCGGCCGAATCGTCTCGACTTATATTGCGAATTATTGAGACGCGGCACTAGAACCAAAGCGTGGCCTGCGCGTTCTCCCAAGTAACCGCGAAGGGCAGTTCCAGGGCGTAGAGATCAGGCAAGCCGGAATCAGGTTTCAAGGGGCAGGCAGGCCGCACTCCTCCGCGGCGAGGGGGGCCTTGCCTTACCATCGCATTGGCACTATTCCATGAACAACACACACGCTGAAAGGCAAAGCGCTCTGCGAGCGGCGCTGGAGCAGCATCGGCTTTCCTTCCTGCTGGTCACGAATCTGACCAACATCGCCTACCTGACAGGTTTTCGAGCGACCGCGGGAATCGCACTTTTCGACTCTCACGAGGGAATCCTCTGGGTGGACCCGCGCTACACGCTCGAGGCCCGCGAAGCAGCCAGGGGAGTGGAAGTGATCGAGGAGAGGAAAGGCCTTCACAAGGGGGCAGCGTCGTGGCTGAAGGCGCACAGAATTCGCCGGGTAGGCTACGAGCCGGCGCACCTGAGTTGTGCTGACTTTTCACGGCTCGAGAAGGATGCCGGACGGCGCGTCAAGTTCCTGCCGGCGCCAGGGTTGGTAGAGAAACTCCGTGCCATAAAGGACGAGGAAGAAGTGGCGAAGATTCGCGACGCCGGGAGAATCACGGCTGAGGTGTTTGAAAAAGTCCTGGCCATCGTCCGGCCGGGAGTCAGCGAATGTGACCTTGCCACTGAGATTGAGTATCAGATGCGAAAACAGGGCGCGCGGGGTGCGGCGTTTGAGACCATCGTCGCCTCCGGTTCGCGCGGCGCGCTTCCCCACGCGGGTCCCTCTCGCAAGTTATTGAGGGAAAATGAATTGGTGATCTTTGATCTCGGTGCTATACTTGGCGACTACGCTGCTGATATGACCCGAACGCTGCACCTGGGGCCGCCCTCCCGGCATGTCCGGCGTGTTTTCAACGCTGTGGCAGAGGCTCAGGCGGAAGCTGTCAGGTCAGCGCTGCCGGGAGTCTGCTCCGGTGAAGTCGACGACGTTGCCAGGAGAACCCTGGCGGCATATGGGCTGGCGCGGTTCTTTACTCACAGTACCGGACACGGCGTAGGCATGGAAACCCACGAAATGCCCAGGTTGGGACGGGGCGAGAAGACCCGCCTTCAAACAGGCCAGGTGGTGGCCGTGGAGCCTGGAGTATATCTGGAAGGCTGGGGTGGAATTCGCATTGAGGATACTGTCTTAGTAGGGCCTGATGGTCCGGAAGTATTGACCCCTGCCCCTAAAGACCGCTGGATTATCGCGTAGCAGGGGCGATTCGCAAACCGTCCCACTGAACGGTTCGGAGAATGAGGAATATGGCCGGGAAGAATCCGACGCACGGCGCCGAAGGAAGCGGGAAGGCTTGGGGACTCAAAGAAATTAAGCATCTCATCGATGTGCTGATTGAGCGCCAAGTAACCGAGTTTGAATTAGAGCAGAACGGCGCAAAGATTCGCATCAAGCGTGGGAACTATCTGCCATCGAGCGAGGGCGCCGAAGAAGCTTATGTCCCGAACGCTGTCGCGCCTCCACTCCCGCCGTTGCCGGCGGCGCCCGCCCCTCCCCCGGGCGCACCACCGTTAGTGGAAGAGCCCCTCGCTGCCGAAACACCCGCAGAATCCGCCGAGGATCTGTACGTCATGAAGTCTCCCATCGTGGGCACATTTTACGCCGCCCCGGCGCCTAATGCTCCGCCCTTCGTCAATGTGGGTGACACTGTGCAGTTGGGCCAGGTGCTCTGCATCATTGAAGCCATGAAGCTCATGAATGAACTGGAAGCGGAAGTGGCGGGAGAGATCGCTCGCATCTACGTGGAGACCGGTCAACCTGTGGAATACGGGCAGTCCCTGTTTGCCATCAAGCCCGCGCGGGGGAAGTGACGGAAACTGGAAACTGGAAATTGGAAAATGGAAACTGGAAGATGGAAACTGGAAGATGGAAACTGGAAAGCGTGCCCTGGCGTCTTGAGTAGTAAGTGATGGTTGATCCCTCCATTTTCCATTTTCCAGTTTCTATTTTCCATTTTCCAGTTTCGAATCTCCGTATGTTCAAGAAGATTCTGATTGCCAATCGCGGTGAGATCGCCTTGCGGGTGATCTGTGCTTGCAAGGAGCTGGGCATTGACACGGTAGCCGTCTACTCGGAAGCCGACCGCTACTCGCTCCATGTGCGCTTTGCAGATGAGGCGGTGTGCATCGGCCCGCCGCGCAGCGCGGACAGCTACCTGAATGTTGCCAGCATCATTTCGGCTGCGGAAATCACCGGCGCCGAGGCTATTCATCCTGGCTATGGGTTCCTGGCGGAGAGCGCCTACTTCGCCGAGGTCTGCGAGGCTTCCAACCTGACTTTCATCGGTCCCCGTCCGGACGTCATGCGGATGATGGGGGATAAGAACCAGGCGCGCCGGGCAATGGCGGAGTTGGGCCTGCCGGTTCTTCCTGGTTCCGACGTGATCCGGTCGGAGGCGATGGCGCTGGAAGAAGCTGAGCGCGCTGGATATCCGGTCATGGTGAAGGCGGCGGCGGGTGGCGGCGGGCGTGGCATGCGCGTTGTACGCACGGCCGACGAACTGCCGCACGCCATTCAAACCGCCCAGAATGAGGCCGCGGCGTGGTTTGGCACCCCGGACGTCTATTTGGAGAAGCACATTGAATCGCCTCGCCACATCGAGTTTCAAGTGATGGGCGACCAGTACGGCAAAGTGGTGCATTTCGGCGAACGGGAATGTACCATCCAACGCCGGCACCAGAAGTTGGTGGAGGAATCTCCTTCCACCCAGCTTGACCAGGAAACTCGGGAACGAGTGGGGTTGCAAGTCGTTGAGGCCTTGCAAAAGGTTGGTTACACGAGCGCCGGCACAGTCGAATTCCTTATGGACGAGGATCGCAACCTCCAGTTCATGGAAATGAACACCCGCATTCAAGTCGAACACGCGGTCACTGAGATGGTGACGGGAGTCGACTTGGTTAAACTCCAGATCAACATTGCGGCAGGTGGTCATCTGAATTTCGGAGGGAAAGCAATAGGGTTGCAGGGGCATGCTATTGAGTGCAGGATTTGCGCTGAGGATCCGGAAACCTTCGCTCCTTCCGCCGGAAAGGTCACGGCCTTCCATGCCCCCGGCGGCACCGGCGTGCGCGTGGATACGGCCGCTTACGCCGAGTCCGTTATTCCTCCCTATTACGATTCTCTGATTGCGAAATTGGTAGTGTGCGGCAACGACCGCTCAGAAGCCATAACCCGCATGGCCCGGGCTCTCGAGATGTTCATCATCGAGGGCGTTGCCACCGGCATACCGATACACCAGAAAATCATGGCTGATCCGGATTTTCGCTCAGGGGAATTTGACACACATTTCCTACGACGCTTCATCAAGAACAGCGATGATATCATTTGAGGTTTGGGGGTAGGGCAAGCCCTACCTATGCAACTTGTCAGCGGACGGCCGCCGTCCCGAGCGTGGTTGCTCGCCGTTTCGTTACTGCCCATGGGTGTCTCGATTCCGCGCCTTTACGCCATAATCGACCCGGCAAGGCTGGGCGGCCGGTTGCCGCGAGCGGCAGCGAGGGAACTCATTTCGGCGGGTGTGCGTTTGATACAATTCCGTGATAAGCACGCTTCGTCCCGTCGACTCTACGAGGCCTGCACGGAATTGCGGGAGCTCCTTCACGACGCCGGCTGCTCCCTTATTGTCAACGATCGTGCCGATGTGGCGCGGGCGGCATCTGCGGACGGAGTTCACTTAGGGCAAACCGACTTGCCGGTCGAGTTGGCTCGCCGGGTTCTTGCCACTCGCCAGTGGATAGGAACTTCCACTCACTCGCTGGAGCAAGTCGCGGAAGCGGACGGTACCACGGCCGATTACATTGCATTTGGTCCGATCTTCCCTACCGCCAGCAAGGACAACCCTGACCCGGTAGTTGGGCTCGAGGGGTTGCGGCAGGCGCGGCGTGCTACGGAGAAGCCCTTGGTGGCGATCGGCGGCATAAATTTGCACAACGCCCGCGAGGTGCTGGCCGCCGGCGCAGATTCGGTAGCAGTGATCGGCGGACTTCTGGATGCGCCGGACCTCGCAGAACGGGCGCGAGAGTTCTTGAGCATCCTGAGTTAAAGGCGGCGCAGATTTCGTGGCACGGGCGTCCCGCCCGTGCTCACGGCCAGGATGGCCGTGCCACGTTGAGTTGCGGCTCCGCCGCGCTGTGACCTCTGAGGTGAAAGCCTTTGCCGTCAGAATCTGCGGGCTAAGGGTTTTCAGGCGAGCTTCTTCAGGGCGCACGATGATGTTCCAGAGCGGAATCCGCTCACGACGCTGGATAACACGCGATGATTTTCCAGAGCGGAATCCGCCAACTACGCTGCTTCTGGAATCTGAAATTTGAAATTTGGAATTGCGGCCCCGCCGCGCAGTCTTTGCAGAGGTGAAATTGGCCTAAGATGGCAACATCCGGTTCCCAAGCTGCGACCTCCCAGGCCTCCTCTTCGGAGCTGGTCAAAGGCCTCCGCCTTTACGATTGCACCACCCTCGTGATGGGCTCGATGATCGGCTCGGGGATTTTCATCGTGGCCGCTGAGATTGCGCGCGAAGTGCAGTCGCCGGGCCTTCTCCTGCTGTGTTGGGTGGTCAGTGGAGTCATGACCGTCGCGGCGGCAGTGACCTACGGCGAGTTGGCAGGCATGATGCCTGCGGCCGGCGGGCAGTACATTTACTTGCGTGAGGCCTTCGGGCCGCTTTTCGGATTTCTTTACGGCTGGACCCTTTTCTTGATAATCCAGACGGGGACGATGGCTGCCGTGGCGGTGGCCTTCGGGAAGTTCCTGGGAGTTCTGGTGCCCTGGGTATCAACCCAGAATCTCCTCATCAACCTCGGGCGAATTGAGGTTTTTCATCAAACGGTTTCGTTCACGCTGTCCTCGCAGCAACTGGTGGCGGTGCTGGCGTTGTTTTTTCTTAGTGTGCTGAACGTATTCGGGCTGCGGCTCGGCGCATGGGTGCAGAACGTTTTTACGACGCTCAAAGTTGCTACGCTGTTGGGGTTGGTGGCGCTGGGAGTCTGCTGGTCGAATCTTCACCCGGCCGCCATTGTCCACCAGGAGAGATATTGGAGTGGCGCGCATTGGAATCTGGCAACCTTGACCATCATATCCGTGGCTTTGGTGGGTCCGCTATTTTCCTCCGATGCCTGGAACAACGTTACGTTTACGGGCAGCGAGATTGTCAATCCCCGGCGTAACCTGCCCCTGGCGCTGTTTGTGGGCACCATCACCATTTGTTCTCTTTATGTGGCGTGTAACTGGATCTATCTTCGCGTCCTGCCCTTCGCGGGCATCCAGCACGCGGCAGAAGATAGGGTTGCGACGGCGGCGGCGCAGGTCATGCTGGGAGGCAAGGGCGCTACCTTGATGGCAGCGGCGATCATGATCTCGACCTTCGGATGTATGAACGGTCTGATCCTGACCGGAGCTCGTGTCTACTACGCCATGGCGAAGGATGGCCTGTTCTTTCCTTCCGTGGCCAAAGTGCACCCGAAACATCACACCCCGGCGGTTTCCCTCGGCGTGCAAGCCGTGTGGGCAGGACTGTTGACTTTGAGCGGGACGTACAACGAATTGTTAGAGTACGTGATTTTCGCCGTGGTATTGTTCTATGCTTTAACTCTGGCGGGCGTCTTCCAGCTTCGGCGGACGCGCCCCCTCGCGCCGAGACCGTACCGGGCCTGGGGCTACCCCGTTGTCCCCGCGATCTACATCGCCTTTGCCGCGTTCGTGGAGGGGGCGCTCCTCACCCACAAGCCTGGACGCAGCCTTGCCGGCCTCAGCATCGTGGCACTCGGTGTGCCAGTCTATTTTCTTTGGCGGAGAAGAGCAGGATTGAGGATCCAGGAGTCAGAAGTCAGGAGTCAGGAGCCAGCGGACCGAGTCTAGAAGTGAGTGGATAGACGACCAGGAGGGAAGCACGCGTCCGGGCTGGCACTGGACGGTGAGGAACAGTCGGAGTTCGTGGGCAGAAGGCTGGGTCCTCAGCCCTCTCTTCTGACTCCTGACTCCTGACTCCTGACTCCTGACTTCTGACTCCTGCTTTACGGAGATGAAATGCAAAGTATTTGGAGAAAGAAGAGCATCGACGAGTTGAGACGCGAGGCAGTGGAGTCTGAGCATGGTTTGCGCCGCGCCCTGGGGCCCATCAACCTGCTGACTCTCGGCATCGGAGCGATCATCGGTGCAGGGATATTCGTGATCACTGGGCAGGCTGCGGCGCAGTTTGCCGGTCCGGCGATCCTGCTCTCGTTTATTCTGGCGGGAATCGCCTGTGCCTTCGCCGCCCTGTGTTATGCCGAGTTTGCTTCCATGATCCCGATCGCGGGCAGCGCGTATACCTACTCCTATGCCACGCTGGGAGAGTTGGTGGCGTGGATCATCGGATGGGACTTAATTCTCGAGTATGCCTTTGGGGCCGCCACGGTGGCGGTGGGCTGGAGCGGCCACCTGCGGGCTTTTCTCAAGGATATTGGTTGGGGACTGCCACCCATCCCGCATTCTGATTTCATGCTCTTCGGCCGAAACATACATTTGACCTATGACTACATTGGCTTTCTCGTGATCGTGGCAATCTCCACGATCCTGGTGATCGGCATCAAAGAATCAGCCAACTTCACCACGGCCATCGTGATCCTCAAAGTTGCAGTTGTATGCCTGTTCATCGCCCTGGCCGCCGCATTTCTATTCGCCCACAAGTCGCAGCCGGATTACTGGCATCCGTTCATCCCGCCCAATACAGGAGAGCAGGGGCACTTCGGGTGGTCGGGCATTTTACGAGGTGCAGGAGTAGTGTTTTTTGCTTATATCGGCTTTGACGCGGTCTCCACGGCTGCTCAGGAAGCCAAGAATCCGAAAAAAGATATGCCGTTTGGCATTCTGGGGTCGCTCGTAATCTGCACGATTCTTTATATCCTGGTCTCGGGCCTGCTCACCCGCCTTGTTCCTTACACTCAACTGAACGTACCCGATCCGGTCGTCGTGGGAATTCGTGCCACCGGGCAACAGTGGGCGACGTTTATGGTGGAACTTGGGGCTCTGGGCGGGCTGGCCACCGTCATGCTGGTGATGTTGTTGGGGCAATCGCGGGTGTTCTATTCGATGTCTCGCGACGGGCTGTTGTGGCCCTGGGCGAGTGCGATTCATCCTCGCTTTCGCACGCCTTACAAAAGTTCTATCGTTGCAGGCCTCTTCGTGGCGGTGCTGGCCACGCTGGTTCCGCTGAGCGTTTTGGATGAAATGACCAGCGTCGGTACACTCCTGGCGTTCATGCTGGTGAGTGCGGGAGTGTGGGTCCTGAGGAGGACGCATCCCGATTTGAGCCGTCCATTCAGGACGCCGCTGGTGCCGCTGGTACCGATTCTGTCAATCCTCCTCTCGGGCACTCTGATCATCGGTCTTTCCCCGATGACGCAACTGCGCCTGGTGGTGTGGCTGGTGATCGGGCTGGTGATTTACTTCAGCTACGGGCGGCGGCACAGTGCGCTCGAAAACCAGGCAGTTCCTAAAGAAAGCTCGCCGGTTCATTCCTGATGTTAAACGCGCTGCTTAAAGCTCTCCTGCGAGAATATCGCACGCACCGAATGGCCCGTTTTACCGTCTGGGTGTTAGCTTACGGTGCTGCCCTGTTAAGTGTGGCTCGGCTTTTCGGTGGCGCTCCGGTGGCGCTCTGGATTCTGTTCGGGCTCGCGGCGGCCACCTGCGGGTTCTACTACCTGGGTCGGCTCATTGCATTGATCCGGCCTTGGCGCCTTCGCCGCAGGTTGATCGTTGCTTATGTGTTTGTCGCCATTGTCCCGATCCTCCTCATCGTGCTGCTGGTGGGACTGGGCATCTTCATAGCTGGTGGTCAGTTCGCGGCGCTTCTCGTAACCGCAGACCTGCGCGAGCGCCTCAGCGTGCTTCAGCAACTCAATCGTGCCGTGGCTCACGAGGCGCGCTTGAATGCCTTCGCAAAACCGGACCAGGCTTTCGATCGGCTCCAGAGTTTCTATGTGAACCAGCTCAAGGGGCATGCCGCCAACTATCCCGAGCTCGAAATAACGCTGCGGATTGAATCGCAAGACAGGGCCTTTCGCTTGCAGGGAGCCAATATCCAATCTCCTTTGACGACTCCGTCCTGGTTCAACGAGGAGGAGTTCTCAGGGATTGTGACGGACAGGGGCCAACTGGCCTTACGTTGCATAGCGCGTGTGCCTACGGCAGCAGGAAACCTGGTTGCCATTCTTTCCGAACCCTTTACGCCCGAGTTGCTTGACATGTCGGGCGAGGGCATCGGGCCTGTAGGTATCATGACCACGCGGTCCCCACATGGCGAGGCCCTGCCGCTGAATTCGAGGATGCAGGCTCAGTTCGAAACCGCGCCGGGGGCCTTCTATCAATCAGCAAGCCTTTACTCAAAAAGGATAAAGCTTCCGGAACCGGCCAATCTCTTCGATATCACGGTGGTTGGCGCGTCGTCGCTTGATCCCGTATCGTGGCAAGGAGACACAAAACAGAAACTGGCCGCAGCCGCAGTGGTCTACGTGAGCTCAAGGGTTATGGCCCTCAACCGGCGCCTGCTGGAAACGCAGGGAGAGTATTCCGACGTCTACGTCATGCTGTTCAAAGTCGTCGCCGTTATTCTCCTCATCATTGAAGGCATCGCTCTCCTCATCGGCGTGCGCTTGACGCGTTCCATTACCCAGACCGTGGACAAGCTTTACGCCGCTACGGAGCAAGTGAAGAAAGGCGATTTCTCTTACCGCATCGGCGTTCCCTCCAATGATCAGCTCAGCGCGCTGGGCGAAGCCTTCGACAGCATGACCGCCTCCGTGGAGCGCTTGCTGCGGGAGTCCGAAGAGAAATTGCGTATGCAGAGCGAGCTCGAGATCGCGCGTGAGGTTCAGGCGCAGTTATTTCCCCGCTCGGCCCCGGACGTTCCCGGCTTGGTGCTCTATGGAGTTTGCAAGGCGGCGCGCACAGTCAGCGGCGATTATTACGATTTCCTCAATCTGGGTGGCAACAGAGTTTGCCTGGTGCTCGGAGATGTCAGCGGCAAGGGGATTTCGGCTGCCCTGCTGATGGCCGCCATTCAATCGGCTTTGCGCGCCCAGTTCTATGATGGCCTTGCGCCCACTGGCGGCTCGCAGGGGAGAGCTCTTTCGACTGCGGAGGTGGTCAGCAGGCTGAACGTCCAGCTTTATGACAGTACACCACGGGAGAAATACGTGACCTTCTTTTTTGCGGTCTACGACGCCGCTACCCGCTCGCTGACGTATACCAATGCCGGTCACCTGCCGCCCGTGCTGCTCCGACGCGGCAAGGTCGAGAGGCTTGATGTGGGGGGCACGGTGGTGGGCCTTTTCTCTCCCATGACCTACGAGCAGGCCGAGATTCAAATTCAACCCGGCGACTTGCTGGTGGCGTTCACGGATGGAATTACCGAACCGGAAAATAACTATGGCGAGGAATTCGGGGAAGAACGAGTGCTGGAGGTGGTGCGCCGCGCCTGCTACGATTCGCCACAGACCCTGACGGAAGAAATCTATCGCAGTGTGAGCGATTGGACGGGCAGCCCGGAACTTCAGGATGATATGACGATGCTGATCGCAAAGGCGGCGGAGTGAGGCGGAGTCGAAAGTCGAGAGTCAAGAGTCGACAGTTAACAGTCAACAGTCAAAAGTGGAAGGTGCAGCGATGCTTTGCTCTTTGGCGGGCGATCCTCGGTTGTGGACTTCCGCCTTTGGACTGTCGACTCTTGACTCTCGACTTTCGACTTCGTTAGACTGCATCAAGTAATCACTATTCAGGGAGCTTCAGTTTGTCTTTGCGGAACCGAGTAGCCCTAGTCACCGGCGCCTCACGCGGCATCGGAAAAGAGATTGCGCTCACTTTGGGCCGCGCCGGAGTGCGTGTGGCGATCAGCTACCGCACAAATAAGATGGGCGCTCAAAAGGTGGCCGACGAGTTGCGCAATCTGGCAGGGGAAGGGGCGGTTTTCCCTACCGACGTTACAGATCCCAAGCGCGTGTCGGAATTGATTGAAGCGATCTTTCGCCGATTTGGCGGCCTCGATATCCTGGTCAACAATGTGGGTGCCTTCGAATGGAAGCCCCTTGTGGATTCGACTCTCGAGGAATGGCACTCCGTTCTTGCCTCAAGCCTCTACAGCGTTGTTTACACTACGAAGTTTTCGGTGCCGATAATGCGGCAAAGGCACTGGGGTCGAATCATCAACCTGGGAGCGGTGGGAGCGGAACGGGCATTCGGACAAGCCAAGATCTCCGCTTACTCGGCAGCCAAAGCCGGACTGGTTGCCTTTTCGCGTTCCGTGGCGCTGGAAGAGGCGCGCCACGGGATTACCGTGAACGTGGTTAACCCGCCGGTAATTGATGAAAAGGCATTATCGCTCGAGGAAGCAGAGAAGTTAATCGATGCCAGGTTTCCAGTGGGCCGCCCGGCAACCGGCCGCGACATCGCAGAGGCGGTGAAGTTCTTCGCTTCCAACGAGGCCGCCTTCATTACCGGCCAGGTTCTGAACGTGAGCGGAGGGTGGATGCTTTAGAGCTAGGAGTCTGAAGTCAGGAGTCAGAATGGGTGCTTTTGGGTATCATGTAGAAGCAGTGCCAGACCCGTGCAACCAGGACTTGAGTGCCTGACAGCCTCCTGGCGGCGGGCGTCAACTTGGTTTCAGTTCTTTCTACTGACTCCTGACTCCTGACTCCTTCTCGTCACTTCTATGAAAATTCTGACCGCCTCACAAATGCAACGCATCGACCGGCTGAGCACCGAGCGCTACGGTGCGCCCAGCCTGACGTTAATGGAGAATGCCGGACGCAGGGTGGTGGAGTTTCTCTCGGAGCGTTTTGCCCCGCTCGAACGGCAGCGAATCGCGGTCCTCTGCGGTCGCGGAAACAATGGCGGCGACGGACTGGTAGTGGCTCGCATGTTACGCGAGCAGGGTCTGAGGCCAAGAGTTCTCCTGTTCGCGGATCCAGGGAAGGTCAGCGGCGATGCTGCGGTGAACCTTCGGCGACTGGCGGATTCCGGGATGCCCGAAGTGATCGAAACTCCTGAAGCTTGGCAAAAGATCAAGGCGAGTCTCGAAGGGACCACGTTAATGGTCGACGCGCTTCTGGGAACCGGGCTTTCAAAGCCGCTCGGGGGCATGCTTCTGCAAGTGGCGAGAGAGCTCAACGCGGAGTTGGCCTCCGCGCAGGTTGTGGCGGTGGACTTGCCTTCCGGCATCTCCGCCGACTCCGGTGAACTGATCGGAGAGTGCGTGCGGGCAGACTTCTCCGTTACCTTCACTGCCCCCAAAATCGCGCATGTCTTTCCACCCGCGTGTGAGTGTGTCGGGGAATGGGTCGTCGGGCAAATCGGAACGCCGCCGGAGGCTCTCGCGAGCGATCCCGACCTCTTATTGAATTTGGCCTGCCGCGAGGACATTTCATGGCTGGCGCGGCCTCGCAAGCCCGACGCGCATAAAGGGAGTTATGGTCATGTGCTGATTCTGGCCGGGTCGGTCGGGAAGACAGGTGCAGCCGCTCTGGCCGCCAAGGCTGCCCTGCGCGCTGGCGCGGGTTTGGTGACCGTAGCCACCGCCGAAGGCGCATTGCCGACCATCGCATCGCTGGGCATGGAATACATGACCGTGCCGCTGCCGCAAACCGAGGCCGGCACAATCTCACTGCGCGCGCTCGATTACGGAAAGATGGACAAGTTACTTGAAGGCAAGACGGTCTTGGCCATCGGGCCCGGAATCGGCACTGTCCCCGAGACTGCCGAATTGGTTCGCACGTTGGTGAACACTCGCCGTCTCCCCGTCGTCTTGGACGCTGACGGCCTGAACGCTTTCGCCGGCTGTATGGATAAGTTTCAGTCTGGGGGAGACTTAGGGGACGCCATATTGACACCGCACCCCGGTGAAATGGGTCGCTTGGCGGGCTTGAGCACGGCGGAAATCCAGGCGCACCGTGTCGAGACAGCTCGTGAGTTTGCTCGGAAGCACCAGGTCAACCTTGTGTTGAAGGGCTTTCGGACACTTACGGCCGCGCCTGATGGGCAGATTTGGGTGAATCCAACCGGCAATCCAGGCATGGCCACCGGGGGGACCGGCGATGTTCTAACGGGCATGACGGCGGGGCTTGTGGCACAATATCGCAATAGGCCGATCAACGAGGTTGCGGCAGCCGCAGCCTTCCTGCATGGCTTGGCGGGCGACGTGGCAGTAAAAGAAACGGGGCAGGCTTCACTCATCGCGGGCGATTTGATCGATGCGTTGCCGAAGGCGTACAGGGCAGTGAAGAGTGACGAGTGACGAGCCGAAAAAGCAGGTGACAGGGGTCGGGTGTCAGGTGCCAGAGAAAGGAAGCGTCGAGTTACATGCGATGAGTGACGATCCAACCAAAGCACGTTCGCTGTTTCCTGCTCGTCACTCGTCACTCGTCACTCGTCATTTGTTAATAAGTCGTGTCACTCACTCGGCTGAAGAGACCGTGAAGTTCGGCCGCGAGTTGGCCAAAGAAGTTCAGCCGCCTTGCACGGTACTGTTGGAAGGGGAACTGGGAAGCGGCAAGACGACGCTTGTCAAAGGAATCTTGGCGAGCCTGGCGTCCGTGCCTGAAGATGAGGTGACAAGCCCCACTTTCACCTTGGTGCACGAATACGGTCCCGAAGGCAGGGTTTATCATGTGGACCTCTACCGCATCGAGGGAGCGCGCGACCTGGCAACGCTGGGGCTTGACGATCTGTTGAATAGGGAAGCGACAGTCCTGATTGAGTGGGGCGAAAAGTTTGGTGAGGACGTGCCGCGGCCCTGTGTGCGGGTTCGCTTCGAGCACCTGGGCCGCGATGCGAGGCGGATCACCGTCGAGCGCCTGGATTGATTGCCGATTGACGATGGCCGATTGCCGATTGGAACCGTAACCGGCCATGGTCAATCAGCAATCGTCCATCGACAATCATCAATCGACAATTCTTTGGTTTCGGAGAGACACATGACTGACGCAGGACCTACGCCCTGGGCGTTGATTGTGGGTTCATCCAGTGGATTCGGCGCCGCAACCAGCCTCGCGCTGGCGCGCGCCGGGCTGAACGTGCTCGGGGTGCATTTTGATCGGCGCTCGAATATGCCTCAGGTCGAGCAGGTAATTGCCGGCATTCAGGAGGCTGGCCGCGACGTCCTGTTCTTCAACATCAATGCGGCGGACCCTGCCAAGCGCACGGACGCTCTGGACCACATGCAGGAACACTGGCGCAAGCTGGGCGGCAAACACTTCGTCAAGGTTCTCCTCCATTCGGTCGCGTTCGGATCGCTGAAGCCGTACCTTGCGGACTCGCCCCAAGACGAACTAACCCAATTGCAGATGGACATGACGGTGGACGTCATGGGGAACAATCTTGTGTACTGGGTCCAGGATGTATTCCGCCGCAAGATGCTAGGGCGCGGCAGCCGCGTTTACGCCATGACCAGCGCCGGCGGGCACAGCGTGATTCCGAACTACGGCGCTGTCTCCGCAGCCAAGGCGGTCCTGGAATCAAATATCCGCCAACTGGCCTACGAATTGATGCCGCACGGCATCACCGCCAACGCCATTCAGGCGGGTGTGACCCTGACCCCAGGGTCGAGCAAGATCCCTGGCATCGATAAGTTGGCTGAGTTTGCTCGAATGCGGAATCCGGGAGGACGACTGACGACGCCTGAGGACGTTGCGTCCGCCATTGTGGCCTTGATGGACGACCGCACTTATTGGATCACAGGTAATGTTATACGTGTGGATGGCGGCGAGGATATCGTTACCTAACCAAAGGAAACACCAGCCTTCGCTTTTGACCCACCCCCGGGAATCTGTTAGCATGAATGCTTACGCAGGATCACTCCTTTCCAAGAGGGCAAAGGAAGAAGTGGCAACGAAACTCAGAAAGCTCCTGCTCGCCAAGCCGCGGGGTTTTTGTGCGGGTGTGGATCGAGCTATTGATGTTGTTCAGATGGCCCTGGAGCTTTTCGCGCCGCCGGTTTATGTCCGCCGGGAGATTGTCCACAACAAGCACGTCATACAGACTCTTGCGGCCAAGGGCGCGGTCTTTGTGGACGAGATCGAGCAGGTGCCGGTGGGGGCCGTGGTCATATTCAGTGCCCACGGCGTTTCCCCGGAAGTCCGAACCCAGGCGGCGGCGAAGCATTTGCGAGTCATTGACGCCACTTGTCCGCTGGTGACGAAGGTTCATACCGAGGCGGTGCGGTTTGCAAAAGAAGGCCGGTCCATCATTCTTGTCGGGCACGCGGGGCACGACGAGATTATCGGGACCATGGGCGAAGCTCCGGACAGCACGCAGTTGGTCAGCAGCGTGGAAGAAGCCGAGAGAGTTCAGGTTTCGAATCCCGAGCAGGTTGCGGTGACCACCCAGACTACCCTCGGTGTGGACGACGCGCGAGAAATTCTCGACGTTTTGCGGCGCCGCTTCCCTCGAGTCGTGACTCCTCCCAGCGACGACATCTGCTACGCCACGCAGAACCGTCAAATGGCGGTCAAACTGCTGGCTAAGGAAGCGAGTGTGATTCTGGTTTTGGGCTCCGAAAATAGTTCCAATTCGAGACGCCTTCGAGAAGTCGCGGAAATGTCGGGTGTGCGCGCTTTCCTGATTGAAGACGCGACGAAAATTGACCCCGCCTGGCTCGAGAACGTTGAGTGTGTGGGGATCACTGCCGGCGCCTCCGCCCCGGAGCACCTGGTTCAAGATGTCATCGCCTTCTTCAAAGCAAGGGGAGTGCAGCAGATCGAGGAAATTGAAGCGGTGGAAGAGAAGGTGACGTTCACTCCTCCTCCCGAACTTGTCCTCGCTATGGCCAAGTCCCAGTCTGACTTGTAGCGCTGGCCTTTAGGCCAGCATTTGCCGACCCTTCGCTCCGCTCAGGGCAGGCTCTGAAGGTCGGTGCTACTTTCGAATACCGTCTCAGACGGTTTTGTCTTCTGAGTCGCAAATCGGCTCGATCGGGCAGTCGGCGCAGAGCGGTTTGCGCGCCTGGCAGATTTTCCTTCCAAACCAAATCACCTGATGGCCAAAGGAGATCCACCGCTCCTGCGGAACGAGTTTGAGCAGGTCCTGTTCGACCTTCTCCGGCGTCTTCTGGTTCGAGAGTTTCAGCCGATGAGCAATGCGGAACACGTGCGTGTCCACGACCACCCCGGTGGGGATACCGTAGGCCGTCCCCAGCACCACGTTCGCCGTCTTTCGCGCTACTCCCGGGAGCGTCAGCATTTCGTCGATGGTTCGTGGAACCTGGCCGCCGAAATCCGTGACCACCTTCTTGGCCATTCCGATAATGTTCTTGGCTTTGTTGCGGAAGAATCCCGTTGAGCGGATTTCCTCTTCCAGAACGGGCTGCTGGAGCGCCGCAAAGTCCTGCGCGGTGGGAAATTTCTGGAACAGTCCGGGCGTGACCTTGTTCACTCGCTCGTCGGTGCACTGGGCGGAGAGTATGGTGGCCGTCAGAAGTTGAAAGGCATTGTCGTGGCGAAGGGCGCACTCGGCGTGGGGAAAGAGTTGGTCCAAAGCTGCGAAGATCTTCTGCATGCGCTCCGGCGAAGTATAGTCCGCCTTCGCTTTGGTCTTGGGTCGTGGCGCGGGCGTCTCGCCCGCGGTCGCGCGGGCATCCTGCCCGCGCCTGCCGGCAGGAGCGAGTCGCTCCCGGGACAGCGGGCGAGT
>JBELAJ010000549.1:0-5679 GCA_049508935.1 Terriglobia bacterium | reverse complement strand
CTTACCAAGTGTGATTCAGGCAGCGAGGGAACACAAAGGAGATCGTTCTATGAGCAGAGGATTTCTAAGGACCGCCGCTCCGTTTAGAACGGATCTGGTCTTCACGATCGAGCTGGGGATGGGTGCGGCACTGCTGGTGGGCATGGTGCTGGCCCGCCGGGGATATCACCGCGCTCACGCGTGGTGCCAGTCTGCGGTCGTGCTGCTCAACTTGGTTTTGATCGCCTTCATCATGGCACCCTCTTTCAGCCACCAGGTCGCGTGGGAGGTTCCTGCCAGCCTCGGCAATTCCTATAACGCGATCGCCGTCGCTCACGGCGTCTTGGGGACCTTTGCCGAGTTGCTCGGGCTGTATATCCTGCTGGCGGCGGAAACGAACAAGGGGAGGCATTGTCTTTCCGCCGTATGCGAGAGACATCGACAATGGCAGCCTCGAATCTTACACGTCCTGCTGGATCATCCCCGCGAGGAATGAGGCGACTCGACCATGGCTCGGATGTCACGGTTCTCGAAAACCGAGCCTCCGCGCGCCCCTGTTCTCAGGACAACGACATCCACCATGGCCCGAGCCAAGTCGTCGGCTCGAATCACCTGGTTGGGGAACAGCACACGAAATGCGGGGTAGATGCCGCGCAACATGCGGTAGCCGAAATTCGGTTCCTTCCGCGGCTCCACAGGATAGATGTACGCAGGCCGGAAGATATAAACGCGGGGGAACCCGGCCGCAAGTAGTGCCGTCTCGGCCTGTCCTTTATAACGTGCGAACGGAATCCGACTTCGTCCCGCCGGGTCGGCTCCATTCCCGCTCAAGAATGAGAACGCCGCGTCAGGGCTGCTGCCGCGGAGAACTCGGGCGAACTCGATGGAGTAGTCGACGGTTATGGCGTGGAGCCCGGCGTCCGGCACCGTCCCCGTATACGTGCCCAGGCAAAAGATGGCTGCGTCCTGACGCGAGAGTGCCTCCGCGAGTGCGGAGCAGTCCGCGAAGTCTTGGTGCAGGACATGCATCAGCTTGGCGTGCGAGATATCGAGCTTCCTGCGCCCGATCGAGGTCACACTTCCAATGTCGGTGTGATCGAGCGCATAGCGAAGGGCGTATCCACCGACCATTCCAGTCGCGCCCACGATTACTAAGTGTCTCTGGTCCGCGTTCGGAACGTTCATTGAAGCCACCGGGTCGAGCCGAAGTTCACGCCCTTAACGCGTTTCTGCCGATAGAATCGCGATTATAAATGGCTCCCTTCTTTCGCAAGGGTTTCAAGAGTCGGTTTTGTGCAGCTTCAGAATGCGTCCCGTGATCGGGTGTGAGATTGCCCGCAGATAGGCGAGCGCGACTTCCGCGGCCGGCCCGGGCGTGAAGCCGGTGAAATAAGCGTGATAGGCGACCGACTCTGTCAGAACGGTCGGACTGATGCAGTTGATGCGCACGCCGCGCGGCAACTCGACTGCAGCAGCCTTCACGAAGCCCTCCACCATGTGGTTGATCGTGGTCCCGATCGTGCCGCCATGCATAAACTCGTCCGTTAAGACGCCGGAGACGAGCGTGAATGAGCCCTTGTCCGCGATGTGCGGGAGCGCGGCACGTACAAGATTGATCTGGCCCATTCCTTTTCCGGCGATGGACCTCGCCCATTGCTCATCGGTGACCTGTTCGAATGGCCCCGGAAAGACGTCGCCGGCAGCGTTCGCAACAGCATCGAAGGGACCGATACCGGCGAAGAGCTTCTTGAGACTCTCGATATCGGAAATGTCAGCCTGAAAGTCTCCCGACTTCCGGCCGACCGACACCACCTCGTGACCGTGTTCCCGCAGGAGCTTCCTAAGCGCCGACCCAAGAGTTCCAGTTCCGACAACAACAGTTCTCATTGCTTACCTCCAAAGTGATGGTAAACTCCTCAAACTTTACACCTACGATTTCAATTCAAATTGTAGGGATAGTGCCTCCCTCGATGGCCAGGATGCACTTGCATGATTGTTTCTTCGCTTGCTTCCAGTGCCAATGAACGAGTAGCTTTTCGGGATCACTATCGACCGAAAGCCGCTCGTGATATCTCGTCCCACTGCTCCCAAGACTGAATGCGCGCCCCATAGACCTTTTTGACCAGTGGCAGCAGCGGACCGAAGATGACGTGAACCGGAGGCTTATCGGCATCGACGACCTTGAGAAGCGCAGGAGCCGTCGCGTTGGGATCGCCAAACATATCGGGCGTAAGCAACTTCGAGAGCTCCTCGACGAGCACAACGCAAGCCGTGAAGTTCAGCGCAGCACGGCGCCACAATTTGGAACTACTGGATGGCAATTGCGACATATCCGTTGCCTTGACCCTTCTATGACCCTTCGAGATACGCGAGGGACGGGCGAGGAGTAATCGACCGGTTGAAGAGTTCGGTATTCACTCGCTTTTTCTCGACACTTGCCCCTCTACTGTTATAGGGAACATCAAGAAGGGAAAAAGTAAGAAAAGTTGGAAAAAATATTTTTGACGGTGCGCGGCGGGCTGGGCGGGCAACATGGCTGGATGCACGGGTAGAGAATAGCTTTCGGCAGAGATTTCATTCGGAAGAGTGGTTTACTTCCGCGTGTGCCGGCCAGAACCCTCGTCGGGATGCGGGTGCCATCGGAAAACACGCATCGTAAAGGGGCGCCCCGTTACAAGGCATGTTTACGAACACCTGGCTTGAAAGGCAAACTGACACACCACCCTCGCGTTTCTGCCGTTGCAAACCTCCGTCGGTTCATCTATCGTCCTACGCGCGCGAAGGAGTGGATTCATGCTTTCGCAGGAATGACAAGTATTCCAACGGGGATTCCATTCCAAATGACACCAGGACCGAACTCATCAAGGCACGGACTCATCTGGACATTGAATTCAGAGGCGCTCGGGTTTACACTATCGGTGGGGCGAAAACTAATCGTATAAACTAAGACAAGCGTGTGTGGGTGCGTTTTGGGGATTCGATATAATCCTACTCAGATGATGGAGGCTTAGCCGACAGTCGAGATGCAGCGCAGTGGCGTGAGTAGAGGCAAGATTTATGCGGGCGCGGCGAGCTTAATCGTTGGGCTCTCTGCCGTCTCCCGGCTCTTAATACTGCAATCACCTAAGTACGCCACCCACGATTTCGGTTTGGCGATTGCCACCACAGGCGTTGTGATATGCCTGCTCTTGGGGGGCATCATCTTGGGTGCCATCGCGAGAGGGACCTTGGGCTGGCTCGGTGTGGTTGCATGCGGGGTCGGCTTGGCCTTCTGGGGTTTAATAGCATTCGGTGAATTGTTGTAAGACACCGGCCTGAAGCGTTTCTCCTTCGCCTGCCAGGTTAACCAACCCTCCTGCTGACGTTGCTGGGTTTCTCGGCGGGCAGTCATGCATCCCACACCTCCGGATAAGCGGGCCATATTAGAATTCCGAGCTTGATTGCCTCTGTCCAACTTCCGAGTGGCGCGTAATGCGTCCACTGCGGTCGCCGTGAAGAAATCAGTCTTGTGAATCCGGCGCCAGCAGGAGGATCTTCCCGATGCCGCCTTTCTCCCCAAGCACATGTGCTTCTGCCGCATCACGCAACGGCATCCGGCGACCAATAGGCAGAACGAACTTGCCAAGGCGCACGTCATCGGCAAACTCACGCACCTTGGATGGATCGGGCTGGGCGAGCACACGCGTAATCTTCACTGTCGGATTTTGGGCCGCCGCGCCTTCCGGCAAGAAAGTGGCGTACCCAAAGGAGCCGCTCTCCTTTATCTTCGCGATCAGTTTCGCTGCAACCTCACCGCCAACGGTGTCCGCAATTGCATCCACCAGGCGGAATTTCTCAATCGCTTCATCGTCATCAATCGCGAGCAGGTCAGAGACGCCGAGGGAGCGGGCGTCATCCAGGTCTTTCCCGCGAACACCTGCAATCACCTGCGCGCCTATCTTCTTCGCGGTATGCACTGCCGCGCGCCCAACGCTGCCCAGCGCTCCCGTGATCAGCACAACCTGTCCCTTTTTTACGTTTGTCGCAAGGCGCACAAGCTGGTCTCCCGTGAGGGAAATCAGCGGGATCGCGGCCGCGTTCGCCAGGTCCACGCCATCCGGCAGATGGGCCACGTCCGAATCGTCCACTGCCACCAACTCGGCATAGGTCGCGTTGGAGAGCGCAAGAACGCGGTCACCGGCCTTGAAATGCTTCACATTGGCGCCCACCGCCCGTACGACGCCACTCACATCGCGGCCCAGAATTGCCGGAAACGACAACGGAAAATCCTTCTGCCGCATCCCTGAACGCAACTTCCAGTCGATCGGATTAACGCTCGCAGCGGCTGTCGCGATTAGTACCGTACCTCCACTCATCTGCGGTTCGGGGACGTTGTCTTCAAATCTCAGCTTCTCGGGACCGCCATACTCATGCAGCACCACTGCCTTCATCGCGTACCTCCCACTCGCAGATCTTCGTGTCTATATCTCACGAGATCATACCCCGCCCCAGGCCTCATTTCAACGAAGTCTGGCCCAACTCCCGTGTCGTCAGCGACTCGGAAGTTGGTCCACCCTTTCCCGGATTACCCCTGCCTTGTCGCGAAGGGTAGACTTGTCCGGCGTCGAGGGATTACTCGCAACTACGCCGTTACCCGCGATTAATCCCGCGAGTGCTCTGCCAGGACAACTTCCTCGAAGCGGACTTTTCGGGGGAGTCAGGAGCGCTGCGCTTCTACGAGTAGACCGTTGCACATCCAAGTGGATTTTTTCCGAGCGCCTCGGCCAGAAATTCGGATTGCGCCGGTGGATTCGTCAATAAGCAGTAGGCAACTACCGAGGAGCTATTCCCTCAAATTCGGTTTGCAGTACAGTCTCGGGGGATCTCAGCTTAGGTTACATTTGTGAAGTTTGCCCGTTTGCCGTCCAGAATCATTGCTCCCGCACACTCGCGAGCGCCTGAGAGTAGCTCAAAACGCGCCCTCCGTGCTGCTGTTGGTACGATTCCGCTTCTTGTAGCGACTTGAATGCTACCAGCGTCGGCAGGCACCGATCATACTCGCGCATGGAAACGCCGTGGGGTTCGCGCGCCATCGGCTGGTCACCGTGCGCGCAGTACTGCGCGTTGCCGCCCTCAACATAAGTGGCGGATTCTGCTGCAACACTCTCCCCGGTATTGACGTCAGTGGCCCAAGCTGCACCCGGATTTCCGCCTGTCCGACTAACCTGGGCGTGCATGCCGCAGCGTGGGCAGCACGCCAGCACCACGTGGTCGCCAACTTTCAATCGGTAGGCCGTAATGGGATGCACCATGCGGTCGCAGAACGGGCATAGCCCCGCCGTCTCGCGCTTCTGTTCGTACCGATAGGCAAAAAAGCTAGTGACCCCGATCGCGACCAGCGCGACGAGCGTTACAACAATTTCGCGGGCTTTCATGGCTTCCTTCCGGGGCGCCAAGCGTCCCCTACAGTTTAACCGTATCCGTTGTCCGAAGCCAGTTGTCCGCCGCGAAAGGCCGGTGCTGCCCTAACAACAGAAAACTGACAGTGGACAAGTTCCTTAGTAGTGCCCCCTATCCCTCATGGGGCTTGCTCAAACTTGGTTTCACCTCAAAATTCCACTTCCATATCGCATAAATCGCCGGGTAAACCAGCAGCTCCAGAATAAAGGAAGTGAAGATCCCGCCGACCATGGGGGCGGCGATGCGCTTCATCACGTCGGC
>JBELAJ010000548.1:0-5683 GCA_049508935.1 Terriglobia bacterium | reverse complement strand
ATCATGTTCAGCTTCGCATGGCTGTACCTCTTGAAGACTCCAGCATCACCCTGGCGAAGCATCAGTGTGACGAAGTGGTCAGCTACACCACCTGCGCTGAGCCGCGTCGCGAACGTGTGACGCAACTCATAGAGTGAAAAGTAGGGTACTTTACGCGCGAACACCGAGGACACCGTGTCTCACTTGACTCGGTGCCTCGGAGTTCTAGCCGTGGTGAACGGGACCATAGGACAGCGCGCGATCCTCGCTCGACTGCGCGACTTGCTCCGCGACTCAGACTTTGCACAAGTACGCTGGGTCATAGAGAGAGCCATTGGAGATATGGGTGACGCCGTGGCTGTGCCCGAGGTACTCGGTGGGCTCTTGGAGTTGACAGAAGTACGCTCGGTCACGGCGAGAGCCATTGGAGATATGGGTGACGCCGTGGCTGTGCCCGAGGTACTCGGTGGGCTCTTGGAAATGGCCACTGAGCCTAACCGAATGAGCGTGATGGACCACGGAGTTGCGGTAGACGCACTGGCAAAGATGGGCAAGGCTGCCGGCACGTCTGAGGTCATCGGACGTCTGCTAACGTTGCTGCGGGATTCGGAAGATGATATTTTGCGTGGATCTGTGGCTCGTGCCCTACCCAAAATATGCAGTGGCGAGTCCACGCCAGAGATTGTCGATCGCCTTGTTGAGGCACTCGCCGACAAATCGAAGAAATTTCAAGGCAATGTAGCCTCGGACTGCGCGGACCCGCTGGGAGCGATGGGACGCGCTGCCGCGACGCCTGAAGTTCTCGACCGCTTGCTGGAATTGATCCGCGATCCAGACGGGAACGTTAGCAGATCTGCAGCTCATACGCTGGCTAAGCTGGGCAAGCACAGTGATATGCCCGAGATCCTCGCCCGCCTCTCAGAGACCCTCGTCAGTCCTGACGATACGATTCGCTCGAACGGGATTTATGCACTAGGGATTGTGGCCAGTGAGGCAGGGGCCGGTACTGGGATGCCCGATCGCTTCTTCGATATGCTAAGCGACCCGAGCTGGGAGATACGCTCGAAAGCGGCTGAGGCGTCGGGGAGGATGGGTAGGGACGCCGCACGACCCGATATCGTGGCGCGGTTAGTCGGCTTGCTCTCTGACCTCGATGGGGCACCCGGTGTCCATTATTACGCGATGCTGATCGATCTCAGTGTAGAAGGCTTCGCTCAGGGTGATGGCGTTCGAACGGTGGGAGGCGCAAATAGGAGCGGATCTGCCGTCCTGGTTGAACCAGAGATGAATTTCATCGAAGAAGTGAAATCGCGCCCAGTCAATCAGCTTGCTGCCGCCCGGTTGGTTCTCCGTGCCAAAGAAGATGGTGGAAGCAAAGACGCGTTGGAAGCCTTGCACCATGCGGTGGTAGTAGCGGCCATCCTTGGCAAGGCGGAAGAACTCCAACATCTGGGCGGCGCTATCGAAGTGAACGGTCCGGCTTTTTTGCCGGAGGGCGAGGGTGGCCACCCAGATCGGGATGAGGCGATCCTGGCCGAAGGGAACGGCGTAATCGGGGTGCGCGATAATCTGAAGGAAGAAGTTCCCATTGCGGCGCTTGTAAAGGAGTTGGTCTTTGGGGAGAGGGCGTAGGGGCAGTCCACACAACACAAAGGGCCTGGCGTTAAACGCCAATTCCTGCTTCCTCGCCTCGCGCTGTTCGCGAACCAGTTGCATCAGCTCAAGCTGCTTGAGTCGGCGCTTTGTGAAAGTTAGGCGGGGAAGGACCTCGCCTACCGGCGCTGGAAGAGGCGGATCTGGCCACCGGACGGTGCGATCCTCGACTGAGCCAAAGGTTAGAGGCATGAATGTAAGTCGGCTGATGCCAGGGCACACTAGTAGCAAGAAGGTCGAAGGCCCCGGCTGCGTGGAGCTACGACCGTACCAAAAATGTACCAAAAAGCCCCGAATTGAGGGTAAAGGGGTTAACTTCCGAGCGAAAGCAGAACCCCCGAAAGAGGGAAAATGATAGAAAAGATCGGAGATACTGAAACAGTGGAGAGGGACAGGGCTGCCTCCGGAGCAACAGGTCGCAGGTTCGAATCCTGCCAGGCGTACCAACCATTTGTAAATAAGCAACTTATCGCTAAGACTCGCTCCTTCGAGACAGCTGCGTCGACTGTAGTAACGGCGGCCCATAGAAAACCTAACACGCTGTAACTAAACAGCTTAGAGATGGTGCGGAACGGTTGCCCGAAAGGCAACACGGCCATGGATCGTGGGTTTCCACCGCTACAGGAAGTACTTGTGCAGCGGGAACTTGCAGGCGTGCCGACGCGCGGCTTCCCTGGGCCGTACCAGAACCGTACCAAAAGTCTTTGTTCACGAGAGCATTTGCAGATGTGATGAAGCCATTTGAGTTTGGGGCGGCGAACGCCTCGGGCCAGCACCTCGTCCTTCTTCTTTAACTTCGTCTCCAGGAAGGCGATGCGCTGTTCACGGGCTTCGACCTGCTTGTCGGCCCGCGGTGCTGGCCCGAAGGCCGCCGCCACCTTTCTCAATAAACTGCTTCAGCCACCAGCAGAAATCGGTTGGGTGGAGTTAATTGCCCTCACACCAGGTCGAAACCGGAACCCGAGCAATCATGAGCCGGTGCAGAATAGCCGCCCTTGCCCCGGAAGTGTGTTGCTTACGATGGTTGCTCATGAGCCCTCTTCGTTGTTGTTATCTTGACGGGAGGACTTTCCATCTTCACCTGAGGTAGAACACAGGGACCCCCGGGTGATACTCTGACCGCGGCATTTCGCTGACTGGGTGTTTGACGCTCGTGCCTCGGCCGCCGTCGCTTCGAAGCAATCTTGCGTCCCGAGGTGTAATTCTTGGCTTCGACAGCGTGCTGTTGCTTTGCCGCAGCTTCAGCCGCAGCCTGGCGCGAAGCCTCTTCCTGCTTTTGCTTGGCCTGCTCGAGTTTAGCCTGCTCCTCTCTGAGTTTCTCCTCCAGTTTGCTCCGCGCTATTTCAGCCAGACAGGCGTCCACTCGTTTGCCAGGAGGGCGGCACGCCGTCCCACTGGTGAAGGCGGCCAATATCCAGGGCCGCGAAGATGATGGTCACGAGGAACAAAAATCCGCTGGCGATATGTGATCGCGGATCGATGTCGGTGCCGCCATCGGCGCCCTCTGCCAAGCTCTCCACCGCGCCGAAGGAGAACTGGAGGTGCGCCGCATTCTGGGCGTGCTCGCCTTAGCCACGAAGTTCGGACTAACAGCGGTCATCCAGCAGGGGCATAGCGTCTTCTACCGCGAAACGCACGCCCCACTGGAGAAGACCTCAACGTCTAAGACTGATGCATCTCCAAAATTAACTTTGATATTAGACCAGGTTACCCAGGAGATGGTACAAGCGTGATGATTAGGTTGTTGCCTAGGAAGAAAAAACCTCTTACGATAAGTACTCGGATTGTTTACGACGTACTAGGCGGAAATCACAGTATGCGATGCTCACGGCGAAGGCAGACGTTTGCTCTTTCAGTTGCCTGCCAACCACAAATCTTCCTCTCATTGTTTTTTGTTGTTGCTTTAGTGCCTCACGATCTGCATTCCCAAACATCTAGCGCCTCGCCAATCAGGCCAATCGTACAGAGTGGTCCTGGAGGGACGATTAGTTATCTGGAGGCATTTCCTGATGGCAATCGATTACTTTCTGTTGACCGGGACGACACTGTAGGGATTTGGCTAACTGATGGAGGCTGGGAAGTGCAACACTTGCCGGTTGGAAACGACCCTGCATACTCAGGAGCCATTTCGCCTGACGGCCGGATTGTGGTAAGCGGCGGCTCGGACGGGAGAGTACTGAGGTGGAATGTTGAAGATGAGAGAATTCTCTCTGACAGATTTCACCCCGAAAAGGGCGATTCGAGCCTTCTAGTCACCAAAATAGTTTTTTCTCCGGATGGAAAATACTATGCCAGTATTGGCCAGGGACAGTTCGACAAAATCTGGAGTGCAATCGACGGCGAGCTAATCCGAAAAATCCCTGCCAGCGGCGAAAATTGTAGCATCGCGTTCATTGCAAATTCATCGACTTTATTGATCGACGTTGGGCACGGCACCGTGTCTGCCCAGGACATTGTGGACGGGAGAGAATCGTTTGAGGCACAAGTTAGCACCGGCAAGATTAGTGAACTCAAGGTCTTCGCTAACCGGTTGGTTGTAAGTTCTGGGAAAGGCGAGATCTCTGTTTGGGAAATCAAGAACGATGGGTTGTCGTTGTTATGGCGCGATACTGAAAACATACCCGGAGGATATCTCGCATATGACGCCACGGACCGGCTGCTCATCGAATGGTCCAACGTTAGCGCTCAAATACCAATCATCGATTTTGATACTGGGGAGAAGATACGCACAATTCAAGCCACCGGGGTGTCAGCTCTATGCCCATCCACTGAAGGAGGGCATCTTTTTATTGCTAAAAACGATCAATTAGCGGTGTACGACATAAATACGGGTCTGCCTGTGAGGACATTTACACGACCTGAAATCGGGGAAGACGGAGTCGCCTTCTCCCCGGATGACAATACGATTGCGATAGGAACTTCACGTGGCATCGACCTGTGGCGGCGAGATCTTGGTATTCGTGACAGATCTCTTCATACGTCCACACCCCGAACAGTTCTGAGCTTCTTGGATAGTAAGCACATTATTGCATATAGCGATAGTGTGGTTTCGAGTGTCCCGCTGAATGGTGACGGGATGGAGCAAATAATATGGCAGGCAAGTGAGCCGACATTGGAGATAGCGCCCAGTCTCGATGGAACACAGGTTGTCTCCGAGGAAACTAGAGGCAAGTTTGGGCAAGTCAGTGCGTGGACACTTTGGGACGCTAAGACTGGAAACAAACTGTTTTCTTCCCACTGGAGAAGCGAACGATGGCCCTATATTGCGCTATCACGGGACCACAATCTCATAGCTACGAGTGCACAAAACAATGGCCACCCGCAATGCGTATGGCGAATCCAGCAACAAGATCCACTATGGTGTGTAAACGGTGGATCGTCTCCTATAACCTTTTCTCCTGATTCGCGCTCGGTTGCTTTAGTGGAGCTTGGCGGCGAAATAAAAGTTTTCAAGAGCGAAGATGGAACACCTGAGGAGAATCATAGCTGGTACCCGTCAACGCAGTCAGGTTTTAATCACAAGAGCCATCCAATACAATACCTGACCTTTTCACAAACAGGAGCGCACATCGAAGCGTCTGGGTTCGACGGTCTAGCCCAGGTATGGAGAACGAACTCCCCGACCGATCATATTACTTTACCCTTTCATTCACAATATGTTGGTGAGGCGACGTTCTCATCAGATGATCGATATTTGATCGTGACCGCCGAAGATGGAATTTCCGAGCTTTGGGACATCCGCGATCCTAGGAATCCGGAGCATGTCATCTCTTTCATATCCTTCGCTGATGGAGGATGGGCGACGATCACCCCAGATGGTTATTATCGTGCGAGTCCAGGAGCGTTACACTCGCTAGCGTTCAGAGTCGGCAACCGAGCGTTTCCTTTCGAACAATTTGATCTGCGGCTCAATCGTCCTGACATCGTATTAGTACTACTATGTTAAGTAGTATCGTCGAAAACTCGCTCAAACTTCGTTCCGCAGAAAGGACAAAGTCCGGTCCATCTCACCAGCCAGGGCTGGATCGTGCGGAGAATCCGTTCCCACGTC
>JBELAJ010000547.1:0-5686 GCA_049508935.1 Terriglobia bacterium | reverse complement strand
AGCATTCTTACTTGCCGGGCTGGAAGGACTTCCACTCCAGGCGACAATCCCCGCATTTCAGCGCTCCGTACACGTTATAGTAGGTGCTGTAGCCTGTACTCGTATCGGACTTGGCAAGCGTCATCTCGTCGTGGATGTGTGCATGCTGGTGGCAGAGAGCTCGCCCGCACGCCGCACAGACTCCCCTTGCCTCTTGTTCGCAAAACCAACACTTCATAAAGAATAATCTCCTTCTTGAGCACTTCAGCTCACCCAGCAGCCAGATTGCAAATTCCGGGAGCTACGGCTAGTGCGAGTCCTCAGGCGAAGCATCTTCGCGCGCCGAGAATATACCTGACCATAGTAGTACATCGCAGGCTATGGCCGCAACCCGAGGTGTTCTGAGGCGTGCGCGGCACAAGGTTGGCGTCACTGCGGCATGGACGAGTAGCGCGCGCGTCTCGCCCGCTGGGGCGCGGGCATCCTCGCCGCGGTGCGATTCGCGCCTGTTCCGGCCCGCGCCATGGCGGGTGCGGCTAGTTCCTCGCCGCAAGCCGCAGACCTTGGAAAGCGGGTCTGCGCAACCTCGCTCGTCGTGCGGCAAGTGGCGAGAGGCAGTCCAGTTCGGAAATCAGTGCGGGGACGGGCTAATCGCTCGCCCGTTAGGTTCGCGAGAATTCGCGAGATGGGGCGATCACCCGGATCTCTGGCGGTGCATACGCGGCAACATCTATGAGATGGTTAAGACAAATCAGCTTGCAGTGCAGGATCGGCGCCATGTGTCCGCACGTGTCCCTCGAAAGGTGGTCGAGAAAGTGTGACTTGCTGTACACACGTAACAGCTTTCCGCTAAACACCTCGTCGTCGTATTTGGCGCAGGAGCCGACCACCTCCTCGGTGACCAGGTACGCAGCGTAGCGCTTCCAGCAGAGCTCGAAGGATTTGCAGCCGTCGATCGTTTCGATTGGCCACGCATCCCTACGTATTTCCGCCAACTCAGGTAGCTCCGGCAAGGGTGGCGGAAACGGTCTTGAACTGTTGACGACGGCTTCCTGTACGACAATGCGAAGCGAATTATCTGAAGGCTCCGAAAGGTTTTGGAGATACAGGTATTTGACCGCATTCAATGCTTCGAGTGCAGCGTCTCCACTCATAGGCAAGGAGTATAACGCGGATGAGGATCGCGTGTCGACGACACGGGTTGTCGCCGGTTTATTCCACACCCCGAGGCGGTCGCCAAGACGCTGCCAACCCTAATGAGGTCAGCAATCGCGGCCGCGCCTCTTCAGTGGCCTGCATCGAGCGCGCCGGTTAATGGTAGTAAACATCCAGCACCCGGTCGGCAACGTGATCCCAGGTGAAGCCGGACTCGACCGCAGCCCTGCCGTTCCGACCCATCCAGCGAGCCCAGTCGAAGTTGGTGAAGAGCGTGCCGAGCCCCCAGCCGACCGCGTTCGGATTGGGGTAGATCTTGAGGCCGTTCACTTCGTGCGAGACATACTCATCCGGCCCGCCGTTTCTGGTCACCACCACCGGTTTGCCGGCGCTCCAGCCTTCGAGCACTACAATCCCAAAGGGCTCGTTGCGGCTGGGCACGCACACCACATCGCAGGCCTTGTAAATCTCGGGCAGTTCGCGGCCGTTCTTGAATCCCAGGAAGCGTGTGGCGTGCGCCACGCCCAGTTGCCGCGCCCTATTTTCAAGTCCCTGCCGCATCTCGCCATCTCCTGCGAAAACAAACTTCGCTCTCGGATAATGCTTCAGGAGTCCGGGAATGGCTTCCACAAGAAGGTCGGGACCCTTTTGAAATTCCAGGCGTCCCACAAACAAAACCGTGGGATCCATGGGACCAATTCCGTAGCGGGCCTTCACCTCACCGGGATCCAGCCAGCCCTCGAAATGACGCGGATTCACGGCATTGTAGATCGGACGGACTTTCCATTCCGGAACTTCGTACATCCACATAATCTCTTTCTTCAAAGCGCGTGAAACAGTTATGACACGATCTGCCCAGTAAGTCGCAGCCCGTTCTTGAGAACGAACCCGGGCGGGCTGGCCGGCATAAAAGTGGTTGCCACAACGTCCGTACTCTGTCGAATGGAAGGTCAGAACCGATTTCCGACGGCGACCTTGTTTAATCCAGATCATCGCATTGGCGGCCAGCCAATCGTGGGCGTGCACAATGTCAAACGGCCCCAGGAAATCCTCCGTCGCCAAAACGTAATGGACGAAGGACCGGCACATGTTGTTGACTTCCTCGACAAAGTTGGAATGCAACGCAAACGGGCAACGGTGGTAGTGCACGCCATGAATAAGCTGATAGTGCGATTGGCCGGGGCCCAGGCGGGTGAAGACGTGAACCTCATGCCCCTTCCTTTCCAGGGCCGCTCCCAGCTCGGTGACGTGGGCGGCAACTCCTCCCACGGGAATTGAATGCAGGGATTCCCAGGATAATAGCGCGACGCGCATTACTGCTTCCTCCTTATGCTAAGAGTAAACTCGCCCTTACCCTGATTCCGTTGAAGCCGTCATCGGCCTTTGGAACAACAATGACGGCGCTGCCGCCGACGCCTCAGACTTGCATGGGATCAGCGTCGTCAATATTAAAGCCAGGTGGATTTTACGTTACGAATGTATGCCGCAGTTCGGGGCTATTCCACCGGATCTCAACACAATTGGGGAGAGGGGGGTTGCGCTGTTTTCCGCATGAAAACGAAAACCGAGCTTTTCGAGGCACACATGGGTATTGACCTGACATCAGCGAACGCAGAATGAGTGTTTACTCCGCCCGTGACACTTCCACATTCTTTATGATGATTTCGGCCGTGAAAAAGTTTTGCGGGAGCCCGATCTTTTCGCGCTTTTCGATGCGCGCACGTCTGCTTAATAACAAGATTTCATTTATGGGAACGATAAACTCGCGACGTTCACGTCGAGGCAGGCGCGTTGCCGGAAATGGGAGGTCTATGGCGCAGCAACGATCAAGAACCCGGTTTCACGCAAAGTCGCAAGGCACGCAAAGTTCGCAAAGAAAAGCAAGGACTTGTCCTTGGCGCCCGTTTGCGACCTCGCAGCTTGGCGTGAGCTATTTTGATTTTTTCCACACCTTCTTCGCACGACACGAGCGATCTGCGTACGGAAGATCGTTACCGCAATGTTAAATTGTTCCAGCGCCCGCAAATGCCCTGCTTGGATCGAAGCCGCCTGAAAAGGTATGATGAGAATTCGGGAAGAATCTATCAGGGCTTCGATGGGAGGTAAAACCATGACCGTTACAAATCAGAGGAGTGAACTGCCTGCGTTAGCGGAGGTGCTCGATGGAGTTCCGAATTTTTCAGGCTGGGAGAGCGCGGTTCTGGAAGTGGTCCGAAACCAGAAACCTGTTTTCCTGCCGTCCACCAATATTCGCCTCGACCAAATCGGCTCGGCGTTTGCGGTAGCCTTGCACATGCACCAGCCGATCATCCCCGCCGGACACGATGGGCAGCTCATCGGCAATCTGCAGTATATGTTTGAACATCCGGACATAGGAGACAATCACGATGCCGGAGCTTTTGCCAATTGTTACAAACGAATGGGGGACATCATCCCGGACCAGGTCAATCAAGGCTTGAATCCGCGGGTCATGCTGGATTACTCGGGCGCTTTGCTTTGGGGACTGCGCCAGATGGGACGCGGTGACATTCTGGATAATCTAAAGCGCATCGCGTGCGATCCTCGCTATCACCCTTACGTTGAATGGCTCGGCACCATGTGGGGCCATGCGGTAGCGCCCTCGACGCCGATTCCGGACCTCAAACTTCACATCCTGGCGTGGCAGCACCATTTTGCAGCGATCTTCGGTTGGGATGCCCTGACGCGCGTAAGAGGATTCTCGCCGCCGGAGATGGCCTTGCCCAATCATCCTGACACGCTTTATGAATATATCAAGGCGCTCAAGGAGTGCGGATACCGCTGGCTGTTGGTTCAGGAACATTCGGTGGAGACGCCCTCGGGCCAGGCTCTCGGCTACAAACACGTGCCGCATCGGCTGGTGGCGCGCAATTCGCAGGGCGAGACGGTAGCCATCACCGCTTTGATCAAGACCCAGGGATCCGACACTAAACTTGTGGCTCAGATGCAGCCTTACTACGAAGCCAAAACCCTCTCGCGGCAGAATGTGGGCGGGGTTTCAATTCCACCCCTCGTGACACAGATTGGAGACGGCGAGAACGGCGGCGTCATGATGAATGAGTTCGTTCCCGCATTTTGGAAGGCTTGGCAGGAGATGGCGCAGGCAGGAGGCGGGACGCGGGGAGTTGTGGGGCTGACGGGCACCGAATACCTGGAACTCATCGAGGCGGCCGGTTGCTCCCCAGAGAGCTATCCTCCTTGCCAGCCCGTTGGCCAGCAGAAGCTCTGGCAGCGGCTTCCATCCGGAAAGCTCAAACCGGGAGCGGTAGAGGAAGCCATCAAACAATTGAAGCAGGAGAATTCCAATTTCCATATGGAAGGCAGCTCGTGGACAAACGATCGTAGCTGGGTAAAAGGGTATGAGAACGTGCTGACTCCGATGGCTCAATTGAGCGCACTGTTTCATCAGAAGGTAGATCCGCTGGCGGGGAAAGACAACCTTACCCAACAGCCGCGGTATCGCCGGGCGTTGCTTTACAATCTCCTGCTGGAATCGAGCGACTTCCGTTACTGGGGACAGGGCGCGTGGACTGATCACGCGCGGGAGATCTTCCGGCGGGGGGAGAACGTCCTTCGCAGCGAGTTCTAGCTATGTTGGAGAGCGGTGCTCAACTCACCTGGGTAGCACAGGCACTCGTGCCTGTGCTCGCCGCGTTATGATTGAACTTCGGGCCCAGGCAAGAGTGCCTGTGCTACCCATACGGCTTTTCGTGCTATATTGAAGGCTCATGGAACAAAAAGAAAAAGGCGCAAGCGGCGACGACCGCCGCCAGTACGTTAATTTCGCATTCTACAAGGTGGACCCTGCGTGGCGGCGTCTGCCGGCAGAGGAGCGCCAGCAGGGGAAGTGTCAGTTCCTGGAGGTTGTTGCGAAATGGGAGCAGGATGTGCTGGTAACTCCCTACTCGCTAGTGGGCATCCGGGGCGATTGCGACTTCATGCTCTGGCGGATCGGCTACGACGCACTCAAGCTGCAGGAGATGAGCGCGCAACTTCTTTCCACGGATCTGGGAAAATACCTGACCGCCCCCTACTCCTACCTGTCGATGACCAAGCGCTCCGTTTACGTCGATAAGCACGTACACGAGGGCCAGGAAGGAACCCGCCTCAAGCTGGTCCCGGGCCAGTTCAGATACTTGTTCGTTTATCCCTTCGTAAAGAGCAAAGCCTGGTACCGACTGACGAAACACGCCCGCCAAGGCATGATGGACGAGCATATCGAAATCGGCCACCGGTATCCGACAGTGAGGCTGAACACAACTTACTGTTTCGGGCTGGACGATCAGGAATTTGTGCTGGCGTTCGAGAGCGACAAACCCGAGCACTTTGTGGACCTGGTGATGGAACTTCGCCACAGCGAAGCCACCAGTTACACTGTGCGCGACACTCCCACCTTCACCTGCATTCATCGTGAATTGAAAGAAGTCCTGGACCTCCTCGGAGGGTAGGCGGTACGGCTATGCCTCGCAAACTCAAGACCACCAAAAAGCCGGCTAATGTTCGACCCAGGACAAAACCGAAGTCGGCCTATACT
>JBELAJ010000546.1:0-5686 GCA_049508935.1 Terriglobia bacterium | reverse complement strand
GGCTTGAAAGCGAGCCCCCAAACTCCGATACGCTTGCCGCGAACCACCCAGAGCTCATTCTTGATTTTGCCGACGAACAGGTCGATGCGGTGCTGATTGATTCGCTCCACTTCGCGCAGCAGGTTGAAATCGCAACCGGCGCTTTGGCCGACGCGGACGAAGGCTTGAAGGTCCTTCGGAAAGCAGGAACCGCCAAATCCAATGCCCGGTTTGAGAAAGCTGCCGCCGATCCTGCTGTCCATGCCGATCGCCACGGCCACCTTGGCGGCGTCCGCTCCCACCGCTTCGCAAAGGTCGGCAATCATGTTGACGAAGGAAATCTTCATGGCGAGGAAAGAGTTCGAGGCATGCTTGATCAGTTCCGCACTGTTGATGTCCGTAACCACAAACGGCACGCGCGAGCGCCTGGCGCAATTCTCGTGAATGGGGCAGACGAAACTCTGCTCCAGCACCGGCCGATACACTTCCTCGAGTAGCTCAGCCGCTTTTGCGGAATCAACCCCCACCACGATCCGGTCAGGATGAAAAAAGTCCTCGACTCCCGATCCCTCCCGCAAGAACTCGGGATTGGAGGCCACATCGTAGTGGAACTGCGCGTTGTCGCCGTAGATGCCGAAGTGCTTCTGCAGCCGGCGGCCGGTCTGCACCGGGACGGTGCTCTTCTCAATCACCAGATGGTAGCCTCGTGCGCTTGCCGAGATTCTCCGCGCTACCAGTTCCACCGAGGAAAGGTCCGCCTCGCCGTTCTCGAGGGGCGGAGTACCCACGCAGATAAAGATCACCTCGCATTGCGCCAGCGCGTCTTCGATCCGGGAAATGAATTCCAACCGCCCCGCCTCCCGGTTGCGGTGGACCAAGTCTCCTAAGCCGGGCTCGTAGAAGGGCATCCCTCCCGCATTGAGGATATCAATCTTTCCCAGGTCGTCATCGACGCAGATAACCCTGTGGCCGGTTTCAGCCAGGCCCGAGGCAGTGATTAAGCCCACATAGCCGGCTCCAATTACCGTAATGTTCATACGAAGACTCTTCCTCCGCCCGAAGGCAGTTGCGTTCCGTAATTCCGAAGCGTACCACAAACATTGCTCACTCGGTGCAGATTCTCCGAGGTGTGAGGTAATCAATACCCGCACCGCAGAGGCGCTGAGACGTGAAGAGAAGGCTTTTTGTTTTTCAATCCTCCGCGCCTCTTGCAAGTTCGCACCACCCCCACCCCTCCTCGTCCGAGGAGGGGAGTCCGCCAGGAATTCCCCTCCTTGGATAAGGAGGGGTTAGGGGTGGTCGATTTCCGAGCCGATCCTTTGTTTTCATATACATTCTGGCTTTGTTCCCTCAATTTTGTTACCCAAACCCCGTTTGGCTCTAGGGCTGCAAGCTCGCACGACCCCTCCTCATCCGAGGAGGGAGCCAACAATTGGGCTGATTGCTGTTGATTTGCACGCAAAAGGCGCGAAATTGGCGGCATTGAAAAAGGTGACTTCCTTTGTTTTCAAGCACTTCTTAGCTTCGTTTTCACGATTTTTGTTTATTTAAGCTATCCGGCCTTCCCCGAGAGGCCGGGACGACTGCAACCTGCCTCGCGTCTGGCGGCTCACCGGCGCTCGGCTACGACAAGATGTCCACAAAGTGACCACTACAATAGGCTACCATACCGGGCTTGGCTTGTCAAGCGAAAAACGTGTAGTGGTGCAGTTTGACGATGGAGCGGCAAGTTTAGTTCGGCAAACGGCGGAGTAAAGCCGGCCGCGGCATTCGCCCGACACTTCTACTGACTTGGGTCTAACTCACACCCGGCCTACGGCAAGTCCCACTAATAAAAGAACTCTGGGCGACACGCCTGTTTGATTCGGTAGCAAAGGTGCCTGCCTCAAATTAGGAAGCTCTTGCTCGGGTGGCAAGATGAAGTACGCTCTACCCTCGGTACGGCTGAACTAGCTACTGTATTTGCATTCCCGGTTTGTGAGGTGTAGTATCGCTTCGCTTTTCGGCAACTGGGAGAGGGGAAGTCAGCTTACGGCCGGTTTTTTCGGGGAGCTTGAGATGGTGGACCTATTTTCACAAATCCCATCCGGGGCTACGTTGAGCCAAATACCGGAGCGGACTGCCGTTGCGTTTTGGGGTTACGTGGCGGGAATGGGGTGATTAATGGGGGAACTATGAATTGGCGGACGAGCAGAAAGGTCTTGATCGGCATTATTGGCGCCATTCTGTTGGGGGCTCTTGGGAGCGGCTTTTGGGACATCGCGGGAAGGCCTGGGGTCCAGTGGGCAGGCAGGGCGATTCTGGATGTTGTAAGCCTGGGCTCCGAGGCTCTGAAGAATGCAACCTACAGAGAAGCAGCAAAAGGGTATCATGAGGGAGCGGTGCTCGAGCTGACAGCGGTTTTAGTGGGAGTGATTACAGGCGCGATAGTCGGCCTCGTAGCCGAAACGCTGGCCCTGCGAGTGAGGACGGCTCGAGTGTTGGGTCGTTCGCCCCACAAGGGAGGGAGTGCCCTCGCCACTGAGCCGGAGGGTCATCCATCCACAGAAAAGCGCATTTATCTGAAATTCCGATTGCTTTATATAGTGGACCTCTTATTACTCTTGGTACTAAGCACATTGTTTATTGGCTTGCTGAGAATTGTGCAGGCCAATGAAGCGTACACATATTTCTCGCAGTCACTGGTTATCTGCCGGCCGTACATGGATGAGCGCCATGCGCAGCTGTTAGCATCGCGATTCGCAGGAATTGAGCGGCGGGCTGACTACATCCATGTCGTTGATGAATTGCGCAGTATCGCTGCTGCCAATCACGTCAAGCTTCCTGACTTTCAGCCTTGGTGACAGTGCGGATGTCCGTTTAATCCTGGCGCAGCCATCCTTAACTTGACGATCCCTAGCCGTACGGGCAATTATCTGCGCCCGATGTGCTTTTTGGACACGCCTTGCACCCGAAAGAAGGCAACCCTTAGTGTCCAAACACTTAGCACGCCCGTGCCCTATGATCCTGAGGCAAACGGGCCTCGAAATAAGTACGAAATCGTGGGGAAGAGGCTCTGGCGTCCACTAGAAATTGCCGCATGCTTCCTCGAAATTCGCAAGTGCTTGATAAATTTGCTCTTCAGGGGTAATCATAAAGGGAGATAAAAGTTCAGGGGAAAAGTCGCGCCGGCAAGAAGTCAGAAGACCAAGAAGCGAAGACGATGGGGGAGGAAGCGGCATGATCGTCGGAATTCCTAAGGAGAGCTTTCCGGGGGAGCGGCGTGTGGCGTTGGCGCCGGCGGTAATTCCGAATTTGCTCAAGGTGGGTTTCGAAGTGGTGGTTGAGGCGGGGGCGGGGGCTGCGGCCGGCTATCCGGATGCGGAATACGCAGGCAAGGGAGGCAAGATTATCCCGGAGCGAGCCGAGGTATTCAAAGCCGCCGATGTGGTGCTTCAGGTCCTCTGCTACGGATCGAACGACGTGACCGGCAAGGCCGACCTGCCTCTGCTGCGGCCGGGCCAAGTGCTGATCGGTTTCTTGCGCCCTCTAGGTTCGGCCGAAACCGTCCAGGAGATCGCGGCGACCGGGGTCGCGTCGTTCTCTATTGAACTCATGCCGCGCACGACTCGCGCCCAGAGCATGGACGCGCTTTCCTCCATGGCCACGATCTGCGGTTACAAGGCCGTGTTGCTGGCCGCGGACAGGCTGCCGCGGATGTTCCCCATGCTCACCACGGCCGCGGGAACCATCACTCCGGCGCACGTCTTCATTATCGGTGCAGGCGTGGTCGGGCTTCAGGCCATCGCTACGGCACGAAGGTTAGGGGCCGTAACTTCCGCCTACGACATGCGGCCGGCGGCCAAGGAACAGGTGCACAGCCTGGGGGGGCGCTTCGTCGAACTCGAGGTCGAGGCCCAGGATGCCCAGGATGCGCGTGGCTATGCGCGCGCCCAGGACGAGACGTTCTACCAACGCCAGCGCGAGTTACTCGGCCGCGTGGTGGCGGAGAGCGATGTGGTGATCACCGCGGCGGTCATCCCGGGCAAACACGCGCCGTTGCTGGTGACCCGCGACATGGTGGAGAAGATGGCCCCGGGTTCGGTTATCGTGGATGTGGCGGCGGAACGCGGAGGGAATTGCGAACTCACTCAGCCTGGCAAAGTCGTTGTCGAACACGATGTTACCATTATCGGCTATATCAACCTGGCGAGTACCGTTCCTTATCATGCCAGCCAGATGTACTCGCGAAACGTCGCGTCGTTTCTTACTCACTTGACCAAAGACCGCAAAATCGTGATCGATTCCGAAGACGAAATCACGCGCGAGACCCTCGTGACACAGGACGGGAAAGTCGTCAATCCGCGCGTAAGGGAGTTCTTTGGGCTGGACGGGAAGAAGGTTTAAGGCAGCTTACGCCTGGACGCCGGAGGAACAATCGATGACGTAGCCGTCTCCCTTGGGGAGAGGGTGTCCGGCGACAGTGCTTTCTCCAACTGTCGCCGGACGGGTGAGGGGTTAGTTCGTTGAATGTGCCAGCCCGCTGAGCGGGCGTAAGCGAGTAGCCCACGGCGTAAGCCGTGGGTTCGTGAGGCTCTTCCCTCACCCCCGTCCCCTCTCCCGCTCGGGCGGGAGAGGGGTGCCGCAGGCGGGGTGAGGGCCGTCCAACCCAGGGCTTACGCCCTGGGCTACTTTATGGCGCCCCTGACGGGGCTGCTGACGCGTGGTCGAATCGTCTCGAGTTATATCGCGAATTAGTGAGTCGCGAGGTATTCAGAAAAAGACCCCTCACCCGTCCCGCTCCGGCCGGTGAAAACGCCGGCAGCGGGACACCCTCTCCCCTCGGGAGAGGGTTGCACGATCAGTTCGGGCAGGAGAACAACATGACCTTTGATGTCATCAACAACCTTTGGGTTTTTGTGCTGGCAGCGTTCATCGGATTTGAGGTGATACGACGCGTCTCGCCGCTGCTTCACACGCCTCTGATGTCACTCACCAACGCGCTGGACGCCATTGTGGTGGTGGCCGCGATCATCATCTGCGGACGGCACAAGAGCACCCTATCCACGGTGCTTGGAGCCGTCGCCGTCGCCGCCTCGTTCAGCAACATGGTCGGCGGCTTTCTCATAACTGACCGCATGTTGCGCATGTTCAAAACGACCAGGACCAAAAAGCCATGAATCCTCTCACTGCACAACAACTCATCGATCTTGCCTATATTATCGCCGTGGCCTTGTTCATCCTGGCGCTCAAATGGTTGAGTTCGCCGGCGAGTGCGAAGCGCGGCGTCCTGGCGGGAGAAATTGGCGCCGTTCTGGCGGTGGTCGCCACACTCTGCAACTACGAGATTATCGACTATAAGTGGATCATCGTCGCTCTGGTGGTAGGGGCAGTGGTGGGCGTCCCACTCGGCTTGGTCCACATGACCGCAGTACCCCAGCGAACCGCGTTAAGCCACGCTTGTGGGGCGCTGGCTGCGGCCATGATTGGTATCGCCGAGTATTACGTGCGCCTGCCCCACGTGAACAAGTTTGAGATGGTTGAGATCTCACTCGAGGTGATCATCGGGTCTCTCACCTTCACCGGCAGCTTGATTGCGGCGGGGAAGCTCCAGGAGATCCTTCCGGGGCGTCCCATTACTTACAAAGGACAGAATTTCGTCAGCCTGTCCGTACTGGGAGCTGCCGTGCTCCTGGCGCTCTGGTTGATCTTCCATCCCGAGCACGCG
>JBELAJ010000545.1:0-5687 GCA_049508935.1 Terriglobia bacterium | reverse complement strand
CCGGACCGAAGAACAACTGCTGCAGGCAGCGAAAAAGGCCTTCCAGTCCATTTCCGCCGCAGACTGCAAAGGCTTCTTTTTTAGCGCCCGATACGCTACATAATAAATGGAAATGCTTTAACCGTTAGTAATGCTAACACCGACGGGAGTCTGGCCCGCTTTCGGGGTCCACAAACTCCCGGACAACGACCCAACCTTGCGGCGCTGCAAATCCAGGAACCTACTGCAATTGGTTTTTGGTGTCTTGGACTCGTTCGCGGACGCTGACGCGTGCGTAAATTGCAGTGCGGGTGTTCATCGCTGCGACTTCCGTTTGGTTGTCGCGTTCGCCGTGTGCTCACGCAGGTATGACATCCTCAGTTCCAGGACCTTGTCGGTGCCGCCCCGTACCGGATGAGATTCGATCGCATCCCTACCCCCGGCTGCACCTGCCATGGACGCTGTCACTTCCCCTCCACGCTTGGTCCGCTTTTGAGTTTGACCGGCATAAGCTGGAACTGCGCAAGCAGGGGCTAAAGATGAGGGTCTCCGGGCTTGGACAGGCGCCATCCATTCCGCTAGGCAATCGTGGCAATATCCGCGAGTGCGTCTAAGTGAGCTTTCACATTTTTCGTGTCCGGTCTTGAGACATCTGAATCGGCTTTCAGATTCGATTCGGTGGGAATCGTTTTGGGGGCGTCGCCTTCCTCGTTTTCACTCACGCCAGGCGGTCAACCACAGGAGAGGCGCGGACCCACCAATCGGATGCCCTGGGGGACGGCAGGAGGCGATTACACGCGTCCCCCCAGGCAGGGCATGGATTCGTACTGGCAAAACCTTACGGCCTCCGCACGCCTCGCTCTGCCGGCATGGAAATACTTGACAGCCCCTCTAGAGACGTTTAACTTTGACGACAAGCTATACTACTCAGGAGGAACGAATGACAGTGGACCGACCGCCCAAAGTCTCCGTTGTGATACCCGTATTTAACGAGATGCAAACCATCCAGGAAGTCCTGTTTCGGGTTCAAGCGGTCAACCTCGACAAAGAAATAGTGATTGTTGACGATGGGTCTACCGATGGGACTCGCGCCTTCTTGACCACTCTAGAGGCATGCACGAATGACACTCCCGCCACGATAAAATCGTCGCATCGCGTCAGTGATCTCCGCACAGACAACATCCGCGTGTTTCTCCAGGAAAAGAACCGAGGGAAGGGCGCGGCACTGCGGCGGGGATTCCACGAGGCGAAGGGCGATATCGTAGTCATCCAGGATGCCGACCTGGAATACGATCCGGCAGATTACTCCAAACTCATTGTTCCTATTGAGACGGGAAGGGCCGACATCGTTTATGGTTCGCGTTTTCTTGGGGGGCCACACCGAGTCCTGTTGTTTTGGCATTATGTCGGGAATAAGTTCTTGACCACCCTCTCGGACATGGTCACGAACTTGAACCTTTCCGATGTGTGGACTTGTTACAAGGCCTTCCGGCGAGAGGTTATTGAAAGTATTGAATTACGCGAGGACCGGTTCGGGTTTGAGCAGGAAATCACCATCAAGATTGCGCACGGTAGATGGCGAGTTTACGAAACGCCCATCTCGTATTACGGGCGTACGTACGCGGAAGGGAAGAAAATCACATGGAAGGATGGAGTCCGTGCTCTGTGGTGTCTCCTGCGCTATGGGGTCTTCTCGAGTTCCTCAAAGTAACCCCGCTCTCAGTGTGCTGCGGCCCAAAATGCACGTGCTAGCAACCCCTCGGTGAACTCAGATTCATTACCTGAATGATACGACTGATACATGGCTTCACCAACTAGCGCAGCATCCCGCCGAGTTGTAATTGCCCCGTTGGATCTGTGGTGACGCCACACGGAGGCCTCCGCCGGCCTCACGCTGGGGACGGCTTCGGGGTGGCACTCGATCGATTCACGCCGGATCGAAGTCTTAGCGGCTATGACTACGGCCACTGGCCTTCCTCCTCATGGAGGCCTGCATCCCGCCTTCCGGCGCGCTCTTTACAATTGAAAAAACTGATTCTTATGTTGACAAAGGCGGGAGTCGACATCTCCGTACACCCCCTCTCATGAAGAAGCGTCTCCATGATGTGCGGCTCGTCGGCGGAGCCCAACCAATGCTCAGGCCTTATCGTGTAGAGTAGCCGCACCCTGCCAGAAAAGTTGCTGGGAAGTGCGCTACCGAGGTCGGTGCGGACGAGTGCCTCGCTGCTTGTGTCCGAGGTATAGTTGATTCCTCTGGCGCAGCACGGCCAGCCGGTGCGGCCAAAACGGGCCGGTGCATCCCGCCATTTACCCATCCTGGCGTACAGCTTGAGAGCTTCCGAGCACGATGTGTGTACCCACAAGAAGTCTTCAGGCTCGACGTGCGTGTGCAAGAACGATACGGCGCCATCCATATCTTCATTCGGCCCGAGAAAACGGTAATTGTTGGTGAGGCCTGCTTTAAGCGTTAAAACAATCGCGCCGAGAACTATGACATCGAGGAGCGGCCTTATCCAATCGCGGCGTCTTTTCAAAACGACGAAGGATGTAAGTTGCAGACTGGACATGAGGATTGCGATCAGACATGACAGCGCAAATAGGCTGGTGCGTTCGGTAAATGGGTACCAATTGAACCGAAGGCCCTATTCCAGAAGATGGACATCTGGACTACGTTAATGATTTGGCCAAGTTCGTCGTTAAGTCGTTCACCACGGGAGACTACCCCGCAGGTGTTCGGGAGCGTATTCGGCTCCGCATCTCGACTTGCGTTTTTGCTCCTCACGCTGAGCGAAACGGCACTTGTTTTTAGCTGCAACCACAGCAATTTGAGCAAGCTCAAAGGACACATAGTGTATGTCGTTATAGTTTGCTTGGCTGCCCTAGGAGCCTACATCTGGCAGTCACTTATCGCAAGGCGGATTGATTACTTCGTCGTTACGAAGACGGCGCACCCCGACAAAGGCCATGAAGACCGGTAAGAAATCCAGCAACACTCTATTAGCCCAGTACCTGGCGTCTGGGCCCCTGCACTTCGCTCATCCAGACGGGGCGAGAGTAAGTCGGGCTTTATATCCATTTGTATTGACTTTGTACTTAATACGACGTTAGACTTTGGGCAACATCAGAGCGGGGACGATCGGCAGCCCGCCGCTTGTACCGGCGGCAGGCGAGATTCAGAAAATTCTCAATCATGCCGGGCTCGTTTTGAATTGTGCTGACGGCGCGCTCGCGCGGCTCGGCCTCGCCCGCGCCTACGCCCTCGAAGCCGGCGCAGGTGGCACAGCCATCCCGGCTGCGAGAAACCACGGGAGCACCACGGGCGACACCCCAATGAATCGGGGCAAGCTGCCCGTGTCACAGTCGGGCGCCCTCGCCAAGGCCCGCGCCGCTTACCAGGACTTCTTCAATCTCTGGAAAGACGGCGACTCCGACATCCCCATCCTGAAGCAAGCCGAAGCGGAATACGCAGAGTTGCAGTAATTCCAGCGCTTAACTGTTGTACCGAAGTAGATACTCAACTCTTCGTCCGCTCCACAGAAAAGTGACCTTCGTAACCGATGATCGACTCCTCTCGGATTGGTCCCGAGTAACGGCGCAGCTTTTACCTATCATAATCCACTTGGCTGGTTATGTCGGCAAACCGTGGATGTGCCCTCGGGGGGACAACTGGCGCTCAGGGGAAGGGGCAGGTTCTCGTTTTCCGGCCACGGGCTCGCCGCTCAACGACATTTCGTCGCAAACAATCTTCCTGGCGCGGTCCGGCGGGGTAGGACGAGGGAATTCGGGAAAGTCCGCTCACTTTTTTGCATTTTCCGCTTGACAACCTCCGGGACTTATGATAGCCTACGATGATGGTCTTTTTGTGGACACATTGTCGTAGGCGAGCGCCGGGATGGCCGCATGGGGAAGGAAGAGCGGGAGGGTCTTGGCGCACGCGAGAAGAAGTGGCTTCAGAAAAACAAAAAATAGTACGAACGAAGCCAATAAGTTGTTGAAAACAAAAGGTTGCCTTGGAACGAAGCTAATAAGTAATTGAAAACAAAGGAGTTGAACGCGAATACCGGGAACGAAGCGTATAAGTTGCTGAAAACAAATTACATAGCTGTCTCGAAGAGTGCAATTCTTGCGTCTCTTGCGCACAAATCAGTGCAAATCGGGCGCTAAAAGGAGCAAGAACAGCGCATTTTGCGCAGAACGAAGCGAAGCTTCCGGGTCGAAAAGGACGGCTAGGCGAGAGGACGGTGGCGCAAACCTGCTTCTCAAGCAGCGGAACCGCAGACCTGAAAAGCAGGTTTGCGCTACCAAGCCTTGCTGAGGAAACCTATGAGACCAACTCTGAGATTACTCGACGACGGATTGCGGGATCAGATCATCACGGAAGCGCGCGAGGTGGTGTGCAAACTCGGATTTGAAGTCCACAATGGGCCCGTGCTGGACTTGCTGGCTGCGCATGGCGCGCAGGTGGATAAACACAACAGTAACGCCCGACTTACTCCGGACCTCATTGACCGGGCGCTCTCGACCGTTCCGCACTCTTTCAAACTCTACGATGTCCTGGGGAACGAAACTCACGACTTTCGGGGCGAGAACGTGTACTTCACGCCCGGCTCAACCGCACTCAACATTCTGGATAACCGGAGCGGGGAATTGCGCCGGCCCACGACGACGGACTACGTGCGTTATGTGAAATTGACGAACGGCCTGCGCCACATCGCTTCGCAAAGCACCGCCCTGATCCCTGCGGACGTTGACGACAAGATCTCAGACAGCTACCGGCTCTATCTGAGCCTGCTCTACGGGGAGAAACCGGTGGTCACCGGGGCGTTTACGGTGGCGGGATTCGAGGTCATGAAGGACTTTCAGGTGGCCGTGCGTGGAAGCGAACAGGCGTTGCGCGCGAAGCCTTTGACCATTTTCTCCGCCTGCCCCACCGCGCCCCTCAAATGGAGCGACGTGACCAGCCAGAATCTGGTGGACTGCGCCCGCTGGTCGATTCCGGTAGAGCTGATCTCGATGCCGCTTTCGGGATTGGTGGCGCCCGTCACCCTGGTGGGCAGCCTTGTCCAACAGACCGCCGAGAACCTGTCCGGAGTAGTGATCAGCCAGCTTGTGAACCCCGGCCACCCGCTCTTGTACGGCGGCTCACCTGCGGTTTTCGATGTGCGGTTCGGGACCACACCCATGGGCGCCATCGAGACCATGATGCTCGACTGCGGGAACAGCGAGATCGGGAAACGCCTGGGCATGCCGACGCAGAGTTACATCGCCCTCAGCGACGCGAAACAACTGGATACGCAAGCCGGGCTCGAGGCGGGCATGGGCGCGCTGATGGCGGGACTGGCGGGCATCAACAGCATTTCGGGGCCGGGAATGTTGGACTTTGAGAGCTGCCTGAGCCTGGAAAAGCTGGTGGTTGATAACGAGATCTGCCGCATGGTCCACCGGTTGTTGCAGGGCATCGAGCCACGCGAGGATTTCCCGGCACTTCCCCTATTCGAAGAATTGCGGCGCGAGAAGTCCCTTCTGATCGCCGACCACACGCGCCGGCATTTGCGCGAGGAGATTACATTCCCGGGCCCGGTCATCGATCGCGGCAACCGCGGGCGATGGGTCGAGGGGGGGCAACTAACCTTGCGGGAGCGGGCGGCACAGGAAGTGTCGCGGCTGCTCGAGCAATACACGCCCTCAGGTCTGCCCGAGGCAACTAA
>JBELAJ010000544.1:0-5689 GCA_049508935.1 Terriglobia bacterium | reverse complement strand
TCGAGAAGCTCTACGAGGCCGGAAACACCATCGTCCTGGTCACCCACGAGCACGATATCGCCGCCCACGCGCATCGCATTATCCACGTGCGCGACGGCAAGATCGAACGCGACGAAAGCGTCGAGTGAATGGCGCGGCACCGACACCCCTCCTCAGCGGGAGGAGGGGTGGGGGTGGTGGGTGTTAGTTCGGGCCGCGGCGAACCACCCCTGACCCCTCCTTAACCAAGGAGGGGAATCACCCTGGACCAACTTCCGTGAATGCACTTACCCAACCGCACTCTGCTCTTCTGCACAAAGCAAACCGTCGGGCAAGCCGGAAGAGGAGCGGTTTCTGGGTCACCTCCCGCGAGGCCTTCTGGATCGCCCTCGAAACCTTGCGCACACACAAGCTGCGTTCCTTCCTCACCCTGCTGGGCGTGGTGATAGCCACCACCACGCTGATCGTTGTGATGTCAATTATCAACGGCATGAACCTCTACATTGCCGATCACATTGCCAACCTGGGAGCCAACGTCTTCATCGTCTCTCAGAATGACTGGTCAGCGACGGGCGAGGATTGGCTGAAAATGCAACGCCGCAATAAGGCCATCCGCATCGAAGACTTCGAGTTTCTTCGCGACAGTCTCAAGGGTTACAAAAACGTAGGCGCAGAGGCGGAGCTTGGGGGGGGCACCGACGTCAGGTACAAAGGGCATGTCCTGCACGAGGTCGACCTGGGAGGTGAAACCTCGAACATGATTGATATCGGCCAGGCGAAGGTGGAAGCCGGGCGCTACATCAATGACACGGATTACGCGCATGAATCCATGGTTTGTTTCATCGGCCAGGATCTGGTCACGGAGTTCTTCCCGAGCCTTGATCCCATCGGTAAAGATATCACGGTAGGCGGTATCCCTTTCCGGGTGATCGGCGTAGCAGAGCGCATCGGGACAACCTTTGGCCAGAGCCAGGACAAGTTTGTGCAAATTCCCCTCACCGCCTTCCGGAAAGTCTTTCGGGCACGCCCAAACCTGGCCGTGAATGTGCAAGCGTGGGATGCTCAGCAGATGATGGTTCTCGAGGATGAAGTCCGGGCCCTGATGCGAGCGCGGCGCCACGTTCCCTACCATGACACCGACAACTTCGGGATTAACGCTTCAGATACGATTATGGCTTTGTGGCACCAATTGACGGCGTCCATTTTCGCCGTAACGATCGGCATCGTGGCCGTCTTCATGGTGGTGGGCGGCATCGTGGTCATGAACATAATGCTGGCCAGCGTGACCGAGCGGACCCACGAGATCGGCATTCGCAAGTCTTTGGGCGCGCGCCGCCGCGATATTATGATGCAATTCGTGATCGAGGCAAGCGTCATGGCGCTGGCGGGAGGCGCGATTGGCGTCATAATCGCTCTCATCATCAGCAAGGTCGTGGATATTTTCTTCACCTCGAGCGTCCCGTTGAGCGCGGTATTGGTGGGATTGTTCCTCTCCACGGCGGTGGGGCTTTTCTTCGGTATCTATCCGGCCAGTAAGGCCGCCAACCTGGAACCCATTGAAGCCCTGCGGACGGAGGCTTAGAATGGCGCAGCGACGTCAACCGGTTCGCGAGAATTTGATGCTGGCGCTGGACACTCTGCGCAGCCACAAGTTCCGCGCTTTCCTGACCATCCTTGGCGTGCTGATCGGAACCATGACGGTGATCGGAGTGGCTTCCATTTTTGAGGGCCTCGACCAGCGAGTGGTCCAGATGATGGAGGGGTTCGGCACTCGGACCTTATTCATCTATAAGTTCGACCCCGGCATTAAAACCAGCCTGACTCACGAAGAGGCATTGCGGAAGCCCCTGAGTTACGAAGACGCGATGGCCATCCGGGATCTGTGCCCTTCCGTCCAAACCGTCGCCGTCGAGACTTTCCAGTGGGGTACGCCCATCACGGTCAAATATAAAGGCGTGCAGATGATCGACGCCAATTTCCGCGGCCCCACGCCCGAGGCTTTCCAGACCATGAACGCCGACCTCAAGGACGGGCGCTTGTACACCGATGTGGATAATTCCCACCGGCGGGACGTGGCCGTAGTGGGCGCCGACGTAGTTAAGCGATTGTTCTCGACTGAAGACCCCATCGGCAAGAACATCAGCGTCAACGGGCAGAGCTTCGAGGTGGTCGGCACGCTCAACAAAGGCAAGCAATTCCTGGGAGACAACGGCAACGATCGCAACATCTACGTTCCCTATTTCACGTTCAGGAAGTACTACCCCAATGCCAACGACAACTTCATTACGGCCGTCGCGTATCCCGGCAAGCTGGACCAGGCAAAGGATGACGTGGAGAGCCTGCTGCGACGGCGGCGCAACGTGAAGTGGTCCCAGCCTGACAACTTTGGCATCTCCTCTGCCGATGCCATCATCAAACAGTTTCGCGACATCATGGGAACGGTCGTCCTGGTGACCGTGGTGATCTCCTCGATCGGCTTGATGGTGGGCGGCATCGGCGTGATGAACATCATGCTGGTTTCCGTGACCGAACGGACGCGGGAGATAGGCGTGCGCAAAGCCATCGGCGCTCGCCGCAGCGATATCGCCTGGCAGTTTCTGCTCGAGGCCATGAGCCTTACAGGCGCCGGTGGTGTGGCGGGCATCCTGGCGGGATACGCCCTGAGCTTCCTGATCCGAACCCTCGTTCCTTCGCTTCCGTCGACTGTTCCCCTGTGGTCAACGGCTGCAGGCTTCATTGTGTCGGTCAGTATCGGTCTGTTTTTCGGCCTTTGGCCTGCCGTAAAGGCCTCCCGCCTCGACCCGATTGTGGCCTTGCGGTACGAATAACGGAGTTCCTCATCTGAACCAGGGCTTCTGGAATTGCGTATTTGGATTGTAGGACCGCTTGTAGGGGCGGCTCTTTTGGCGGCCCTGGGGCAACCACATGGGTTGCCGCCACATCTTTTGAGTTGCGGGCCGCTAGCGAAAGTGAGGAGGTTTCGTGGCTGAGTTGAGCCAAACACAAGCACTCTTATACAGGCTGAAACCGCGCGCGGCACGGAGGACGGGGCTTTGGGTTACCTCCCGCGAGGGTTTCTGGATTGCCCTCGAGGCGCTGCGCACCCACAAGTTGCGATCTTTCCTTACACTGCTGGGCGTGGTGATAGCCACCACGACTCTCATCGTCGTCATGTCCATCATCAATGGCATGAATCTTTACATCGCGGATCACATTGCCAACCTGGGGGCTAACGTTTTCATTGTCCACCAGTTCAAGTGGGCGCAGGGATACGAGGAATGGTTAAAGGCGCGACGCCGCAATCAACCCATACGCATCGAAGACTTCGAATTCCTGCGTGACAACCTGAAAGGTTACAAGAACATTGGCGCCGAAGCCTATATGGGCAACACGGATACTAATGAGGTGCGTTACAAAGGGAAGACCGTTTACGAGGTCCAGATCACGGGTGAAACGCCGAACATGGTCGACATCGGGCAAATGAAGGTTGGCTCCGGCCGCTACGTCAACGAAGGCGACTACACTCACGAATCGATGGTGTGCTTCGTGGGCCAGGATCTGGTGAACGCGTTTTTCCCCAATGTTGATGCTATCGGCAAAGAGATTCAGATCAACGGGATTCCTTTCCGCGTGATCGGTGTTGCCGAGAAACTTGGCTCGATGTTCGGCGAAAGTCAGGACAACTTCGTTCAAGTGCCGCTGACGACCTTTCAAAAGGTGCTTCGAAATCGGCCCTCGCTGGCGGTGAGCGTCCAGGCTGGCACTTCGGCCCAGATGGCGGTGCTCGAGGATGAAACCAGGGCCCTGATGCGAGCCCGGCGCCATACACCCTACAACGAGAGCGATACCTTTGGCATTAATGCCTCCGAAACGATTATGGAGTCGTGGCATGAGTTGACGGCCTCCGTCTTCGCCGTGACCATCGGAATCGTCGCCGTGTTCATGGTGGTGGGCGGCATCGTGATCATGAATATCATGCTGGCCAGCGTCACCGAGCGCACCCACGAGATCGGCATTCGCAAGTCCCTGGGAGCGCGGCGCCGTGATATCCTGATGCAGTTCCTGATTGAATCGGCCCTGATAGCGGGCCTGGGAGGAATCATCGGCATCCTGATCGCGCTTCTGATCAGCAAGATTGTGGATGTGTTCTTCACTTCCTCCGTGCCCCTGAACGCAGTTCTGGTTGGACTTTTCCTCTCCACGGCGATCGGATTGTTCTTCGGAATCTACCCCGCGAACAAGGCCGCACGCCTCGACCCCATTGATGCCCTGCGGACGGAGGCGTGACCATGACTCGACGCGGCCAATTTGTTGGTGAGAACTTGCTGCTGGCGCTGGACACCCTCCGCACCCACAAGTTCCGCGCTTTTCTCACCATTCTGGGTGTGCTGATCGGAACGGCCACGGTAATTGGCGTGGCGTCGATCTTCAAAGGCCTCGACCAGCAAATGGTGGAATTGGCGCAGGGGTTCGGCACTCGTACCCTGTACGTTTATAAGTTTCAGCCCGGGATCCATTTCAATCTTACCCGCGAAGAACGGATGCGCAAGCCCCTCACCTACGAACAGGCGATGGCCATAAAGGGACAGTGCCCGAACGTGGAATCCGTGGCTGTGGAGTTGTTTGCCTGGGGGCCCGCGGTGACGGCAAAGTACAAGGGTGTTCAGATGGTGGACGCCCAGTTACAGGGTAATACGGCCGAAGACTTTCGTAACACCAACGCGGTCCTCAAGGACGGCCGTTTGTACACGGATATTGACGACATGCACCGCCGGGACGTGGTGGTGATCGGGGCCGACGTCGTCGAGAGACTCTTTCTTAACGGCGACCCCATCGGAAAAGAGATCAATGTGGACGGTCATACCTACGAAGTTATCGGAACGCTCGAGAAGCGCAAGGCCTTTCTGGGCGACAACGGGAACGACAAGATCATCTGTGTCCCATATTTTAGCTATAAGAAATCTTATCCGAACGCCAAAGAAAACCTCATCACGGCCGTGGCGTCCCCGGGCCGGGTGAACCAGGCGATCGACGAAATCACGGCCCTGCTGAGGCGGCTGCGAAATGACAAGCCTTCTGCCCCCGACAGCTTTGGCATCGCCACCGCCGACACATTTATCAAACAATTTCGCGACATGATGGGCACGGTGGTTCTGGTCACCATTGTCATTTCCTCCATCGGCTTGATGGTGGGCGGCATCGGCGTGATGAATATCATGCTGGTTTCGGTGACCGAGCGGACACGGGAGATCGGCGTCCGCAAAGCCATCGGCGCGCGCCGCAGCGATATCACCTGGCAGTTCCTGCTTGAAGCCATGAGCCTTACGGGAGCCGGCGGAGTGATGGGAATCCTGTCCGGCTATTCGCTCAGCTTCCTGATTCGGACCCTCGTCCCCACCCTGCCTTCCACCGTTCCTATGTGGTCAGTGGTGACAGGATTCGTGGTTTCGGTCGCCATCGGCCTATTCTTCGGCCTCTGGCCCGCCATGAAAGCCGCCCGCCTTGACCCGATTGTGGCATTACGGTATGAGTAAGCTCAGAATGGCACACTTTTCAAGGGTCTTTCCGCAAGGTCCTAAAAAACAAACATGTCAAGGCAAAGTAGAAATGTCCTAATCCCAGCAAAGTAGAAATGTCCTGTTCTTAGCAAAGTAGAAAGTTCCGTTTTTCGTTCTTTGGCGGCTAACCGGAGGAGCCCGTAGGGCGACGG
>JBELAJ010000543.1:0-10467 GCA_049508935.1 Terriglobia bacterium | reverse complement strand
GTGGAGCAGGCCGGTTTCGAGATGTCCGATGTCGTGTCTGTCACCGTCTACATGGCGGACCTGTCCGAATTCGGGGATATGAACAAGGTCTACAAAACGTTCTTCCCTGAGCCGCGCCCCGCTCGCGCAACTGTGCAGGTGGCAGCGTTGGTGAGTAATGCCCGGATCGAAATCTCGGCCATTGCGGTAAAGACGAAGTAAGTTGATAGTCGAAAGTCGAGAGTCGAGAGTCAAAAGTCGAGAGTCCTGAGTTCAGGAGTCAAGGAGTCGGGGAGTTGAAAAGTCAGGAAGTCAAGAAGCTGAGGATTCAAGAAGTTGTTGAAGCTGTGACATTCCGACCTCGGACTTCCGACTCGCTTTCGACTCTTGACTCTCGACTTTCGACTAAAAGGAGAAACTCATGTCAAACTCCATTAATCGCAGGAAATTCTTTCGCAAGGCCGGCGGCACGCTCGTGGCGGGGGGGGCCGTGGCTTACGGCAGCGGGGTCGCCGAGGCTCGCTCCAAGAAACGCCCCGCGCCCCTAAAAGGAGTAGACTACTACGCTAAACTAGGAGTCATACCCTTCATCAACGCGGCGGGGACCTTCACCGTTCTCTCCGCCTCCATCCTGCCAGACGAGGTGCAGGCCGCCATGGCCCTGGCGGCACAACAACCCGTGAACATCGTGGAACTTCACAAGGCCGCCGGCGAGTACCTGGCAAAGCAACTCAAGTGCGAAGCCGCCCTGGTGACGGCCGGCGCCGCCTCCGCCTTGACGCTCGGCACGGCCGCCTGCGTCAGCATGGGCAACGACCAGTCGATCTCCAATCTGCCGACCGACATGACGGGAATGAAGAATGAGGTGATCGTTCAGAAGACCCATCGCTACGATTACGACCACGCCTTGCGCAATTGCGGCATCAAGTTCGTCAACGTCGAAACGCTCGCCGACTACGAGTCGGCATTCAACGAGAACACCGTGATGGCCCATTTCTTCAACGCTGCCGAAAGCGGCCAGATCAGCCGCGAAGACTGGGTGCGCGTGGCCCACAAGCACAATGTGCCTTGCTTCAACGATGCTGCCGCCGACGTGCCCCCCATCTCCAATCTCTGGAATTACACCCAGATGGGGTTTGACCTGGTAACGTTCTCGGGCGGGAAGGGAATCCGCGGCCCGCAGTGCACCGGATTGCTCCTGGGGAGGAAGGACCTGATCGAATACGCCGTCAAGAACAACAACCCTTACGGCAATACGGTGGGCCGAGGCATGAAGGTCGGGAAGGAAGAGATAGTGGGCATGGTCGCCGCAGTGGATTGGTTCCTGAGCCAGGACGAAACGGCGATGATGGCGGAGTTCCAGCGCCGCGCCGAAAACATCGCCGCCCAGGTGAAGAGCATTCCGACTGTGGAAACCAAGATCTTCGTTCCTCCGGTTGCCAACCACATTCCGCATTTGCAGGTTAATTTCGACCAGAATCGCCTCGGCCTGACAGGCCAGCAAATCATGGACAAAATGCGGAAGGGAAGTCCCCGAATTGAGTTGAATCCCGCCGTCGGCCCCAATTTTGTAACGGTGGGAGTCTGGATGCTGAAACCGGACGAGGACGTAATCGTCGCCCGACGCCTCCGCGAGGTGCTCCAGGGGGCAATCCAGTCCTGATGCGCGATAGACGTGGCGCGGGCGTCCCGCCCGCGGTCGCGGGGGCGTCTCGCCCCCGCACGAACTCGCGGGCAGGATGCTCGCGCCACAAGGCGAGACTTCAAGTAATACATGAAGATTCGAAACTGAACTCGCAGTACCTTTTCATGCGCCGACGTACTTTGATCGCCTTGACGGCCCGCGTTGCGTTCCAACCTCTCCTTTGCAGGGCTCAGGGCACCTACCAGGAAGAAGCCGACCGCTTGGCCGTGCTGCTCGATTGGCAGCCTACCAGCACCGTGGCAGACATCGGGACCGGCCATGGCCAGTTAAGCCTGGCTGCAGCCAAGCGCGTCGGCAAGATCTGTTCCTCACAAAACCCCTGGAATCGGAAGCCTGCTCTTTGATTAGGGGGCTGAGGCGCCAGAGTCGCCCTGGTTTCATTAGTTAACATAACATACCTTATCAGACGTTTGAATTGTGCGGGTTTTGGCCCTTTTAAGCGCCATGACCGTGTAATGCCGTCGCCTAGACCACTTCCCTCCATTGCGCCAGTGTCCGAGTTTCATCGCAGCGCTGGCCTTTGGGCGGGATTTTGACGACCAAAAGGTCGGCGCTACGTTCACATTAGGACGGCGCCTATAGTGCAGCAGGCTTGACATAACTGCACTTCGGATTTTAATGTCGCTAGGGCTGAGTTACAGACTGCTTCGTTTGAAGTCCAACGAAATTCAACCAATGGGAGGGGGGGTGCCGTGTCTACTGCTTTTAGTCCGGTTTTCGATCTTTACAATCAAGCGCTCACCGATCAAGAGCAAAAGCGGACGTTCGAAGGGACTAACGCCGAAGGGGAGACCAAGCAATTTGACGATGCGGATGATGCTACGGCGTTCGATGAATATGGTGGGTGCACGCTGGTCGAGTCGCAGGCGCTCGAACAAGCGAGGAATGCAGCCAAGCCGCACTTCAAGGCGATTAAAGCCAAATTGAAGAGCATTCCTGCCAATCAACCCGGCGCTCAAACCTGGCAACTAGACGATAAGTATCGCATGGAATGCATCGACGTGAAGCACCGGATGGGCGATTACCTGGGTGCGGCATATGATGAATTCAAGGGTACGCATGTGAAGAACGCCAACTTCTGGGAATGGGTCACCGCACAGTCCGCGGACGACCAGAAAGTGAAGAGTTGGAATCCCGCTCTCTTCGCCGCAGCACAGCAAAAAGGCCGCCCGGAATGGGAGCAGTTTTACCTAAGGTGGTTTCGCAAAGGCGTGAAGTACCTGGCTGATGACCACACCCGCGAGCGCTACTGGGTTGAGATCCACGGAGGCATCATGAAGCGAAGACTCCGAAGCAAGGATCAGGAGCGGACGCCATTTGATACAAAAGAGTTGATCGACAAGGTTAAAGAGAAATACCCGGATATGGGGTTCCTGTGTATCTGGGTGCTTTCGACGAAGGACCAGTTCTACAGCCACGTCGGTAAGATCGGACGCTTCCACCACTCCAGCCTGCTGGCCGGAACCGAGGTCAAGTCGGCGGGTGAGTGGGGTGTAGGTCATGGAAAGCTGAAATGGATCAACGGAAAGAGCGGACACTACAAGCCGGAATTGGCGCGCTTCGTCGAAAGTATTGAGCTTTTGTCACCCTCGGGGGTTGTTCCGGACGACGCCGTGGTGCGACTGTACGCTCCTCCCGCGCCGGCGGTCGTGCAAAGTGTGAAAGTGGCGGAATTCTTGACCAACGTGAAGCGAGACGCTCAGTTCTACACGAGGCAGGGGCACGAGGTCTATTACTGAGCCGCCTCGTAAGAGCGTCATGAACTTGTTGGCTTCGGGTCGCTGGTTAGCTAGTGTGCCGCGGCACGTTGCCGCCTGGCATTTTCCAGTGTGCATACTTCCCTTCTGCTGTTTGTACTCTGCAAGTGCCGAGCGATTAACACCTCAATCCTGTAGCTGTATACGGTCATAATATAAAGTCGAGGTTAAATACCTGCCGTGGGTCAGTCGAAGAGATGTCGACGCGCAGACATTCATCGTGCAGCTCTCTGCTGTGGCTGCTCCTGTTAGATTCTATGTATACTGATTGGCTGTTCAAACTCCCCCTGAGCGAACACTATGCCGCTTGAAGTTGAACGTTACCGTTCGCAGTTTCCCGTTACTGAATCGTTGATCTACATGAACCACGCTGCGGTGTCACCCCTTTCGCGACGGGTGCGCGACGCCATGGTCGGGCTGCTAGAGGAGCTCCACCGGAGCGGCGCCGAGAACTGGGAGCAGTGGGTCCGGACCTACGACGACGCCCGGCGTTCCCTGGCGCAGTTGCTCAACGCGGAGCCAGGCGAGATTGCCTTCACCAAGAACACCTCGGAAGGAGTCTCCACTTTTGCCAACGGCCTCGAGTGGCGGCCAGGAGATGAGATCGTTTCAATCGAAGGCGAGTTCCCTTCTAACTACTATGCCTGGAAGGCCCTGGAAAAACGTGGCGTGGTTCTACGCTTGGTCCAGCCTGAACAAGGTTGCGTGAGCCACGAGTCGATTGTGAACGCGTTGACGGCGCGCACGCGCGTCGTGGCCGTCAGCTTCGTGCAGTACCTCAGCGGATTTCGGCTGGATCTCGAGCAGTTGGGCCGCATTTGCGCCGCCCACGGCTGTCTGCTGTTTGTTGACGCGATCCAAGGGGTGGGAGCGTTCCCGCTGGACGCTAAGGCCGCTCAAATCGCCGGCCTCGCCGCCGACGGCCACAAGTGGCTGCTCAGCGTGGAAGGCGCCGGAATGCTCTATGTGAACAGGCAGGTGATGGAGAGGATCACGCCTTCAGAGATTGGGTGGTGGGCGGTTCGCCGTTGGGCAGACTTCACCAACCGCGAACTCTCCTGGCGAGACGACGCCCGCCGCTACGAATGCGGGTCGCTCAACACAGTTGGAATCTATGGCTTAAGGGCCGCGGTTGATCTCCTGCTCGAAGTCGGGATCTCGAATATCGCTGAGCGTATTCTGGACTTGACCGATCGACTTCGGCGCGGACTGGCGGAACAAGGTCATTCGGTGTTCGGGCCCCAGACACGCGAAGCAGCCTCCGGGATTGTCTCTTTTGTGCCGCGGCAAGGCTCCGCCGATGACCTCCGTCCCGCCCGCGGTCGCGGGAGCGTCCCGCTCCCGCGCACGGGCAGAGCCTGTCCTGAGCGGAGCGAAGGAATGCCCGTGCCACAGCGGGCGAGACGCCCGCACCACATCCGTGTTATTCCTGGCGTAAGACTTCGATGGGGTCGACGCGGGTGGCGCGTCCTGCGGGGGCTGCGCAGGCGGCCAGCGCGACTGCTCCCAACAACAGGCTGACGCTGCCGATCACCAACGGATCGTAAGGATGAACACCGTAGATCTGGCTGGCGACGGCCTTTTGCAGCGCGGCCGCACCAGCAAAGCCCCCTGCCAGCCCGATGGCTACCAGCGCCAAACCTTCCCTGAGCACTAACTTCACCACCGCCGCTGTGGTGCTGCCAAGGGCCATCCGAATGGCAATCTCTCGCCGGCGTTGCGCTACCAGGTAGGCAAGCACCCCGTAGATGCCGATCGCCGCAAGGAACAATGCCAAGCCGCCAAACGCCAGGGCCAGCGTCAGCGACGCGCGGCGGGATGCCATCGAGAGCGCGGCGCGCTCGTCCATACTCTTCACGTCGAACAACGCCAACTCCGGGTCGATACGGCCGATCGCTGTGCGGAGCATGCTGGCTGCGCCCCCTGCTGCGCCGATGGCCCTGACGGCAAACGTATAATCTCTGTACGGATGCTGTGCGTAGGGAAAATAGTAAGCGCCGAACGCCTTCCTGGTTCCAGCCAGATCTTCCTGCCTGATGGAGCGGACCACTCCAACCACTTGGTACCAGCTTGTATGTGCTCCGGACTTGGTTGGCTCCTTCAGGTTGTCGGATTGGTACATCCGCTGTCCTATCGGATCGCGGTTCGGCCAGAAGTGGCGCGCCAACTGCTCGTCCACAATGATCGTCTGCGCAGCGGACTCGTTGTCGTGCTCATCGAAAAATCGGCCGCGTACCAGGGGGATGTTCATCGTCTCGAAGTAGCCGGGCGTGACGATAAGACGATACGGAGAGAACAAGGATTCGCCCGGCTTCATAACATAACCCTCAGCCATGATGATTTCGTCGTTCTCTTTGTTGCCGAAGGGGATGTCCGTGGTCGCCCCGGCCGCGGCCACGCCCGGAGTGTGCTGGATCGAATCGAGCGCCCGATTCATGAGACTGCGCAAGTCCCCGTCGCCGCGGTAGCGGGACGTCGGCACGGTCACCGAGGCTGTCAGCACCCCGCTGGTTTTGAAGCCCGGATCGACCGCCAGCAAATGGCGAAAGCTGGCCAGTAGCAATCCGGCCCCGGCCAGGAGCACGAAGGCCAGTCCAATCTCTGCACTTACCAGGCCCTGGCGTAGCCTGCGGGTCCCAACGCCGCCCGTGCCGGTGCGGCCGCTGTCGCGCAACGTGCTGCTCAGGTTGAGTTTGAAAGCGCTGGCAAGAGGCACAAGTCCCACCAGCACACCTACTACAACGGCCAGTGCGAGGCTGACAAGAACCACGGTGGCGTCGATGCGGACTTCGTACGCCCGGGGAAACTGACCGAGCCCCGTCGCCGCCACGGCCCGCAAAAGGGCTTGACCGAGCAGCACGCCGGCCATGCCGCCCGTTCCGGCCAGCAGCACGTTTTCAACGATCGTCTGGCGGGCGATCTGGGCACGGCCCGCGCCCAGCGCCAGGCGCGTAGCGATCTCCTTGCTCCGGGCGCTCGAACGCGCCAGCGCCAGGTTCGTGACGTTCAATCCTCCAATGAGCAGCACGAACACCGCTCCACCCCACAGCAGGTAAAGCGCGCTTTCAACGCTTTTGACCAGCATATGCTGAAGCGGCTCCGCCCTGGTGTAGTACCCCGCGTTGATGAGGATGTCTTTGAACGCAGGAAACCGTTCCAGGTTGGCGGCGTTGAGAGCGTTGACCTGCGCCTGGACTTGGGCGATGGTGGCCCCCGGCTTGAGCCGACCGATGTGGCCCCAACCGTTGTTGTGATATTCGGTTTTCTGCTCGGGGGTGAACGCCGCGGGCACCCACAGGCGGACCTCAGGGTCCACGAAATTGAAATCCTTCGGCATCACGCCCACGATGGTGAAAGGAGTGCCGCCCAGCCGTAGTTCGCGTCCGAGGGCAGATGGGTCGCCGCCATAAAGCTGATGCCAAAGTGCGTCGCTGAGGATCACCTTGTATTCGTTGCCGACTTCGCCTTCCTCCGCAGCAAATGCTCGCCCGCGGGCCGGAGAAATCCCCACCACTCTGAAAAAGGACGGGGTCACATTCATCGCCGAAACCCGTTCCGCAGTGCCGTTGATGTCCAGCGTCGCGTCTCCCTGCTGAAACAGGGCTTGTTCCTGCAAGGCCGTCACAACGCGAAGGCGATCGTAGTAATCGGGAACGGCACTCACACTCTGATCGCCGGCGCCGGCCTTCGGATACTCGTTAGACATCAGGACAATGGCGTCCGCGTTCGGACCCGGCAGCGGCCGCAGCAGGACAGAATGGACAATCGCGAAAGTGGCAGTATAAGCGGCAATGCCAATGGCGAGAGTCAGCATCACCGTGGCGCTGAACCCCTTGTCGCGCAGCAGGGAGCCCAGACCGTGCTTAATGTCGCGAAGCAAATTCTCCATCGCGCCTCCTTCTTCCTCACTGTCTAATTACGTACGGAGTAGCATTGCGGTTCGAGAAAAACCAGTTCCAGCCGCCTTCCGTGAAAATCGTGGCGCGGGCGTCTCGCCCGCGGGGGCGCGGGCATTCCTTCGCTATGCTCAGGACAGGCTCTGCCCGCGCGCCGGAGCGGGACTCTCCCACGACTGCGGGCGGGACGCCCGCACCACAGGTCGTGTGATTTTCATGCTTTCTGGGTGCCCTTCAGCCGACGGGCAGACGTGTTGTCGTGCAATTGACTCCCGCGCCGGTACAGGTTAGATTATTGCGCGTCATGGTTACAACCCTTTTCGAGTTCATTGCCGGCTTCATCATCTCGGTCATCTCTCACTCAGGCTACCTGGGCATCGTGCTGCTGATGGGCATTGAGTCAGCATGCATCCCGTTGCCTTCCGAAGTCATAATGCCCTTCTCCGGATATCTCGTCTCCGCGGGTCGATTCAAACTCGCGTGGGTGGCAATTGCCGGCGCCGTGGGGTGCAACGTTGGCTCGCTGGTAGCGTACTACGTGGGCTCATTGGGAGGGCGGCCGCTGGTCGAAAAGTATGGCCGCTATGTTCTGGTCACCCACCATGACTTGGAGATGGCGGACCGCTTCTTTGGCAAGTACGGCGACTGGGCGGTTTTTCTGGCGCGCCTGCTGCCCGTGATTCGGACCTTCATTGCCTTTCCGGCGGGAGTGTCGCGCATGAATTTCCTGCGCTTTAACCTGTTTACTTTCCTCGGTTCCCTTCCCTGGTGCCTCGCGTTAGCGTACGCCGGCATGAAGCTTGGCGAACGCTGGGAAACTCTGCGGGCCTACTTCCACCGATTTGATACAGTCCTGGCAGTCCTGATCGTAATTGCCGTAGTCTGGTTCGTCCACGACCGGTGGAAGAACCGCATGCGTGCGGAGTAGGCGCCTGCCAAATCTCGTGAGCAGTCCATAAATGAAAAGCCCTCTCACTTGGGGAGAGGGTGTCGCGCTGCCGGCGTTTTCATCAGCCGGAGCGCGACGGGTGAGGGGTTTGTTCGGAGCGGGGTGGACCGAAATTACAACCATCCACAAACACTTAAATCGACCGCACCGGCATGCTCACGAGATCGTCCACGGCGGCAATCTCTCGAGTGATGAACGGCTCGCCGTAGCGCACGCCGATCATGTCCCCGAAGTGGCGTGCTTGCGCGGCAAGACGTTCGCGGCAATCGGCGCGCGAGGGAAACAGGTTCTGCCAATCCTGGCGAGGCGAGAATTGCGAACCATAGCAGAGCACGGCCTTGACCTTGCGCTCGAATTGCTCGGTGATGTCAACCACGAAGGTGGGAAGCACGGCAGGCACATACAGCGATGAGTAAATGATCTTCTGTGGACGATGCGGCGTTCCCTCGAGCGGCAACTTGGCTAGACCGGCAAGGAAGCAGGCTTCGTAGCCGATTTGACCGGCGGTGTAGTGGTCGGGATGGCGTCCCTCCCAGTAGGGCAGAATCACGGTGCGTGGCTTGAGGGCTCGGATACGCTGCGCGAGCTCCAGCTTGTGATCGCGGCGGTGCTCGACCCCGGCATCGGGCAGGCCCAGGTTCTCGCGATGGATGATCCCCATCACCTTCGAGGCGCGAGCGGATTCTTCCTGGCGCAGTGCCACGCTTCCGCGCGTTCCGGTCTCACCACACGTCAGATCCAAAATCCCCACCTTGTAGCCGGCATCGACCATCTTGATGACTGCGCCGCCGCAGGTCAGCTCGATATCATCGGGATGCGCGGCGATGGCCAACAGGTCGAGTTTTGTTGGGCGCGGCATTTGACCTCCGAGGAATTGTCTCTGCTACCCTAGCTTCTTGAGGAATTGCGCCTCATTCAAGTAATACTTGAAGGCCTGCTTCCCATTGACAAAAACCACGGGAATCTCTTCCTTGAACTCCCGGTAGGCCTCGGGATCTTCGAGGATGTTCACCACTCGCAAACTGAAAGCGTGGCTTCTTTGTAAAACTTCAAGTTTTTCTTTAACATCGTCGCACAGGCAGCAGCCCGGTTTGGAATAAACCACTACCTCAGCCATAATCTAAATCTTAGTAAACGAGTGTGGTAGCGTCAACAGATTACGAATGTGCGGCTCTACCGCCGGTCGGGCCGTACCAGAGAAACGACACCATCGCATAAGTGGCGTAATTCCCTTTCGTGCGCTAAGCTATGGGCGGATTCTTGCTTGGGGACTCTCATGCCGATACGCACGATTTTCGAGCCATTCCGGATCAAGACCGTGGAGCCGATCCGATGGACGACGCGGGAGGAGCGGGAACGACTGCTGCGCGCCGCCCACTACAACCTCTTCCTGCTGCTGGCGGAAGATGTCCTGATCGACCTGCTGACGGACTCCGGCACCGGTGCAATGTCGACTCGTCAATGGGCGGCGCTGATGGAGGGTGACGAGAGTTACGCGGGCAGTAAGAGCTTCGAGCGCTTCCGGCGATCGGTGCAGGGGATCTTCGGCTATCGCCACGTGATACCGGCGCACCAAGGGCGCGCGGCGGAGCGCATCCTTTTCAGCGTGATGTGCAAGAAGGGAGACGTGGTGCCCAACAACACGCATTTTGACACCACGCGCGCCAATGTCGAATTCGTGGGTGCCGAGGCCGTGGACCTGCCCGCGCCGGAAGGGAAGCAGCCGTCAGTTCCCTTCCCCTTCAAAGGAAATATGGATGTGGGGGGGTTGGAGCGCTTGATCGCGCGCGTGGGCAGGAACCGTGTGCCGCTGGCGATGTTGACCATCACCAACAACTCCGGGGGCGGACAGCCCGCTTCGCTGGAGAACATTCGCGCCGTCCGCGCGGTGTGCCTGAAGCACGGTATCCCGCTCTATTTTGATGCCTGCCGTTTTGCTGAAAACTCTTACTTCATCAAGCTGCGCGAAGCGGGTTATGAATCGAAGACGCCGAAGCAGATTGCGCAGGAGATCTTCAGCCTGGGTGATGGCTGCACCATGTCCGCCAAGAAAGACGGGCTCGCCAACATCGGGGGATTCCTCTGCACCAATGACGACGCGCTGGCGCAGCAGGAAAAGAACCTGCTGATTCTCACGGAAGGTTACCCCACCTATGGGGGTTTGGCAGGGCGGGACCTGGA
>JBELAJ010000542.1:0-5721 GCA_049508935.1 Terriglobia bacterium | reverse complement strand
CGGCTACTATGGCGGCGGGTCTTAGTTCGTCGTAGTCAGAAGAGGCGGATGTCCTGGGAGCGGCTCAATCCGCTTCTGGATCGCTGGATTCCCGTCCCACGTGTTCTGCATCCTTATCCCACCGAACGCTTCCTCGCTAGGCATCCTAGGTAGGAGCCGTATGCGCTAGCAGCGCACGTACGGATCTGTGCGGGGGGCGATCAGCAATGGTCGTCCCTACCGCGACCCGAGTCCGGCTTAACTTGTGGTTTGGGCTGTCGACAGATATTGGTAAACCCTTGCCAGGCACGACTAATCCGCGATTGGACCCCAACCAGTCTTTTTGAGTTCCAACCCGCGCTCCCAGAAACTCATGCGTTCCATGAAGTTCCCGCCGTAGGCAGTTCATAGGGGCCTTCTGGACAGTAGGAACGCTTCGGTTTGCTCGCCGATCGGAACCCTTTCGGCACGACGTTGGCCTGGACCCGCAGGTTGCACAGCGGGTCGTTCGGGAGTGCGTTGCCGTTCGCTTGGATAATGAGATGGGCACATGATGTCGAACGGCGAATGGCATCAGAAGCAGCGCACCATTGCGGCAGCCTGTGAGAAGGAGGGCGCGGGCTGCCTCACGTGCCGAGTCGAGGAGCCGTGGCCTGCCGATTGACTGTTCGCGTCTCAAACCCGCCCCCGGCCACCCACGAGGTCCAAATAGGGGATCGTTTACGACGTAAACAGTAGTCCCCTGGATGCGAGCAGAGGGACTCGCAGCGGAGTACCCCTGTACCATTGCAGCGTTAACTTATCTCGGTTACTAACGATAATGAGTAAGAGAGGAGTGGAAGTGTCTCAAACCGAGTCGCTGAAGCGGTATCTGCTGCTGATACGAGTGATCGCGGCGGCCGTTTTGGCCAGTGCTCCAGCCAGAGCCATCAACCCGCACAAGCTGATCTCTCAATACGTCCAGTCAGTTCGGACGAGTCAGAGCGGGCTGCCGCAGAACGTGGTGTTTTCCATAACACAGACCACGGATGGTTACTTGTGGCTGGGCACCGAGGAAGGCGTGGCGCGGTTTGACGGAGTGAGGTTCGACGTATTTGACAAAACGAACAGCCCCAACCTCGGTGATAACGTCGTGAATAGGCTGGCCGCAAGCCCTGACGGAAGCCTCTGGCTCGGAACTCGCAGCGGCCTCACTCACTATCATCATGGTGTTTTTCAGACCTACACGACGGCGGATGGGCTTACTGCAAATGAGATATCCGCCCTGATGGTGAGCGCCGACGGCAGCCTTTGGATCGGCACTCATCAAGGCCTGAACCACCTCTCAAACGGTCACTTCCAATCGTTTACGAAGCGAGACGGCCTGCCAGACCTAAGAGTAACGGTTCTCGCCGAGGATCGAAGAGGTACGTTGTGGGTTGGGACGCTGGGAGGGTTGGCTAGGCTCGATAAGGGACGGTTTGATGTGCACCCAGCGCCTGCCGAGTTGCGGGATCAAGCCGTAACCGCCCTCGTCGCAGCATACGACGGAGGGTTTTGGGCAGGCACTAGCCAAGGGGTTCTGGCCCGATGGCGTAATGAGCAGCTCTCAGTATGGTCGCCTAAGAACGGCTTACCTAAAGGGGAGATAAGATCTCTTCTGGAAGATCGTGACGGCAACCTCTGGATTGCGTACCGGCACGAAGGTCTCGGTCGCATGACAGGAGGACACTTTCTTTCTTATAAAGAGCACGACGGATTGCTGACCGACGCCCTCCGCACGCTTTATGAGGATCGCGAGGGTAACATCTGGGTCAGCATGTATGAGGCGGGGGTCATCGAGTTGAGTGATGGCAAATTTACCCCATTTGGGACCAAGGAGGGCTTGTCTTCGGATCTCGAAGAGGAAGTGCTTGGAGCATCGGACGGAAGCATTTGGGCAGGATCCTACCGCGACGGGGTTGACCATATCACGAACGGACGTGTGGAACGCTTTTCCACGGCGAATGGTCTCAAAAACAATCTGCCCAGCGCCTTGGGAGAGGGATCGGACGGGAGCATCTGGATTGGACAAGAAAAAGGCTGGCTCTCGCAGGTGCGGGATGGACACGTCACCAGCTTCAGAGATCTCGCCTCCAAGGACTACGCCATCAATGCCATCTTAGAAGACCATCTGAGAAACCTGTGGATCGGCACGAACGGCGCCGGGGTCGCTCGGTTCCACGACGGACGGTTCGAGCATGTTTCGCCCGCCACCGGCTTGCCTCAAGACACAGTGGTTGCGCTGGCTGAGGACCGCGAGGGAAGCCTGTGGATCGGCACCGACGGCGCCGGCGTCAGGCAGTACCACCGTGGCAACTTCACGAACTACACACGAGAGAACGGCCTGCTGAGCGACTTCGTGACTTCTATCTACGCGGATAACGATGGCGCGATCTGGATCGGTACCGCTTCGGGCGGGCTGAATCGTGTCAAGAATGGAGTAGTCACTTCGTATGGGGCGAAACAAGGCCTGTTTGGCGCCACCGTGGGCTCCATCGTAGACGATGGCCTCGGTAACTTATGGATGAGTTCGAACAAGGGTGTGTCTTTCGTCTCGAAACAGGAGCTCAATAGATTCGCGGATGGGCGCATCAACGCGGTTCACAGCATGGTGTACGGTGTAGCCGATGGGCTGAGGTCGCCGGAGTGCAACTATGGCGGATCGCCGACCGGAACGAGGAGTACCGATGGGCAGGTGTGGTTCCCTACCATCGCAGGCCTGGTGGCGATTGACCCTCGCCACATTCGACGCAACGAACTGCCGCCACAGGTCTGGATCGAGAGCATGCTCTTTGACGGCAAGAGCGTGTCGATCACGAACGGTTCACGTCTTGGTCCAGGGACGGGCCGCCTGGAGATTCAATTCACCGCCCCCAGCTTCGTGGCCCCTTCGCGCGTGCGCTTCCGCTACCTCCTGCAGGGGTTTGACCGGGAGTGGATCGATTCCGGGGCGCGCCGCACCGCTTACTACACCAACCTGCCGCACGGGCACTACACGTTCCGGGTGGAGGGCGCCAATAGCGACGGCGTCTGGAGCCTCCGGGACGCCCAACTGGAGTTCGAACTGACGCCATATTTCTATCAAACAGCCTGGTTTCGCGCTATGTGCGTGTTGGCCTTGTCGCTGGGCGCGGTCTGGCTATACAGACTTCGGCTCAGTCTCCTCATACGGCGCAACCGAGAACTGGAAGAGAAGGTGGCGGAACGGACCACCGACCTCGTCCGCCAGACGGAGGAACTTGCTAAGCGAACGGGTGAATTGGAAAGTGCCAATTCGCAGCTAGAAAAAGCTAGAGAAGTTGCTGAAGCCAGCACCCGTGCCAAGAGCGAGTTTCTCGCCAACATGAGCCACGAGATTCGCACCCCAATGAACGGCATTCTGGGCATGACGGACTTGGCGCTGGATACGGAACTGACCGCCGAGCAGCGCGAGTACCTGAGCATGGCCAAGGCGTCGGCGGACTCCCTGTTGGGTGTCATCAACGACATCCTGGACTTTTCCAAGATCGAAGCTGGCAGGCTTGAACTCGATCCGATCCCGTTTCGTCTTCGCGACAGCCTTGCCGTGACTCTCATGCCCCTGGCCTTGCGAGCTCAGCAGAAGGGCTTGGAGCTGGCCTGCGAAGTCGATCCCGAGGTGCCGGAGGAGATCGTGGCAGATCCCACCCGCCTGCGGCAACTGATCATCAATCTGGTCGGCAACGCCATCAAGTTCACCGAGCGCGGCGAAGTTGGTGTCGAAGTCTCCCGTGATTCGAACCACGGAGACGAAATCCAGTTGCATTTCAAGGTACGCGACACGGGCATCGGCATTCCTCGCGACAAACAGCGAACGATCTTCGATCCGTTCTCGCAGGCGGAGAGTTCCACGGCACGGCGCTTCGGGGGCACCGGGCTGGGGCTGACAATCTCGTCCCGGCTAGTGACCATGATGCAGGGGCGCATTTGGGTGGAGAGCGAACCCGGCAAAGGGAGTTGCTTTCACTTTACGGCGCGCGCCCAAGGCGGCAAGAACGCTTCGCCGCCAGCCTTGCTCGGCGCTGTGGAACTGGCGGGCCGCCAGGTTCTTGTGGTGGACGACAACCCCACCAGCCGACGCATTCTAGTCGACATGCTGCGGCGCTGGGGGATGAGGCCCATGCTCGCCTCCAGCGGGTTCGAAGCCTTAGAAATCCTGCGGCAGGCTGAGCGATCCAACTGCTCGTTTGACCTGCTTCTGATCGACGCCCGCATGCCGGAGACGAACGGTTTCGAACTGGTCGCGCAGATTCGGCAACATCCGATCGTTTCCAAGGGACACATCATCATGCTGACTTTGGCCGGCCAGCGTGGGGACGCTGCGCGCTGCCGGGATCTGGGAGTTGCCGCCTACCTCGCCAAGCCTGTGGCGGAAGCTCAACTGTTGGAGGCCCTGCGCAAAGTGCTGGAAGCGAAAGCAGGCATTTGCGAAACCGCCCCCCTTATAACTCGTCATTCCTTGCGTGAGGGTCGGCAAAAGCTGCGGATACTGCTTGCCGAAGACAACCCAGTCAACCAGAAGCTCGCGGTACGGCTGATCGAGAAACGGGGTCATGCGGTAATCGTAGCCACCAACGGGCGCGAGGCTCTGGGGGCCTTGCAAAAGGACCGTTTCGATGTCGTCCTGATGGACGTGCAGATGCCCGAAGTGGACGGGTTCGAAGCCACGGCCCTAATTCGCGAAAGGGAGAGCGGCAGGGGTGCGCACACACCGATTATCGCCATGACAGCTCACGCCATGAAAGGTGACCGCGAGCGATGCCTGGCCGCCCAAATGGACGGCTACGTCGCGAAGCCCATCCAGGCGGCGGAGTTGTTCAAGGAGATTGAACAGGTCCTCTGCCTGGCACCGTCACCACCTGTCGAAACTTTCAGCCCGTCGTAGACCAACATCACGAAGTGCCTAACGATCATGCGAGTGAGGCGATTACCCCACCCACGAGTCACCCGGGATCTATCTGTCAACCGCCGTCTGCGAGTTTCGACATATGTTAGCCGATGAAAGGTCCTGTTTAACTGCGTAGTATGTTTACCGACAATTTCTGCCCCCACAATCCCCTTCCCACCAGTGATTTTCAGGTGATCGATATCGCTGGGAGCGGATTGGGCCTGATAAGTCGGCTTCCCGTCAAATGAGCACCGCGCCGTGGCATGAACCGCCAGCTACAATCCCCGGTCCTTCCGAAACCCTGATCGAGGAAGTTTGTGGTGGCATAGCAATCGCCGGGATAGGTCGCGAACACCGTAGGGTAGCGGGGCTGTTTTTCGGGCCTTGGGAGGCCGCGCACGGCGAACGCGTACAGCAGGGCCAGCTTCGGGCCTGGGGGAAGCAGGGTGGGCGGCCTGTGAGCCTGCATTTCTGATCACAGTGACCGGCGTCCCTGCTTTAGCTCCCAACAGCCTCACACAATACACCCATCGAGGGGTTCCTGCGCACTTTTGTTCTTTGGCTGGGTCTAGGGGCAAAGAAGAACGGTAGCCTTGAGTTTGAAGAACCGATGGAAGGAGTGGGAGATCGCGACCTGAAACCGGTTCACTTTCTGCCGTCGGGAGTGTTCTGTGCACAACTGAGGCCACCGAAGGTTAAAGACCGCTTTTGATAGGGACCGCGCAGGCGTAAAATCGCAGTCACGCGAGGAGGCAGAATGAACCTCTCCAAATCCCGATTCGTCGCTGGCCATCAATGCCTCAAGCGGATGTATC
>JBELAJ010000541.1:0-5738 GCA_049508935.1 Terriglobia bacterium | reverse complement strand
AAGTAATTGCGCCGCGCGATCAGCGCGCCGGTGGTCAAGAATAGAATTATGAGAGTGACACCCAGAATCGAACCCGTGTGCTCGAGCCCATTCGTGCTGGATTGCTCTTCGCGGCCGGGCGTCACCCACGGTCCTATCAGCCGGAAGTAAACCGGCTTGCCGCGCCAGGCGGCGGCTTCCACGCGCAGGGGCCGGCCGGAATCGGGCCAAGTTCCCGTCCATGCCGCGCGGGTGTCAGAAGCACCCAGCTCTACCCATTGCGGTTCTGCAGGTTTCAGTTGTGAAGGATCGATTCCAGCCGCCGCAAAAAGGGGTTTCCAATCCAAGGGACACGCCGGCGCGGGGTTCGCGTCGAATTCCCTGGGAATTACTTCGAAGGAAATCAATCGGCCCTGAGAGTCAATGACCAAGTTGATCATGCCGGACTGAATTGCGGGCGGGTCATCGAACTGAACGATCCCTGGAGTGATCGAGGTCCCCTGATAGCCTTCGGGATCCAGATAGACGGGACTCTGCCGAAAGGCATAGACGAGCACTTGGGGCCGTGCAGAAAGAATCTTCGGCCAATTCGGGCGCGCGCCGTCGTGCTTTTTGACGTAAGTGGTGAAGTCAGTTTGATAGTACCATTGAGCCGAATGGTCGACCGGCCGATCGGTGTAGCCGAGGCTTTTGACAATATCGCCCGCCTTGACTTCCAGGGCGGGGGCCGGCAAGGGCTGTGGCATCAGGCGGAGCGCACTCACGCGGACGCCAATTAGACTGCTGATCGCAAGCCCCACGAGGACTACCGCGAAGGCGGCTGCTGCCACGCGCGGCGCGATGCCTTCTTTCTCGCCAGCCGCCGCCACCATTTCCGGCGAGGGCGTTTCGCCCGCCGCCAGCGCCGCCGCCAACGGATCGCCGCCGGGCAACGCTGCAGCAATGGCAAGTGCCGAAGCCGGCCGCGCGGCGGGTTCCCGCTCCAGGCAGCGCATGATCACTCGCTCGACCGCGGGATCAAGATCCTTCACCCAGCTCGAGGGATTGCTCACCGGCTGCTCATTCCGAATGCGCACCAGTTCCGCGAGCGTCTCGGCTTCAAAGGCGCGCTTGCCCGTGAAGATCTCATAGAGCACGAGCCCCAGCGAATAGATATCGCTTTTGGCCGTCACTTCCTTGCCGGCGAGCTGCTCCGGCGACATGTAGGCGGGGGTTCCGCTGCGCACATCGGCGCCCTGGATCTGGTCGACGAGGCCGGCCAATCCGAAATCCGTCATCACGGCGCGGCCGCGCCCGTCCAGCATCACGTTCGCTGGTTTCAGATCGCGATGCAGCACGCCTTCCTTGTGCGCGGCGGCGAGCCCGGCGCAAAGCTGCCGCGCGATCTCGACTGCCTTGTCCGGCGGCAAACGGCCAATGCGCCGCAGGAGCGACGCCAGGTCTTCGCCATCGACGTATTCCATGGAGAGAAAGACGTGGCCGTCGACCGTGCCCACGTCATAGACTCGACACACATTGGAATGAGAAACCCGGCGCGCGGTGCGGACTTCATTGCGAAACCGTGTGAGCAGCTCCTCGTTTCCCGCCGCTGCTTCGGGAAGAAATTTCAAGGCCACCGGCTGGCCCAGCACCAAATCGTCAGCACGATAGACCTCCCCCATTCCGCCCCGCCCCAGCACGGCTACGATTCTGTAGCGCTCCGCCAGCAAGGCTCCGGGAAGAAAACGGCCTTCGCTCGCGAGGCCGCTTGAACTCGTGGACGTGCGCGGGCTGGTGGAGGGGCGTGAGCCGCTGGAGCGCGGCCGAGCCTGTGCGGTCACCACCCTCGGAGAGGCCGGTCCCGGTTCGGCTGTCGTCTCAGCGGCACCGGCGGCCGCAGTGAGTGCGTAGTCAGAAGCAACGCTCGCCCCACAAGACGAGCAAAACCTCGAGTTCTCCGTCAGAGCAGTTCCGCAGGATTGGCACTTCAGCATGAATGGCCTCGTCCGGGCGCCTGGCAGCTTCGCCTGCGATGTTCTCATGGGCACAGGCAGACTGCTTAAATAATACACCACATCAAGCTGTGGCGTGCTCTCCTACACTCGGGTATACTCTATCTGGGCGCGAATTGCTGACTTTATCGAGGTCCGGATGACCGTCTCAACAATGCACCCTTACATCGTCAATGACGACCAGGTTTTGTCTGGCGAGCCAATCATTCGTGGGACTCGGACGCCGGTTCGAGCCGTCGTCGAAAACTGGCGGTTGGGCACGCTGCCCGAGGAGATTCCCATCGGGCTTCCTCATTTAACTCTTGCACAGGTCTTTGACGCTCTCAGCTATTACAGTGAGCACCAGGACGAGATCAACGCTTACATCGAACGTAACCGCATTCCCGACGACCGCATTGAACCCTCGGTTGAGAAGCATTGAAAAGACTCTTCATAGACCTTTACTTGGACGAAGACGTAAATGTGCTCCTGGCGGATTTGATCCGCGCCAGAGGGTTTCGCGCGATGACAACGCAGGAAGCACATAAGATTGGATGTACGGACGCCGAACAGTTGGCTTTCGCGGCAAGCCAGAGAAGAACTCTATTGACACATAACCGGGTGGACTTCGAGGCGTTGGCGCGAAGCTATTTTGAGCATCAAAAGAGCCACAGCGGGATAATCATTGCTGTTCGGCGGCACCCCAGGGAGTTAGCCGAACGGATTCTGCTTCTTCTCAACCTTTATACCGCGGATGAAATGGAGAACCAGCTAAGATACATCTGAGTGCATCCTGCCGTTGCGACTTCACGCTTTCCGCGTAATGGGCGGCAAACCCTCGGGCTGTGGTGTATTATTTCCTTTTCTCCCATTCAGATCTATGAAAAAGCCAGATTTCGATCCCGGTCTTACGCAACAATACAGCGCCAAGCTGCGGCGTGTGATCCGCGACGACGGCGAGTTCAACGTTAAACGCCGGGGCAGAACCTGGCGAGATGTTCACCCCTACCTGTTCCTGCTCAATACGCCCTGGACGGTGTTCATGACGCTGCTCTTTGCAGGTTTCGTCAGCGTCAACCTGTTCTTCGCGTTTATCTACTATTGGGTGGGCGGGATAGAGAGGGTCCATCACGCCTCAGTCACGGCGCTCAGCCGATTTCTAGATGCGTTCTTCTTTAGCTCGCAGACCTTGACCACCGTCGGCTACGGGACCATTTGGCCGGAGACGACGGCCGCCAATTTGATCTCCTCCCTCGAAGCGATGACCGGTCTGCTGGGTTTTGCGGTGGCCACGGGCTTCCTGGTTGGCCGCGTGTCGCGCCCCACCGCGCGGATCGGATTCAGCAAGTCGATGATTGTCGCCCCTTATCAGGAAGGCACCAGTCTCCAGTTCCGCATCGTGAATCGCAGCGTCAGCAACCTGATGGAACTCGAGGCCAGGATGTTGCTGATGACGGTGCAATCAGTGGATGGACGCATGGAGCGAAAATATGAACGCCTGGAGCTCGAACGGCCTACCGTTCTGTTCATGCCTCTGACCTGGACGATTGTTCATGTCCTGGACTCAGAAAGCCCGCTTTATAAAAAGACCGCCCCCGACTTCGAGCAATTACAGGCGGAATTCCTGATCCTCATCAAAGGCGTCGACGACCGGTTCAGCCAGACCGTACACGCCCGCTTCTCGTACCGTTACGATGAGATCGTTTGGGGCGCTAAATTCGCCCGAGCCTTCGATGTCGATGGGGATGGGGACTTGCGGTTGGATCTCGACCGAGTGAGTGACATCGTTAAGGCTCGCTGACGCAGGGGCGGCCCTTGTGGCCGCCCTCGGGAACACACCAGGGTTGCCCCTGCAACTAAGTCACGAAAGCATCAACCGGCTGTCATCCTGAGCGCAGCGAAGGATCTCTGCAGTTTTCTTCTTTAGTGAACTGCGGGGATGCTTGGCTACGTCAGCATGACAGCGTGCGGGTAGCGTGTTGCTCATACCGGGTTAACGCAACACTTGTCCAGGAGGCTTACTCGGATGGCGGGGGGCAAGCCGCCTTGCCCCTGCTTGCTGAGAGCTGATAGCTGCCGGCTACTTACGCTTCCTTAGCCTTCCCGCTCGCGGCGTCCCAGCAGATCTTTTTACCGCTGCGCACGGAGAGGTTTACCATGTGCCCGGTTGCGGCGGAGCGGTGCCCCATCGCGGGGTTTTCCACGGGCTCACGCCGGGTACGAACGGAATCGAAGAAGGCGTTCAGGTGGAAGATGACCGCGTCCGGGCCGCCGGGCTTGAAGTCCAGGGAGCCTTCGGTCCGCACATACGGGTTAGATTCCTCGCGGTGGTTTCCTTCCGCCCAGAATTCGTCTTGCAGCTTCTTGGGCCAGGGCTCGATCTGCGACTGGTAACCTTCCCTTACGCTCTCGTTGGTCAGGGTCATGTCCTTGTCCAGGCTGACCATCAAGGTGCCTTCCGTGCCGAGATACTGAATGCCCTGCTGGGAACCGCTGGCATTGTTCATGGTCGAGCCCATGTTCACGTGGAAAGTCGGGTAGTCAAACAGCGCATCGAGCGTATCCGGCACCTCGCGGCCATCGTGCCGCGCCAGGATGCAGCCGATTGCGGCCACCGTGTCCGGCATCGGGGCGTCCATCACGAAGTGGATCGTATTAATCAAGTGGACGAAGAGGTCTGTGGAAATGCCGCCCGAGTAATCCCAATATTTGCGGTACCGGAACACCCGCTCCGCGTCGAACGGGCGCTTGGGAGCGGGCCCCAGCCATTCTTCCCAATTGAAGTTCACGCCGTTCTTCAAATCCGGCGGGATGGGATAATTCCACGCTCCGGTCGAGCTGTTCCGATTGTAGAAGGCGATGACCTTCGTCACTTTGCCGATTTTTCCCGACTGCACGATCTCTTTTGCCTTTATGTGCATGGGAGCAGATACCCACTGGCTCCCCGCCTGCACCATGCGGTTTGTGCGCTTCGCCGCCTCGATGATCTTCGGCCCCTCTTCAATGCAATAGGTCATGGGCTTTTCGATGTAAACGTCCTTGCCGGCCGCCACCGCGTCCAGCACTATGGGCGTGTGCCAATGGTCAGGCGTGGCGATGACAACAGCGTCAAGGTCTTTTCTATCGAGCAGCTTCTTATACTGCGCAAAATAGGTTTCAATCGAGCCGTCGGTGCGCTCCTTGGCGCGGTCGAGATGCCCCTGGTAGCAGTCGGCCACAGCGACGAGATTCGCCTGCTGCGTCTGCTTTACGTTCTCCATCAGATAACAGCCGCGGATGCCGTATCCGACGAACCCGACGTTGATCCGATCATTAGGGCTCGCCGGCTTGGGCAGCGGCGAAGCCTCCAATTGGACTCGTTTTCCGTTGAGGAATAATCCCAGGGCCGTAGCCCCTGCGGCGCTCTGACGTATGAATTGGCGGCGTGTAACAAAAGACATTTTGTACTCCTCCATCAAGCGCAAATAAACCCACGTATATTAGCCTGCCAAGCGCCCCAGATCAAGGATCGTGATCGGGATCGGGAGATCGGGAGATCGGATGATCGGGAGATCGGGTGAACATCTGATCAACCGGCGGCCTGATCGTCAATCAAGGGTTGCCTGTCATTCTGAGCCCGCCATTTTCTGGCGGGCGAAGAATCCCCGCAGTTGTTCGTACTTCTTTAGAACCGCTTCGAACTGCCGGGATGCTTCGCTTCGCTCAGCATGACATATTCTCATGTTGGGGTTCAAACCAGCCGAAGACTGGAAGATGAGCGCGTGGATTAACATTTGTTCACCCGATCTC
>JBELAJ010000540.1:0-5745 GCA_049508935.1 Terriglobia bacterium | reverse complement strand
ATCGGGAATCACGGTTACTCGCACCCGTTTCCTTTTTTCCACAGCGGCAGTTTTTTTGCGCGCGAGGTCGACCGCACGCAGGAGGTAATCGAAAAGGTAACGGGGAAGCGCGCGAAGTTCTTTCGACCTCCTTTCGGGGCGCGATGGCTGGGGCTTCAGCCCGTGCTCGAGGCGCGCGGCCTGAGACTGGTGAACTGGTCGGACACGGGCTATGATTGGATGCTCGACCGGGAGGGCATCGTCCGCGAAACCCTCGAGACGCTCGGCCCCGGCTCCATCGTTCTGCTTCATGACGGCGGCCGAGCCTACGCGCCAGAACAGGTGGACCGTTCGGCAACGGTGCAGGCACTGCCCGCCATTCTTGACGGGGCAGTGAAAGCCGGGCTCACTTTTGTCAGCTTGGAGGAATTGTTGGCGTAGGACAGGTGCTGGCCATGATTGAAAATGTGTGGGTGGGATTAGACGTTGGCGGAACGAAGACAGCGATCGTTATATCCGCGGAGCCGCCGGCTGTGTTGGGGCGGACGGAATTCGCCACTCTTCCCGCGAAAGGGCCGGACCGGGCTCTTGAGCTGGCCAAAAATGGGATTCGCGAACTGCTCGCACAGCAGGGGCTCGACGCGAGCGCCATCAAGCGCATTGGCGTCAGTTGCGGCGGTCCCTTAGATCGAATTGAGGGGATCATCCAGTCGCCGCCCAATCTTCCGACCTGGGACAACGTTCCCGTCAAAGCAATTCTGGAGAGAGAATTCGGCGTGGAGTGCCAGGTGGAGAATGACGCCAACGCGGGAGCGGTTGCGGAACACCGATTCGGCGCCGGTCAGGGGACGCAGAACATGGTCTTCCTGACCATGGGCACCGGCCTCGGCGCGGGCATCATCACGGACGGCCGCCTTTATCACGGCACGAACGACCTGGCGGGCGAGGTTGGACACATCCGGCTGACGCCAACCGGGCCGGTGGGCCACAACAAGGCGGGCTCCGCGGAAGGCTGGGCAAGCGGCGGCGGTATGGCCCAGGTGGCGGCGCAGGCCGTCGCCAAAGCCACCAGGAACAAACAGAAGACAGCTCTCTCCAAAATCCTGCAATCCGGAAAGACGCTTACCGCCAAAGATGTCGGCTTGGCCGCCAAGAAGGGCGACGCGGTCGCTATCGGGGTTCTCGAATCGACGGGGAGGCGGTTGGGCGCGGTGCTGGCGATTCTCGTCGATTTGCTGAATCCGGAACGAATCGTGATTGGGGGTTTGGCCATGCGCCTGGGCGACACGCTCCTCGATCCGGCGCGTTCGGTCATGCGGCGGGAAGCGCTGGCGCCTGCTGTGGCGCACTGCGAGGTGGTGCCGGCGGCGCTCGATGAACAAATCGGCGACGTCGCGGCACTTTGCGTCGCTCTAGGTTTCTAACGCACCGCTTGGTTTGCTAAACGGTTGGGATATCGGTTTGGGCGAAGTCGTTTCCTTTGGCAAGCAAAGGTTCCCCCAGAATCTTGGCGAGGGCATAGGCGAAACATTCGCCAAAATTGAGGGCTGCCGGGTGGCGACCCTTGCCGTACTGACGCCACGCAATACGCGCAATATCAACCTGGTCCGCATCTACTGGAACCACGTCCACCCTCGCTTGGCGCAGGAAAAGGTCGAACTCTCGCCCGGCGGATTCTCCTCGACGTGCTTCCAGGACAATGCCGGTCTCAAGGTTGTTTGCTGCAGAGATCGAGCGCGCATCAGCTCGGATGATTGCGTCCAAGAATCTTCGGCGTTCCGGCTCACCGAGAAAAATGGCAAGCAACGCGGATGTGTCAATGATCATCAGTGAGGGATCCCCTGTTCGTCGTAGCCTAGGATTTCGTCGACAGGCCGTGTGTCCAAGGTGGGCAGGGCGTCGACTCGCCGCAGTATGTCCTCGAGCTTTTCAGACACGATGCGGCCACGCCGCCGATTGGGGAGGCGCTCGAGGCGTTCTTTCAGGGAGTGCTGGATGGCTACAGTAATGGATTCGCCTGTTTCCTTCGCGACTTGCCTCGCCAGACGTTCAGTAACGGGGTTCTTTATGCTCAATGGCATCGCGTCCCTCCCTTCTGCTATTCTATACGGAGCCGACCAATTATATACTCAGAATCCGGAAAACCACAAACGCCGTCAACACCGCCAGTCATTCAAAGGCGTTCCAGTCCGGAGCGGCATAGACCTGGGCCTCCGAAACCGTGCCCGAAATCGGCCAATGATTGGCCGAGATCGGCCATGGGACGCTCAGGTTCCCCTCCGGGACTGCGGCAACAGCTCTAACCCGCACAAAATACAGGTGATAGATTTCCGGCTGGGAGCCTTGATTGGCAACTGACTTGCCTTGCATCAGGGTGAGTTGCGGGATGTGCTGGATTTGAGGGTCGCGCGCCATGAAGGGACGATGCCAATTGAAAGCCGCCAATCAAAGCCGATGGGCGGTTTGTTTGATGGGAATTTTAGGGGGCGTCACTCTGGCTTTTGCTCTTCCCGACCCGCCGCAGACGAACGCCAGGCCGGACGAGGCGTCGCCGCAGAGCTCGTCCCGTCGAACGCCGAGCGCGCCCAAGCACGAATTCCCGACTGGGGGCGTGTGGCATCATTTCGGCGAGAAGGAGAACGCGTCGGTGGCGCCGCGCCGTGAAGCCGTTCGGGCGTATTCGCCCGGCGCAAACCGTGGCACGTCGGAGGCGGGCTCCGAATCAACAGCCCGTAACTTTCTTGCCGGCCGCACGGCGGGTTTGGAGAGGCAGATGTGGGTGCTCGTCAACCAGGACCGCTTGAAACCTGGGTCGCTCGGTGAGACCGGCGGGCAGGCACGTCCGCTCAAGTGGAACGACCGCTTGGCCGCCGTGGCGCGGGTGCATTCCCTCAACATGCTCAAGCAGCGGTCCTTCTCGCATGACGACCCCGACGGTACGACGTTCTCGGCGCGCATCAAAAGGGCCGGGATTCCGTGGGAGGCTTCGGGAGAGAACATCGCCATCTACGACACGGTCGCGGCGGCGGAATCCGCATTCATGAACGAGCCCCGCTTCGAACATAACCACCGTGGCAACATATTGAACGCGAGTTATACCGACGTAGGAATCGGAGTTGTACAAGGACCGGACGGCAGTCTCTACATCACGCAAGACTTCGTGGCGACTCCGCTTGACGCTGCTGGTGCGCGGAGCGAGCCGTAACGGAGGCATGCTGAAAAGTCGTTGTCCCTAAGCTGAGAAGCTCGAAAAGGAGGATTTACAATGCCGAAACTGAGAATCAAAGCAGCCAGAGTCATCACTCGATTAGTTGCCGCCTCTTTGGGGCTTCTTTTTGCGGCGCAACTGTTCACCGCCGCGGCGTTTGCGCAAGCGCCGCTTCCGCAGCCTCCGCCAGAGCAAGAACCGCCAGAGCAAGGGCCGCCTCCGGACCAAGGGCCGCCGCCCCAGGCGCCGCCGTCCTTTCCGCCGCAGGAGTTGCAGAGGATAGTATCCCCCATTGCTTTGTACCCTGATCCCTTGCTCGCGCAGGTGCTCACGGCCGCGACGTTCTACAACGATATTCCTCCGGCCGCGCAGTGGGCCGACCAACACCATTACCTGACCGGCGACGCATTAGCACAAGCCATCACCGCGGACCAGTTACCCTGGGATCCAAGCGTACTGGCGCTGCTGCCCTTTCCCTCGGTTCTTGATATGATGGCTTCCGCCCCGCAGTGGACAGAGGAACTGGGCAACGCCGTCCTGGCGCAGCGGCCCGACGTGATGGATGCCGTGCAGGTAATGCGCAGACGAGCCTATGACTACGGCTATCTGCGGACGAACCCATCCATCGTGGTGGGGGCGGGGCCGTACATTACGATCATGCCGGTGAACCCAGGGTTTATTGTGATCCCCGCCTACAATCCCGGAGTGGTGTTTTTGGCTCCGCGCGTCGGCTTTGTAGTGGGCGCCGCGATCCGCTTCGGTTTTGGCGTGGCGATTGGCTTGGCGTTTCGTCCTTGGGGATGGGGCTTCGGCTGGACTCATTTCGATTGGGGTCACCACGTGGTGATCGTTAACAACCACCCGTGGGGCAGGACTTGGGCGAATCGCAGAACGTACGTTCATCCCTATGCAGTCCAGCGCTTCTCGCGGGCGGCGGCGCGCCCGGCGGAACACCATGAGCTGGAACGTCGCTCGCCGCAAGAGCGGTCGGATGCCAGGGCAGGAAAAGCCGTCAAAGAAGAACACCACAAAGAGGCCAAGAAAGAAGAAAAGCACGACGAAAAGCACCGGTAAGCAGAAGTCGGCGGTGCACGTGGCCCCTCTCCTCGGGAGAAATGATGGCCCACCTGCTATCCGGGGAGAGGGGATTTTGGTAGCGGCACTTTCGGAAGCCCCTCCGAAAATCTCTGTGCCGAAGGCACCTTGGAGTGCGGTAGAGGCAGCTACCGCCGTTCGCTCGTATTCCACGGCGGCAGCTTCGCTGCCGCACTCCAAGGCGATTCGCGAATTTTCATGGTTTCCGGGTGCCCGTCAAAAGACGGCATAAGCCCACTATACCAGGCTACTCGCGCGACCGCACTGCGTCGCGCCCCTCATCCTTGGCGCGGAAGAGGGCATTATCGGAGGCACGCAGAAGGTCCTTCAGGGTTCTGCCGTTTTCGGGAAAGGTGGCGACGCCAAACGACAGAAGCATCGGCCCCAAGAGGCGTCCCTGATATTGAACGTCCATGTGCGCCACGGCTTTGCGCAATTCCTCCGCGCGTTGCGCGGCGAGTTCGGCGGTAGTGTCGGGAAGGACAAGCACAAACTCATCCCCGCCCAAACGGCAAGCAACGTCTTCGCTTCGTATGTGGCCCTTCAGCGTCTCGCACAAAATCTGCAAGGCCAGATCACCTGCCTCATGCCCATAGGTGTCATTGAACTGCTTGAAGTTGTCCACGTCGAGCATGATGACCGCCAGGGGACGCCGGCTTCGAGCCGCGCGCGATATCTCGCGCTCCAGGGTTTCTTCCATGTAACGGCGATTAAACCACCCGGTGAGCGGGTCACGGATAGACTGCGCGCGCAGGGCTTCGCGCAAGTTCATGTTGGCCACGGCCAACGCCAACTGCTCCGCAATGGAGGTGGCGGGCCAGGGTAGTTCTACCGGCTTCGCGGGTGCTCCTCCGGCTGAGCCTTGCGATGGCGGAGCCAGCCGCAAATGGAGAAGTCCGTAGGTTTCGCCGTGAGCAATCATGGGAGCGCAGAGGTAACACCCCGGTGGCGGATTCGGCAAATGGCGGCAGAGCAGGCTGGTCTGGGAGTTTTCCACGAAATGCGCGCGTCCGGTTCGAAGTCCCCAGCATTGATCCGGCGTCAGGAACTCCGGGTCGTCCGGCTGCAATTCTCCCCATCGGCTGACGATCTCCAAGTCCTTGGTCTGAGGCGAATACACATAGAGTGCGCCGGCGGTTGCCGGAATGAGGGTTTGGGCAAATCGGGCGGTGACTGCGTAAGCATCGGCGGGCGTAGAGCTGGCCTGGAGCAGGTGGCCCATTTCCGTCAGCAGCCGGAGTTGATGAGTGCTCCGCTCGAGTTTGTCGAGCGATTCGCGCGAGGCCTCCTCTACCAGCTTGCGTTGCGTGATGTCCCGGGCGATGGTGGACATCGCGACGATCCTCCCGGTTCGATCCTGAACCGGTGAGATCGTAAGGGAGACGTCAAGGCGTGTGCCGTCCTTTCGGACGCGCACTGTCTCAAAGTCAAGGACAGCGCCCCCTTGCAAAACGCGCTCCACC
>JBELAJ010000054.1:0-23615 GCA_049508935.1 Terriglobia bacterium | reverse complement strand
GCCGCGGACCCCAAAACCGGGGGTCCGCGCTACCCAACTCCCTTCCGGGGAGCGCTGCAAGCTTCTAAACAAATTCCTGAAAAACCTCATTCGAAACCAGGTAGGCTGTTTCCGCCAGCCGGAAGTTATCACCGCGGGTTGTCAGCAGCCCGTTTTGGGTCAGCGTCTCGATTCTTCCTCGCCAACGGCCCAGCAGGTCTTCGCCCCACTGTTTCCGGGCATCTTTCAGGCTTACGCCTTCCGTCTGCCGCAGCCCAAGGAAGAAGAACTCTTCCACCTGCTCTTCCGGCGAGAGTCTGTGGACGTCCACAATAGGCGTGCGCCCGCTTGTCAACTCGTTGATGTACGAGTCGGCGTAGTCCAGGTTGGCCCAGCGGTTAGCGCCGTCGAAAGAATGCGCGCCCGCACCGAGTCCCAGGTAAGGATCGAGTTGCCAGTACTTCAAGTTGTGACGGGATTCATAGCCAGGCAATGCAAAGTTAGATATTTCGTACTGAATGTATCCTTCCCGGCGCAACCACTCGCGCCCCGTCTCGTAGGCGTCGGCCATGAACTCTTCGCCCGGAACGGCGGTAGCATGATAGCGCGGTCCATGGTGCATCACTTCCCTGCCCAGGCGGCTCTTCTCGTCGATTTCGAAGAGGTAAAGCGAGATGTGCTGTGGCGCAAGCCGCGATGCGGCTTCCAGACTGCCGCGCCACGACTCCCGAGTCTGGTGAGGCAAACCGGCGACAAGATCGATGCTGAGGTTGGCGAATCCCGCGCTGCGCGCCTGCCGCACCAGGTCCTGCGTGTCTCGCGCGGAATGCAGCCGTCCGACGGCGCGCAATTCCTGGTCCTGGAACGATTGCGCCCCAATGCTCAGACGATCCATGCCCATGCCCAGGGCGCGAACCAGGAACTGCGGATCGGCAGAACCCGGCGTGACCTCGAGGGTGAATTCGACCGCGCAGGGCATTTCAAAACGACCGTGAAGAGCGCGAACGATCTTCTCCAGCCTGTCCGCTCCCACGAGCGGCGGGGTCCCGCCACCAAAGTAGACCGTATCCACGGGAAGCGTGAACACCTTCTCCCCCAACCCCAGGGCTCGATAATGGACTAGTAACCGGTCGATCTCACACTCCAGGGCGTCACAGTATCGCCCGAAGAAACTGGAGGGTTCCACCCTCGAGCTGAAATTGCAGAAGCTGCACTTGGAAGCGCAGAAGGGGACCTGAACGTAGATACCGAGAGATTGCATCGACAGCAATCATAACTCAACTTTGCCCTGAAGTGGCCAACCCTGAAGAGAATGGATGAGAACTCATTTTTGTTGTCATTCCGAGGAGCCGCAGGCGACGAGGAATCTCGCAGTGAGTTGAAAATACTCAGAGCGAGATTCCTCGCTTCGCTCGGAATGACAGTAGGAAGGGGGTTTTCACACAGTCTCTGAACGGCGGGCAAACGCTGCGTGCCTTTTCAGGAATCATGTCCTAGAATTGAGAGTTCGGCAGGTTAACGACTCCACCAGGAAATACCCCCATGCTTAGTCCTTTAGCGCGCGCCCGGCACCATGCTTCGATCAACCCCCAGCTCAACCCTTCCATCAACCCCAAGGTCACGGCTGCGATCAACCCGAGCTACAACCCCTGGATCAATCCGGCACGGAACTCCCGCATCAACCCCAACTTCAACCAACACTTGAACCCCGTGGCTGCGGCGTCGTTGAATCCCACTCGCAACTCTTTGCTTGACCCTAAGCTGACCCACAAGTTCTCCGGCCTCCGCCGCCTGACTCCTGAGGCGGAATTGGTAGGCTATGTCGTGAGGACCAGGAACAAAGCGGTGCTGCTTTTCTTTGACAAGGACCTCAACTGGACGTCATACGCCGTCGATAACAGCCAGGGAGGCTACAACGTTTTCGACCTGGAAGGAACCTGGAAAGGCTACGTGCTGAAAAACCAGGCGCGAGGCTGGAACGAGTTTAACCTCGAAGGCGACTGGACCGGGATGATTGCCGCATAGCCGTAAGAACTGCACCCTTTCAGACCGGCCTTGCATCCATTATGAGGGGTGGATACACGGGCAGTCCACACATCACACCCAAAGGAGGTATAACCCATGCGCAAACTGTTTGGACTCGCAACCATCTTGCTCTTGACCACGGCTCTCGGTCTGGCCGGCGATAAAAAGCAGCACAACGACGCCTTCACCGCGGGGCCGCAAGACGAATCAGATTTGGCCCGGAAGGTACGCCACGAGTTGGTGACTCTGCCGTACTACTCGATTTTCACCGACCTCGCCTTTCAGATGAACGGCAGTGTGGTGACGCTCGAGGGCGCGTGCCCTCCTGAGCCTCCTTATGACATCAAGAAAGACGCGGAGAATGTGGTGAAGCGCATCCCGGGCGTAACCCAGGTCATCAACAATATCAAGGAATTGCCGCTCTCGAACTTCGATTGGCAGATCCGCCGGGCTACGGCCAAAGCCATTTACGGCGATGCGCAGATCGGAACGCGTTACGGGTACCAGGCCTTGCCTTCGATCCATATCATCGTGGACAACGGCCACGTGACGCTGGAGGGAGTAGTTGACAACCAGTTCGATGACACGATCATCCGCATGCGCGCCAATCAAGTGCCGAACGTCTTTTCCGTGACCGACAACCTGGTGGTCTTGAACCAGTCGAAGAAGAAAGAAAAATGAAGGATGGCCTGACTTTGCCCCAGACTCGAGGCGTGAAGTCGCGGCTGAATTCTAACTGCCGATGGCCGATTGAGCGTCCGGGCTACTTTAGTGGGAGGTATTCGACCCGGCTGATCCAATCCTCCAGTTTGGAGGCGTGAGCAATCAGTTCCAGGTCGCTTAAAGCCCGACTAATGGTGACGTGAAGCTGCGGAACGTAGATAATTCCAAGGAAATGGCTTGAGCTTTCTTGACGGTATGCTGCCTCTTTCAAGAAGTCGATATCCTGGGTGACCAGCACGCGCTCTAACTGTGAGGCGCGGTCCAGAAGTTCTGTATCTTCCAGTTCACTCGCACTGTCCTCTTGGGCTGTCATCACGTCGACAGCCCTGAGGCGCAGTTCCGTAGTAATTACGAGCGGGACATGGACATCCATGTAAAGGCGGAGGCTCACCGCGATTTTCTTACGTCTCGGAGTAGTTTTTCCCGCAGGGAGGGATTGATTATTTGCGGTTTTAGAGCTTCAGCTAACTGGCTCTGGCGCTCAATTTCGGCATCCAGTTCGTTCTTGTTCTCGTAGTAAAAGGCAAATGCGGAGTGAATCTGGGCCAGTGAAAGATGAGGGTGCTGAGAGTGGATTTCTTCGGGGCTCCAGCCGTAAGCGAGCTTATCCAATACCACCTGAATAACCCTGGTATTTGCACCGGAAATCCAAGCTACGCCATTCCCATCAATCACGACATGGTTCTTGACGCTCGTTGCCACAGCTCCCCGCCTCCAAACCTAATGTACCACACGGCGCTAATGTTGTGATAGGACAACTCACGATCACACAGACAAGCTGATCTCAGCCAGCGCCGCATTCGTGGGATAAGCGCTGGGCCGGTTTCGGACGCCGATTCGCTGCCGTTGTCCGTCATTGCTTCTGGGCATATAATCTGCTCTTGCGGTTCGGCCGTCGCGCTTTCCTATCCAAATGTATCTGATTTACAGCTTCCTTTTCACGCTAGGCGCCGTGCTCACGGCCCCTTATTACCTCTGGAAACGGCGCGATGAGCTGGCCGGAGAGCGGTGGCGGGAACGCTTCGGGATATTGCCGGAATCATTCCAGCAGCCGGAGCGGGGCGCAATTTGGCTTCACGCGGTCTCGGTCGGCGAGACCTTGGCAGTGGCGCGGCTCGCGCGCGAGATGCAAACGCTCGTTCCCGACCGGAAGATTTTCATGAGCAGCGTGACGCCGGCGGGGCGCACGGCCGGAGAAGGCCGAATCCCGTCGGTGGCTGGACGTTTTTACCTGCCCATGGATTGGCGGGGAGCGGTCGAGTCGACGCTCGATCGAATTCAGCCGTCTTTGCTCGTGATCGTGGAGACGGAGCTATGGCCAAACCTGCTTCGCGCCGCGCATGAATTCGGAGCGCGGATTATTCTTATCAACGCGCGCCTCTCGACGCGCTCGTTTCGCCGCTACCGCCTGCTGCGGCCGTTCATGCGCCGCGTGCTTGAAGATGTGGATATGATCTGTGCGCAATCGGAGGCCGACGCCCAACGTTTCAGGGAAGTGGGCGCGCCGCCGGCGCGGGTGGTTTTATCGGGAAACCTGAAGTTTGATTCGCAGCCGCCGCGCTCGGCTATTTTTCCTCGACTACTCGAGAAAGCTCTTACCAGAACGCGACGCGGTCCGATCCTGATTGCCGCGAGCACGATGGTGGGCGAAGAATCGATCGTTCTGGAGGCCTGGCGCAAGGTGCGCGCGCAGTATCCTCAGGCCATTTTAATTCTTGCGCCGCGCCACCCTGCGCGTTTCGAGGAGGTTCGACGGATACTCGCCGCCGCCGGCCATAGCTTCGTTCGGCGCAACGATCTGGCGTCGCAAGACCCGGAGAATTTCAACCAATTGGCGACGTCGGAAGTTCTCTTGCTCGACAGCATCGGAGAATTGGCAGGTCTGCTGGAATTGGCAGACGTGGTGTTCATGGGAGGTAGCCTGGTTCCTACCGGCGGCCACAATATCCTGGAAGCCGCGTACTGGGCGAAGCCCGTGGTTTTCGGCCCGCACATGGAGAATTTCCAGGATATCGCTCGGCTTTTCCTCGATGCGCAGGCTTGCGTCCAGGTTCGGAACGGAGAGGAACTGGCGGCCTCGGTGCTGACGTTGTTTTGCGACCGCGCCGCCGCCCGGGAATTGGGCGAACGAGGCAAGCATGTCCTGGCAAAGGAAGCGGGGGCGACGGCCCGAGTGCTGGAGCAGATACAGCGGTTATTGGAGGCGCCTATCGTCCAGGACCGCGGGCGGTAGCGGGCAGAGTGGTGCGGGCGTCCCGCCCGCGCCTTGAGTTTCTACATTCTCGGCGGGTAGGTTGCCCTCTCCCTTGGGGAGAGGGTGTCCCGCGAGGGCGTTTTCACCAGCCCTCGCGGGACGGGTGAGGGGTTATTTCGCGGTCATTGGGTAAGGGTGTCCCGCACTTTACGCAGAAGTCGTGGGTATCCTGCTTTCTGCCCCAGACGGCCGTACGCTGTTTTTTAGGGCTAGCCTTATTGCCCACCCGGCGCGAGAGCAGTAGGGTTAGGCTGGCGGGGCGAGAGGGCTACGGTGGCGAGCGGAACTAACCCCTCACCCGTCACGCTCCGGCTGATGACAGCGCCGGAGCATGACACCCTCTCCCCAAGGGAGAGGGCGTTATTCATGAGGAAAGTAAGTGGTGAATGTGTTACTTAAATTCTTGTCCAGTATGTTCCTGATCGGCATCAAGTTACGATACGCTGCCTACCGCCTCGGCTGGCTCAAAATCCGGGGCCTACACCGCCCGGTGATCAGCGTCGGCAATTTGAGCGTGGGCGGAACGGGCAAGACTCCGATGGTGATTCTGATAGCCGGGATTCTGCTTGCCGCCGGCCTGCGGCCGTGCATCCTGACGCGAGGCTACGGACGGCGGCGCGGGAAGGGCCTGACAATCCTAGACCCTGAAGAGGGCCTTGTGTATGATCCTCGTGCCGTAGGTGACGAGCCGGCCGCAATGGGCAAAGCGCTCCCTGATGTCCCCATCGTCGTTGCCGCCGATCGCTTCCGTGGCGGTACGCTGGCCGAGCGCAGTCTTCGGCCCGGCGTGTTCCTCCTCGATGATGGCTTTCAGCACCTGGCTCTTTATCGCGATCTGGATGTGGTTTTGCTGGATGTCACTACCCCGCAGTCAGACCTTGCACTGCTTCCTGCCGGCCGCTTGCGCGAGACATTTCAGGCTCTCGAGCGCGCCCACTGGGTGATTCTCACGCGAACCGAACTGGGCGATCGGAGCGGGACAGAGGCGCGAGTTCGGGCCGCGAATCCGAAAGCCCGGATATTTCGCTGCTCGACGAAATTTGCCGGCTTGGCGGATGCGCGCAGCGGGCAACCGGAACCGCACGAGAGGCTGCTGGGCAAGAAGGTTGCGGCCTTTTGCGGAATTGGAAACTCCGCCGCATTTTTTGCGGACTTGCAGAGTTGGGGATTCAACGTAGCGGCGGAGCGTGCTTTCGCCGACCATCATGTCTACCGGCATCGCGACCTGGAGAGTATTTTCGCGCTGGCGCGAGCGGCAAGGGCGGAAGCCGTCTTCACGACCGAGAAGGACCTGATGAATCTGCCGCCGCGTTGGGATGCTCCGATGCCGCTGTTTGCCTCTTGCATTCGGCTGGAGATCGAGAACAAGATGGAGTTCGAGCGAGCGTTGCTGGCTGAAGTGGAACGAGCGGCAGCGCGGAGCAGCGTCTCAGTTTGAACTCGTAGCGGCGAGTTTACCTCGCCACGTGGCGGCGTGAAGCCGCCTCTACTTCAAATTTAGACAGTACCCAGAGCGGAGGGCCCTTTGAAAACCCACGAGCTTCCCTCCTGGAATCCTAAGAAAATCATGGTCCGTGCCACCAACTGGATTGGCGACGCCGTGATGTCTCTTCCGGCACTCGAGGCTTTGCATGCGCGTTTTCCGGACGCCGAGATCGTTGTGGTCGCCAAACCCTGGGTCAGCGAACTCTACGAGCATCATCCGGCCGTCAGCCGGCAGATCGTCTACGATGCGGCAGGCGAGCATCGGGGAACGGGAGGCTTCCTGAAGTTGGTCCAGGCGCTGCGCGAGGAAGGCTTCGACGCCGCCATTCTGTTTCAAAACGCTTTTCAGGCTGCCTGGATGGCCTGGTGCGCGCGCATCGCGGTGCGTATCGGTTATGCTCGGGACGGGAGGAGTTCGCTACTGAACGACGCTGTGGAGGTGATTTCGCCCGCCGCCTGCGGGCATCAAGTTTACTATTACCTTCAATTGTTATTTCGTTCGGGATTAATTGATAAGCCTGCACCAGTCGAAGAGGTTCAACTGCACCTGGCGGACTCGGAACGAAGATGGGCGGCCCGGCAGCTTCAGACTTTGGGGCTGGGCGGCAAGCGCTTCCTGGTGGGTATTTGCCCCGGTGCATCTTTCGGTCCTGCGAAGCGCTGGTTGCCGGAGCGCTTTGCGGATTTGGCGGATCGCCTGATTGATGCCCTGGGCGCCGATGTGCTAATCTTTGGCTCCACCGCGGAGAGCGCCCTCGCCGAAGAAGTGGCCCACGTTATGGAACATACGCCGGTGCTGGTGGCGGGTAAAACCACTTTGCGGGAATTCATGGCGTTGCTCGCGCAGTGCCATCTGCTTATTACGAATGACTCCGGCCCTATGCACCTGGCGGCAGGGCTGCACTTGCCGCTTCTGGCCATCTTCGGCTCCACGAACGAGCGCGAAACGGGACCGATAGGCCATCGCTTGCGCATCATCAAGCATCCCGTCGAATGCAGCCCCTGCGGCCTTCGCAAGTGCCCGATTGATTTCCGGTGCATGACGGGAGTTTCCGTCGACGCGGTCTACAGTACGGCGCTTGAGGCAGTTAAGGAATGGGAGATCGGGTGATCCGATGATCGGGTGATCTGATGATCGGGTGATCGGGAGACCGGATGATCGGGTGAACAAAAGAACTGAGAGAATCGTGATCCGGTGACCGGGTCGATGACGCCCGGCGATCAGGCATGTGCCTCGGGCAAACCGATTGCTGATAGCTGATAGCTGACGGCTGACAGCTTGATGTTCACCCGATCTCCCGATCACCCGATCACCCGATGCTGGTATGAGGATTAACGCTCAAGACCGAGCCACGCTGCTAGAGATCATTGAAAGGTTTCCCCGCCAGCGCATCGTCATGTTAGGCGACTTGGTCGCGGACGAATACGTTTATGGGGAAATCGCTCGCGTTTCCCGGGAAGCCCCGGTGCTGATTTTGAAACAGCGAGAGAAGCGCGTAACGCCCGGCGGCGGAGCGAATGCCGCGAACAACCTCGCCGACCTCGGCGCCCGGGTCAGCCTGGCAGGTGTGGTCGGTGACGACGAGGCGGGTGATGCGCTGCTCCGCTACTTTAGGCAAAAGGGTGTATCCACGAGCTACGTGCTGCGCCTCAAGGGCTACCCCACTCCTACGAAGTCGCGCATTCTGGGCGCGCTCAGCCACTGGCAGCCTCAGCAGATTGTTCGCGTCGATCGTGAACCTGCCGAGCGTTGGTCCAGGGACGTACGAAGGCGGTTAACTCGCAGCGTGATTAAACTGACGCGGAACTCCTCGGCTCTTCTGGTTTCGGACTACGGTTATGGTGCGACGGACGCGCGCGAAGTGGAGTTTATCCTCCGCCACACGGGAAGCGGCCCGTTGCCTGTAGCGGTTGACTCGCGCTACGACCTATTGACGTTCAAAGACGTCACCACCGCAACGCCCAACGAGCCGGAAGTGGAGGCCGTTTTCGGCCAGACGATTGGCCATAACCTGGACCGCCTTCATGACCTGGGAAGAAAGCTGATGCGCCGGCAAGGACTCCAGGCCCTCCTGGTCACGCGAGGCCGCGACGGCATGGTGCTTTTTGAGCCGCGCCATCCTCCCCGCCATCTACCGATCTTCGGTTCTGACCAGGCGCTTGACGTAACAGGCGCCGGGGACACGGTGATCGCCGCCTATACGTTGGCGCTGGGGACAGGCGCAAGTTTCCTGCACGCCGCCATGATCGCGAATTGCGCCGGCGGGCTGGTGGTTATGAAGCGAGGCACCGCCACGGTTACGGCGGCGGAACTGGCGGAAGCGATCCGTAACGTCTGAATGCGACGCCTGGTTTTCAGAGCCTGTGTAGCCGATGTCATTCCGAGCGCAGCGAGGAATCTCGCCTTGGCTCGTTCTTCCTCAAGCCAAGCGGTTCAGAGCGAGATTCCTCGCTGCGCTCGGAATGACATCGAATTCATTTTCGCAACCCATGAACGCCCCCATCATCCCGCGCGAAGGAGTAGCCGAACTCGGCGCGCAATTGCGTCAAGAGGGGCGCCGCGTGGTGTTTGCCAACGGATGCTTTGACGTATTGCACGCCGGCCACGTACGCTATCTTCAGGCGGCGAGGCAGCAGGGCGATGTTCTGGTGGTCGGAGTCAACAGCGATCGCTCGGTTGCCGCGCTGAAGGGGCCGGGAAGGCCGCTTCTCCCCGCTGAGGCCCGGGCAGAGTTGGTTGCCGCGCTCGAGCCGGTCGATTACGTCGTCATTTTCGATGAATTGACCGTGGAGGCCCTTTTAAGCGAGCTTCGCCCTGACGTACATTGCAAGGGGCCCGACTACACTGCGGAGACCGTTCCCGAAGCGGCCCTGGCGAAGAAGCTTGGAATTGCCGTCGCCATCGTGGGCGATCCGAAAGACCACTCAACACGCGCCATGCTGGCGGAGATCGCTCGACGCTATCAGAAACCGTAAACCAGGTGGTTGTGGCGCGGGCGTCCCGCCCGCGGTCGCAGGAGCGTCCCGCTCCTGCGCGCGGGCAGGATGCCCGCGCGACTGCGGGCGGGACGCCCGCACCACAACGCCGACCTGAGCGGCGAATTTGGACACTACTAATTTGGAATTGACCGAGAACAACTCGCGGCCATCAGGGACCCACCCCCGCCTGCTGGTCATCCGCTTGAGTTCCATCGGTGATATCGTGCATGCGCTGCCCGCCGTGGCGGCGCTCGGCGAGTCCTTTCCGCAGCTTCAAATCGACTGGCTCATTGAAAAGCGCTACGCGCCTCTCCTGGCCGGAAACCCATACGTGCAGCGCACTCTTCCGCTGGATACCCTGAGTTGGCGGGGCGACTTGCCACCGCTTTCGGCGCTCGAGGACATGGTGAAGACCTTGCGGGGACTGCGGGGCGGCGCGTACGAGACCGCGGTGGATTTCCAGGGACTGTGGAAGTCGGCACTGCTCGCCCTCTTGGCGGGCGCGAAGGAGCGAGTGGGCTTGGCAGAGCCCTGGATGCGCGAACCGAGCGCTGCCGTTCTCTACACGCAACGGGTGCCCGCGACGGGGCGGAAGCATGTTGTCGAAGAGGGCCTCGCTCTGGTCGAACATCTTGGCGCGCGCGTGGGCCGCTGGCAGTTCCCGCTGCCACACAATGCCGAAGACTACCATTACATTGACGACCAACTCTGCCGCCTCGAGGCGCAGGATTTCATCATCATCAATCCCGGCGGCGGCTGGAGGTCAAAGTGCTGGGCGCCGGAAAACTACGCTCTGCTGCTTCGTCAGTTGGAAGCCCAGCTTAATTGCAAGTTCCTGCTCACCGGGTCGCCTGGCGAAAGTGAGTTGATCCGCGGAATTCTCAAAGGCGCTGATGCAAAACGCGCCTTTTACTTCCCCTCGAGCGTGGTTCAGTTCATTGCGCTGGCGAGGCGCGCTCGATTGTTCCTGGGAGGCGACACCGGACCGATGCATCTGGCGGCGGCCGTGGGGACGCCGCTCGTGGCCGTCCACGGCCCCACCGACCCGGCTCGGAACGGGCCGTTCAGTGCTGCCGACATCGCCCTTTACAATCATGCGCCGGTAAACCACTCGCGCCGGAATCCCAATGCCACCTACATCCAGGGGATCCCCATCGAGCGCGTTCGAGCGGCGATCGAGGAGCGCTTGGCGAGGGCCAATGGCTAGGGATTACGCCACCTGGGCCAGTCGCTGGCGCGTGCCGATGGGGTTTGGGCTTGCCGGGCTCTATTTGCTCCTTGCGCAGCCGACGCCGAAACTGCTACTCTGCGGTGCCGGCCTGGCGTTTGCCGGCCTCGCGTTGCGGGCTTGGGCGGCAGGCCACCTCTCGAAGAACCAGCGGCTTGCATGCGGCGGCCCGTATGCCTACACTCGTAATCCGCTTTACCTGGGCAGTGCGATAATGGGCTTGGGGGGCGCGTTGGCCGGGCGCTCGTGGCTGCTCGGCGGAGCCTTCGCCGTCCTCTTCGTTCTGGTCTATTGGCCGGTCATGCAGCGCGAAGCCCGCTTCTTGCGGAGGGAGTTTCCCGACGCCTTCGAATCCTATGCCCGACAGGTGCCGTTGTTCTTTCCCAGACTGTCCCCTTTCCGTGGAGGGGGCGAGAGGTTCGATTGGCGCCTCTATCTGCGCAATCGCGAATATGAAGCAGCGGTGGGCTATGCGGGCGTAATGCTTTTTCTGGTATTAAAGAGGTGGTTGACGTAAATTCGAGGGGGCTATCTTTACCCAACAATGAACGTCCAATTCAATAGAGTGCGCAGCTCTCTGCTCAAATTCGGCGGCTTGGCGCTGTCGTTTTCGGTGCTGGCCAATCCCTCTCTTTTCGGACAAATCAAACCCGCACCTTTCCAGCCGGGTGAACGCTTGACGTACGACGTGAGCTGGTCAGTCTTCCAGGCGGGGACCGTCTCCGCCACTGTGCAGCGCACCCTTCAGGGAACCAAAGAAAAATACGCCGTTGTCACCACCGCCCATTCGCAAGGCTTCGTTTCTCTGCTCTTCAACGTGGACAACGAATTCCGCTCCATTTTTGATCCCAAGACCTTATGCTCCGAAAAAATCTCCAAGAAGATCAACGAAGGCCGGCGCCACAAACAGACTGAGATCGTCTTTGATGCCCAGCGGAAGCTGGCCATTCTCGACGAACGCGACTTGACCGCGCCCCATGACCCGCCCAAGCACGCCGAGAACGATATCCCCAGTTGCGTCGAGGATGTAGTGGCGGCCTTTTACTACCTGCGCAACCAGGACATGCAAGTCGGCAAGCCCCTTCAGGTGGCGGTGAACGACGGCTCGAGGACCTACGATGTTACGCTCGACGTTCAGGCGCAGGAGACGATCCAAACTCCCATGGGCCAGCGCGCCGCCATCCGCGTCGAACCCAAGGTTTTCAGCGGCCTCTTCAAGCGCAAGGGCCGGACGCTGATCTGGTTCAGCAATGACGAGGAGCATCTGCCGCTGCGAATCAGATTCATCGTCGCCGTCGGACCAATTACCGCCACGCTGAAGTCCGTTACCCACATAAAGGACTAGGGGCTAGGGACTAGGGATTAGGGGCTAGGGGCTAGGGACTAAGATCTAGGAGTAATGGAGCGGCTGAGGCTGGTCGCCGGTCGCTCCGCTTTTCCCCCAAGTGCCTAACCCCAGTTCCCAGTCTCCGATCCCTAATCCCTATTCCCTAATCCCTAGCCCCTAGTCGCTAATCCCTAGTCCCTAGCCCCCAGTCCCTAGTCCCTAGCCCCTAAACGATTCGGTATTTTTCCGCCAGCAAGCGCTTGAACTTGGGCTGGTAGATGATGTCGTAGGCCAGTTCCTTGTCGGGGAAAAGGCCCAGGGCGAATTTACGGGTGTTGGCAACCAGTTCCGACGCTTCTTCGATGGGAAGCTCAGATTGAGCCACCACATTCAGGACCAGGTTCACCACAAATTGTAAACGCCTCACTTTCCGGTTCTCCTCGAGGATTTCCTGTTGGCTGGCCATGGCGGCGCCCTCCCCTCTTTATCGGCAGGTTAATCCGTCACTCGACGGAGCAAACGGCGAGATCCGCGCCCAATCGCAACACGTTCCGCATGTAACTAACCCCACAACTCGCCCGTCTTCAGCAATTGTAGTATAAGCTAGGAGTCCTGGCCAGTCGCGGCGCTGGCCGGTGGTATTAACGTAGCGCTGGCCTTGAGGCGAGCATCTGCCGACCCTTCGCTGCGCTCAGGGCAGGCGCTAAAGGTCGGCGCTATGTGAATCCGGTCTGGTATCCATGTCAACCGAAATCACGACGCAAAGAAAACTACTCCTCGCCTGGCACTGGGGGCAAATACGCGAGGTGCTTCGGGAGGCGGCGGGCAAGTTTTTTCGTGAAAACTCCTTCGCCGTCTCCGCCTCCATCGCGTATTACAGCCTGCTTGCGCTCTTCCCTATGCTGCTGCTCCTTTTGGGAGTGAGTGGCGTTTTCATCCGCCGCTACGAACTCTCCGGCCGCCTGGCTCTGGTGTTGGAACATTACCTGCCTGTTCGCCCAGACTTCATCATGACCAATCTGGTAAGTATCTCGCGGGCATATGGACGAGTCAGCGTCGTGTCGTTCCTACTTCTGTTATGGGCTTCCTCGGGCGTTTTCCTTCCGCTCGAACGCGCCCTCAACCTGGCCTGGGAAGCCGAGAGGCGGCGGACATGGTGGCGCCGGCGGCTTCTGGCTCTTGAGATGGCCGGCATCTTCGGCTTCCTCGCCTTGCTCTCGACGCTGCTGGTGGGAACCCGCAGGTACGCTGACGCCTGGCTCAAGACCTGGGTCGCCAGTCCCCTCCTCCCCTTCGCCCAGCTTCTCTATCGCGGCTTCTTCCTGACCGCGACCTTTGCCATGACCCTCCTGATGTTCCTGGTCCTCTTCGAGCGCTTGCCCAACCGCCACATGAGTTTTCGGCAAGTCTTCCCCGGAGCTCTGCTGACCGCGCTTTTCTGGCAGGTGGTGCGGGGACTTTTTTTCCGCCTGCTGCCCCTCTTCAACTATCGCCAAGTCTATGGCTCGATCGGCGTGGTTGTGGCCCTGATGACGTGGGTTTACATTTCTTCGGCGGTAATGCTCTTCGGCGCTCAGGTATCTCGTTCACTCTACAGGACTTGGCTTGCACAAGAGCCTGCCGTCGGCGCGCCGGCGTCAGTCCCCGAGGCGGCAAACCGGGCCACGTCCCGGGCGAGCGAACGCCAGTGTCGCTGACCGGCGCCCGATTTCGGACCGGTTAGGTGTATAGAATAGGCCTTGGCGGCATTAGGAGGCGAAATAAGGCCTCCTGGGCGGCTAGGTTGATGTTCGGGGCAGTCTCTTTTTTGAGAAAAGGCCATTTTTAGCGGGTTCCATGAAGGGCATCGCGGAATTTGGCCTTTAATCGCGCGCTAAGGCAGCTAGGCCACTTTTCGGACAAGAAGTCTCCCCCAACAAGACGGGAAATATGTCGGCCGTTGTATCATGGATTTGGCGGACGAAATGTCGTCGCGCGCAAGCTGCCGCCCATCTCGACCGTCGTTGCCCCGTCGACTTCGGGGCGGAATATACGAATCCCCTGGTCTCGCAGGCGCGCCAAAGTTTCTTGGCCCGGCAGATTTCCGAAGTCGTTCGAGCCGCCGGTGACGAGCGCCACGCGCGGATTAACGCGCGACAGGAATTCCGGACTGCTGGAAGAATTCGAACCGTGGTGGGCCACTTTCAAGACTAGGCTATGCATGTCTTGACCGGAATCCAGCAGTTCCCTTTCGGCCTTGGCGGTAATGTCTCCGGTCAAGAGCACACTGTCTCCGCCGTAAGCGATGCGGAGAACCAGCGAATCGTCGTTGGAGAACGAAGCTGCGGGCTCGAGGGATCGCTCGGGCCACAAGGCGCGCACGGTGGCCCCACCACGCTCGAGATTGTCGCCCGCCTCGAGCGTCCGTTCCACCACACCCTTCTCGCGCAACTTTTCCAGCAAGTCCCAGTAAGCGCGGGCAGCACCATTTTCTGCGTGCCAGAACTCACCGATCCGGAAGTTCCGGGCAACCGCAAAAAGGCCGCCCAGGTGGTCCTCGTGCGGAATAGAGAGAACCACGATATCGATCTTCTTGATTCCCCGCGACCACAAGTAGGGCGAAATGATGTCTTCGCCGGGGTCCCAAGGCCGTCCCTGCAATGCGCCCTCACTCGCGCCGGGTTGCCGGCTTCCGGAGCCATCCACCAGCATAGTTGTTCTGTCCGGGAGTACCACGAAGAGTGATTCGCCTTGGCCGCAATCGAGCGCTGTGACCTCCAGCCTTCCAGTAGGGAGGCGGGGAGGAAACGGGTGAGTGGCGACGAGCACGGTCATCACTCCAAGACCGGCCAGTGAAACCGACAGAGCCCAGGCGCGTAAACTTCTGGCCTTCAGCGGCGGAGCCGCTGGCGAGAGCCCACTGGTTACGACATCGCTTGCAGAAGCCTGGCGCCTGCCGAGCGCCAGTGCCGCCGCGAGGATGAAAACCACAAAGCCGCAGCTAACCCAAAGCGGCGGATTCGGCACCCGGAACGAAAGCCATGCCGGAAGATGCGGGAGTCCCGTCAAGGCAAACAGTCCCGCCATCACGAATGCCAGCACTTTGGCAGGCCAAACCGCGAGCACAGGGATCACAGCCGCCAGTACGACGGTCGGAACAGCAAGGGCCAGGAGCAAGGTCATGACTGGGATGGCCAAGGCGTTCAGCCCGATTCCCGCCAGGGCCACGCGGTGGAAGGTAGTCGCCATAGGCAGCAATAGCCCGACCTGGAGGACTGCCGAAAAAAGCAGCATGTTCGCCGCCCAGAGCAGCGCACGCGCCGGCCCCGTCACCAAAGCGCCTGCCAGCGCGTCATGCCGATCGAGAACGTGCAATCGCGATTTTAGCCAGGCGACGAGCACGCGCAGGTCAACGCGGAATTGCGCCAGGCGCGGCGCGATATGCGCGTCCAACTGGATCTCGTTCAACCCGCCGAGTGCCCGCCGATAAGGTTCCGTTGTCCGCTCCAGGATGGGAACCGCCAACCCGGCAATGAGCAAGGCGGCTGAGAAGGAAAGCTGAAATCCCGATTCGAAGAGCCAGGCTGGACGCCAGAGCAGCAGGACGAGCGCCGCCAGGCCGATCGCGTTCAGCGTGGAACTTCTGCGGTGAAGGAGTCCGGCCAGCAAATACAGCCCGATCATCAGTGTGGCGCGCAGGGTGGGAGCGCGCTGTTCAACCAGAAAGGCGTAGAAGATGAGAAGCGCGAGAACTGTCAATCGTCTTGCCCGTGCGCCGAGGCCCACCAGGCGCAGCAGGCAATCCGCCAGCAAGGCGAGTAAGCCCACATGAAGGCCTGCGATAACCAGCAGATGATAGAGCCCTGTCTTGCGAAAACTCTCGATGGTTTCGGAATCCAGCGCGGACCGGTCGCCCAGCAGGACTGCCTTGAGCACCGAGCCACATCGCCCCTGCGCGGACCAGCGCGGGTAAAGATGGTCGATTGCATGGAGCAGCCTGTTCCGAATCTGTTCCGGCAGTGTCGAAATCCCACCGCGGTCCGATCCCGCGAGCTTCTCGACCAAGCGGGGATTGTTGAGTGTCCCAACCCAGTAAATATCCTCGGTGGACTCCATCCAACGGCGAAAGTCGAAGCTGCCGGGATTCTGGTAAATCCGCGGCTTGCGCAGGCGCACCAGTACTCGAATGGCGTCCCCATACTGAAGATGCAGTTCGTCCATGCGCGCCCACGTTTCCGCGCGCTCTGACCCCTCGAGGCGCAGTCGTACCTTCCCGGTCACGTCGCGAGAGGCTGTGCGGCTCTCGGCGCGCTCCGTCTCGAGGTCAAACTGAAAACCGTAGGCCGTGCGGCGGGGCGTTGATGCGATATGGCCGGCGAGCCGAAGCGGCTCTTCGAGGTCAACACCTCGGGCGGCCAGCTTGCTTACATGGCTCACCGGGAATCGGTATTCGAACAAGCAACCGGCGGAAGCGCCGGCGGCCAAAAATCCGAGCAGCGCGAGAAGGAGAGAGACTCGCTCCCAACCTGCGCGCATCACGAGCAGACCGGCGAGCAGACAAACGGCCACGCAAACGGGAAGCGCGGCTGCGGCCGGGCTGGGCAAATGCGTGCTGCCAACCAGGAATATCCCCAGCACGAAACTGGCGGCCATTGGTAGTAAGGGGCTTCGCATCCGCATCATTGCCTTATAAAATAATCGGCAACAGGACTCGCGACGATGAGCATAATGTGAAGGCAACAGGGATTAAGAAAACACCCGCCTCCGTGTGGCATGAAAGCGCGCGAAGCGCCTCGCACCGCCGCAGCGGAGCCGCCGCCTTGGAAGCCAAGTGGCCAGCTATACAGAGCGACATAACTCGTGGCACGGGCGTCCCGCCCGTGATCACGGCCGGGACGGCCGTGCCACGAAAAGACGCGCCGTTACTTAAGTCGCTCTGAATAGCTCCGCCGTACCCCGAGGCCGTCCGGCGAGGGACGAAGCGTCTTGCTGGGGAGGGAGGTGTTGTACACGGAGGTACCGGTACGGAGTAACCAGTACAAATAGGTTATTGGACTCGCTCGTTTGCTAGCGCTAGTCTTGGCGAGTTATGTATAGACGGGAAATGTGTTCTTGCGAACGGAATGACGAAGCTTCCCCGGCAACGGACCTGAATATGGCGCCTGAAACGGTTGGGCATTACACGATCGAGCACGAACTGGGCCAGGGGCAGAACGGCACAGTTTATCTGGCGCGTGACATGCGCCTGGACCGCCGCGTGGCCCTCAAGGTCCTGGACCGGTCCGGCGAGGACGCCTGGGGCGAGGCCCTGCAGGAGGCGCGCCTGGCGAGCGCCCTCGACCACCGGAACATTTGCACGGTCTATGACGTTGGCGAGGCTGAGACCGACGATCGGAGCCTGCCCTACATCGCCATGGAGTACGTCGAGGGGCGCTCCCTGGCCGAAACGCTCGAGGCCGGCCCGCTCGACCGCCTGATGGTCCTGCGCTACGCTACACAACTGAGCGAGGCGCTTGCCTATGCCCACGAGCGCGGCGTCGCGCACGGGGACGTGAAAGCCTCGAACGTTCTGATCACGCCCGGCGCCGAGGCCAAGTGGGTGGACTTTGGTTCGGCGGTTCGCTCCCGGCGCCCGGAGGCGATTTCCGCTCAGGGTGACGTTTGGAAGATGGGAATCCTGCTCTACCAGATGGCGACGGGGGAAGACCCGCCGCCCAGCGCTGCCGGCAGTCCTTCCGGCGCCCTGCCCATGCCCCGCTCGGTTCCCAGGGACCTCGCGGCCATCATCAACCGCTGCCTGGACCGCGGCGTGGACCGGCCCTACAGTTCAGCGCGCGACATCCTGGAAGACCTGCGCAGCGAAGAAAACCGGGCGAGCGGTCTCGCTACGCGCAAGGACCCGCCGTTCCTCGCCCGGCCGTTTCTCTTCGTGTGGCTGGGACTGGCAGCATTGCTGTCGTTTGGCGCCGTCGTCGTGCTAACCGCGCACCTCCTCCAGCATCCACCCGCCGCCTTGGCTTCCGGCTGGGGATGGCACGAGTCGCGCCCTGCAGTCGCCTCCGGCCCAGGCAGGCAAACCCCTCCGGCGGGTAATCCCGACGCCAAAGTGTGGGTAAACGGGCGCAGCATGAAATACCACTGCCAGGATTCGCCTTGGTATGGGCGCACCGTGGCAGGACAATACCTGAAGCAAGGGGACGCGCAGAAAGCCGGCTACGCCCCGGCGTACGGTACGCCCTGCCCGTAAACTCGTCGACCCGATGCTGATTTGAGCGTAGCGCCGACCTTCAGGTCGGCACATGCTGGCCTGAAGGCCAGCGCTACTCGATGTACGCCGACTTAACGTAGTCCCTGCTCTTCCCTTCCTTGTGACAGTTCCAGCAGTCGGTCATGCTCTTCAAACTCGCTTTCTCGTCGCTGCCCGGGAAGACTTCAAAGCCCCAGCCGCCGGTATCGGCGTAAAGCTTGGCGCTTTTCTTCATCACGTAGACTGCCTTGTGATTCGGACGAGGCTCAATGGCGCCCATCGAGTTGCTGGTGTCAAAGAGTTCCAGCACGAGCATCGAGCCGTCGGGAAAGAGCTTGCTCTTCGAGAGCGCGGGCCAGCCCGTGTCGTTGACATAAATGTTGTGGAGGCCGCCGAAACGATCAAACATTTTGTTCTGACTGCTGAAGATGACCATCGACTTGACGTGCCGCCAATGGCGGAAATCGCTGGGATAAGCGATGGCGGGTTTCTTCGGAGCCTGAGCGATCAAAGTCCCCAGGCTCACCACCACCGCGACGACCAAAAGCACAATCCTGGTGCGGGTTGTCATGGGGAGACACCTCCTGATGCTGCGCTCGCATAAGCTATCAACCTCGATTAAGACTACCGAATCCTGGCCCCCATTCTACTCGAAGAGTTTCGAGTGTCCAGTGGAAAATTCGAGGCCTCAAGGATGTAGCACAGGCACTCCTGCCTGTGCCCCGCATGTGCCACTCATCTTGGGCAAAGGCAGGAGTGCCTGTGCTACCCTCGGCGTGTGAGTTTGGCCAGGGCCTCGATGTGGTAGGTCTGCGGGAAGAGGTCAAACAATTCCAGGGACTCCAAATGGTAGCCATGGCCGGCGAGTAATTTGAGGTCGCGAGCCAGGGTTGGTGGGCTACAGGAAATCAAGTGGATTCTGCGCGGGCCGAGCGCGGCCAGGAGCTTCAGCGAGCCGGGATCGACCCCGGCGCGCGGCGGGTCGATGACCACGAGGTCGGGCCCCATTTGAGCGAAACGGCGAAGGAAATCGTAAGTGCTCTCGCCGGCGGCAACGAGGTTTGAGAGGCCGTACGCCTCCGCGTTGGACTTCAAATCCGAGACTGCGATGGGGTTCGCTTCGGCCGCCACGACTCGCTTGAAGCGCCGGGCCAGCGGCAACGAGAACAACCCGACGCCCGCATAGAGGTCCAGAGCCAGGCCGCCCCACTGCTCTCCCGTCACTGAGGCCACGAGCGCGGGTGTGAGAAAGCGCGAGACCTGAAAGAATGACCCAGGGCTGACGCGATAATTGAATTCCGCCACTGAATACTGAAGCGCAGGCCTGCCTAGCACACGGGTCCGGTTCGACGTGGCGCGGGCGTCCCGCCCGCGGTCGCGGGCGCGTCCCGCTCCCGCCTCACCAAACTCGACCGCCACGGAGACAGCGCCGTGGATTTTCTCGAGCAAACTTTCTGCGAAGAGTTCACTTACGCTCGCGCCGCCTTCAACCTGCAGCGTGATCATGATCTTCTCGTCACGGTCGTCAGCCACCAAATCGATTTCCCGGAGGGCCGCAAGCCCGGAAGCCCATTCCGGCTGCCGCAGTTGTTCGAGCACCGCATTCAGACGCGGCGAGATGATCAGGCAAACGTCGACAGGATAAACTCGATGCGACTGGGCCTCGAAGAAACCCAACTCGACCCGCCCGCCGGACTCGAGAGCGACCTTCAATTGCGCCTGGTTGCGATAGTTCCAGGAGGGGCCGGAGTGCAGCGGAATGTCCCCAGTCCAGTCAATGCCTCCTAGCCTGCGCAGAGTTTCGCGCAGGATTTCCTGCTTGTTTGTGGACTGGAGTTCCGGCGCGAGGTGCTGATAGTGGCAACCGCCGCAGCGGCCAAAATAAGGGCAAGGCGGGTCGACTCGCTGAGGAGAGGCCTCGAAGATGCGTAGAGGCCGTGCATGGATTACTCCCTTGGCCCTGCGGACCTCCTCCACTTCGACGCGTTCACCCGGCAGGACCCGCGGCACCAGAACCGCCCGGCCCAAGTGGTGGCCCAGGGCTTCACCACCGTAGACGAGTTTGGCGGGGGTAACTTCGAAGCACGCCATATGGAAAGTCGAAAATAGAAAATGGAAACTGGAAAATGGAAATCAGAAACTGGAAATTCGAGATTCCAAATTCGTCACGCGGCTGTCAACCTGAGCGGAGCGAAGGATCTGCATTTGCTTGCTTTCAAGGAGAATACTGCAGATGCTTCGCGAAGTTTACCCTGAGCGAGCAAACTGCAGACCCTTCGCTTCGCTCAGGGTGACAGCGAAGGGCTCAGCATGACAGACAACCTTTCCCCCGCCCAATTTCCATTTTCTATTTTCCAGTTTCGATTTTCTATTTTCCAGTTTCCATTTTCCAGCTTCTATTTTCCGTCTTACATGTAAAACAGGCTCAACCGCGGAATCTCGTAATGCTCCATCAGGCAGCGCTTGCGGAACTGCCGCTCGAGCGACACGATTTGCGGTCCCGTCATTTTCCGGCGATAGGGGCCGAGACCGCGCTCAACCTGTTCCTGGATTCCGGCCATGCGTTCCACGGAAGCAGCGCGAGTGAGAGAAGCGGTCAGCTTTTCTTCGATGGCCGTCAGGCGTATTTCGAGTTCTTCGAGATTCGCAAGCAGCTTGGTGGGATCCTCGGCGGCCAGGGCGTGAAGTTCCGGCGCTAATGCCGCAAGGTCGTCCGCGAGCACCTGCTGCCCTTCTTCGCGCGCCTTTCTCGAGGCAGCCTCCATACTCTTCGCGTTGCCGCCAAGAAAACGGACGATCTCTTCGGCGGTAAAAGGAGGAGGCGATTCTTTTCGCGGGACGCTCTGGGCTTGTCCCGCCTGCGCCTCCTCGGCGGCGTGCATAACCTCCTGTGTGCAATACGCCAGCGCGTTCACCATTCGGTATTTTCGCTGGCGTGCGCGGTACTTTTCGAAAGCCCGCGCGATACCGGTCAGGACCGCCTCGAGCGGCAGGCCGGCATCTTTCCAGGATTCAACCAGGGCCCAATCAAGAGGTGAAAGAAGCGTCCGCGTGCCGCGGCATTTCTGGTAGCACTCTTCGATTTCGGTGAAGTAGTTGAAGTAGTTTTCCAAGTTTTCAGTTCTCAGTTGTCAGTTCTCAGTTGAAGCTGTCAGCTATCAGCCGTCAGCTTTCAGCTATTATAGACCCCGCTCGATCAGGCGCAGACATGCCAAAGAGCGGCACGTCTGCGCCACCCACGATCTTCTGCGGTGTAGCTGAAAGCTGAGGGCTGATAGCTGAAAGCTGACAGCTCTAACTGAGAACTGACGACTGATAACTGATTACTTCTTTCTGTTTCGTTCGTAGATAATCCGCAAGCCTTCGAGCGTCAGCGCGGGCTCGACGGGCGGCTTGTATTTCGAGGCGCCGGCCACCAGCGACGCCTGTCCGCCGGTCGCGATGACCGTGGTCTTCTTGCCGAGCACCTGGCAGAGGCGGTCGAGGATTCCATCCACCAAGCCCACCGCGCCGTAGAAGAGTCCGGATTGCATGCTCTCCACGGTATTGGTTCCGATCACCCGCTGGGGCTCGCGAAACTCGACGCGGGGCAGTTTGGCGGCGTGCTCGAAGAGCGCGTCCGCAGAAATGCCCAGGCCGGGGGCGATGGCGCCGCCCAGGTACTCGCCTTTCTCGGAGACCACATCGAAGGTTATGGCGGTGCCGAAATCCAACACAATGCAAGGGCCTCCGTACTTCTCAAAAGCCGCCACGGCGTCGGCGATGCGGTCCGCACCCACCTCCTGCGGGTTGTCGTAGTGGATGGCCATTCCCGTGCGCGTGCCTGGAGTCAGAAAAAGGGGCTTGAGGTGAAAGTATTTCGATGCCATTTCCTCCAGAACCCCGTTCAGCGTCGGAACAACGCTGGCCGCCATGATGGCCTTAATCTGTTCCGCCTGGATGCCGTCCAGCAAGAAAAGGTTCCGGGTCAGGATGCCGTATTCATCCGCAGTCTGCGACTTGTCGGTCTTCAGCCTCCAATGGGCGCGCAGGGCTTTTCCCTCGAACACACCCAGAACCGTGTTGGTATTGCCTACGTCGATAACAAGTAAGTTTTGAGTCATCAGTTTTCAGTTAACAGTTGTCAGTCGTCAGTCTAAAGTCCTCAGTAAACCGGTCGCACGTGTGTCATTCCGAGCGAAGCGAGGAATCTGGCACTGGCTCTTTCCGCATGATCAGTGCGAGATTCCTCGCTTCGCTCGGAATGACACACTGCCTTTACTGAGAACTGACAACTGAGAACTGACTACTTCACTTCCGACACCTCTCCCGCTACCAGCGCCTCCTCGCGCCCGTCGTCATAGCGCACCCGCAGCGCGCCGCTCGGGTCGAGGCCGGTAGTGGTGGCAAGGGATTCGGCCTCCGCGCTCACAATCCGGATGCGCTTCGCGCAGGCATAGGATGAAGCGGCGGCCCAGCGTTCGGCGATGGCCGCGCTTCCCTTCCCGAGCAGCAAGTGGTAGTGCCTCTCCAGTTCCTTCAGCAGGGCAACACAAATCTGGACGCGCGACCACGGCCGTTGGCTCTCGATGCGCAGCGAAGTGGCGATGGGCTTGAGCGAGGCGGGCATCTGGCTGTGATTGACGTTGATCCCGATCCCCAGCACCACGGCGTGCAACCGCCCCAGCTCGGCTTTCATCTCCGTCAGGATGCCGGCAACTTTCTTCCCGTTGACCAGCAAATCGTTGGGCCAGCGGATGTCTACGCCGAGTCCCGTCAATGCGCTCACGGCCTGTTGGGCGGCCACGCCAGCCATCAGGGTTAGAATCGGGGCCGCGGTGGGAGAGAACGGAGGGCGAAGTATCACGGAGAGATATATCCCGCTGGATTTTTCCGAGTACCACTCGCGGCCAAAGCGCCCGCGGCCGGCCGTCTGTTCCTCGGCCACCACCACCGTTCCGTGCGCGGCGCCCTCCTGCGCCAGAACCATTGCAGCGGTATTCGTGGAGTCAATCCGGAAGTGGTGGACAATTGCTTGGCCGATCTCGTTGCCCCTCAATTCCTCTCGAATCATCGCGGGCACAAGGAGATCCGGCATCTTTAGAAGCTGATAACCCTTCCCGTGATGGCTTTTGATCTCCACGCCCAGGGTCCGCAACATTTTGACCCAAAAGCTGACGGCAGCGCGAGTTACCCCAATTTGGGCGGCAATCTTCGGTCCCGGAACCACCACCGTCGCATTCTTCACCAGCAAGTCAATCATCTTGTCGATTTTGCGTTCGGTGCTTGCCACAGCCATGAGCCTGCCTGCCACCTCGTAGCGCTGACCTTCAGGTCAGCATGTTGTGTACCGACCTGACGGTCGGCGCTACCAACGGCACGCCGTTCGGCGCCGACCGGACGGCCGGCG
>JBELAJ010000539.1:0-10021 GCA_049508935.1 Terriglobia bacterium | reverse complement strand
ATATTCGGGTTATCGCACCTGCATCACGCTCCGGTTCCCAACTGGCGCTACGCGATTATGGCCACTGTGGCGGGAATCTTCTACGGATACACTTTTCGAAACCGGCAGAGAATTTCCGCTTCTGCTTTGACCCACGCCCTGGTCGACACAGCCTGGCACTTTTGGTTCTGAAGAACAGTCGAGAGGCGAAAGTCGAGAGGCGAACGTTAATGGGGTTGCTCTTGACTCTCGACTTTCGACTCTCGACTTCTTGTGGACGTACGTCCCGCTGCCGCTGTAAAATGCCTCGATAGTTCATTGCATGAGACTGACCAAGGAGCATATACATGAAGATGAGGAAGATGGTTCCATTCGTTCTCTGCCTGGGTATTCTCTGCGTCGCAGGCTTCGCGCAAACCCAAGCTCAGTCGCAAGCCAAGAAACCCAAGCCCGGCCCTTTGACGGGAACGTGGGAGTGCACGGCGCACGGGGGCTCGCAAGGTGACATGCCGTTCACTCTGTATCTCGAGCAGACCAAGGATTCGTTGACGGGATCGGTCTCTTCGCCCATGGGCGGGACTCAGATCAGTGCCGGAACGGTTAAGAAAGACGACGTTGAAATCCACATCGACACGCCGCAAGGCAATTACCAGTTGACCGCAAAACTGAAGAAGGGTGAGCTTTCCGGCAAGTGGACCAGCGACACCGAAAACGGCACCTGGGAAGGCAAGAAACAAGCCGCTTCAGAGAGCAAGTAGCTCTTTGAAGTGCGGTAGCAGCACATCGTGCCCCGGCCCGTAGATCCGTGCACTAAAGCTAATTCGGCATTTGTCATCCTGCGCGCAGCGAAGGATCTCTGCAGTTGTTCGTGACTCATTGAGGCATTGGAAACTGCGTAGATCCTTCGCTTCGCTCAGGATGTCAGCCGATTGGCTCTTTCAAACGTTGTTTCGCCCGGCGAGGCTGTCTCGGACCCTCGCGGGGCCACGCCAGGCTGGATCACGAATTGTCGTGACAGGGGACTGGCGTTTTCGGGCAGGGAAACCAGGGCAGCAGCTTCACTGCCGCACTCGAAATGCGTGTAGTCATCAAAATCGGGACCAGCTTGATCGCCCCGAACGGGCAGATCAACTTCACCTGGATGCGGTCGTTGATCGATCAACTGGACCTGGCTCGCCATGAGTATGTGATCGTCAGTTCGGGCGCCATCGCCTGTGGAATGTTTTCGCTGGGCATCAGGCGGCGGCCAAAAAAGCTGGGGCTGATGCAGGCCACCGCGGCAGTAGGCCAGAGCCGCTTGATGCATACCTACGAGAGGCTGCTTTTTGGGAAGAAGGTGGTGGCCCAACTTCTCCTTTCGAGCGATGACTTCTCCTCTCCCCTCCGCTATCAAAACCTCTGCAAGACGCTCCATCAATTGCTGCGCATGAAGGTGCTGCCCATCGTGAATGAAAACGACAGCGTTTCGGTGCGTGAACTGGAAGGCGCGTTCGGCGACAACGATGAGTTGAGCGCCCTCGTGGCTTCCGCTCTGGGAGCGGACTGGTTGATCCTGCTCACCGACGTGGACGGTTTTTTTCGGTCCCAGGGCACAGCAGGAAAATTCCATCTGGTGCGGAGCGTCCGTCGCGTCACACCCGGGATGGAAGCTGCTTGCAGCGGCAAAAGCCAGCTTGGGCGTGGCGGGATGCGCTCCAAGCTGCGGGCGGCCCTTAGGGCCACGGCGGCGGGAATTCAGGTGGTGATTGCCAACGGAAACCATCCCGAAGTCATTCCGCTTGCTGTGCAGCGACGCGTAGGGACCTATTTTGCGCCCTTGGGGACCAAGACCGAGGAGCCTGCATGATCGTTCGAACTCCCCTCCTCGGCGGAGGAGGGGACGGGGGTGGTGGGTCACGCTTCTACCACCCCCTGGCCCCCTCCTTACAAAGGAGGGGAATTAGGGCAAATCTTCATGCCTGGTACGCTCGATAAACTCCGCAGAGCCCGGACGGCGGCGCCCAAACTCGCCTTGCTGACGTCTCAGCAGAAGAATGCGATCCTCGAGGCGATGGTCGGGCTCTTGGAAGTGAACCAGGAAGCCGTACTGGCAGCGAACCGCGCCGATCTCGAGTCCGGCGACCTTGGTGCCTCCAGTCGCGACCGACTCCTGCTGAATCCCGCGCGGTTGGCCGATATGCTCACGGGCATTCGGGCCGTCATCTCCTTGCCTGACCCGGTGGGTGAAGTCTTGGCTGATTGGGTGCGTCCCAACGGTTTGAAAATTCGGAAAGTGCGAGTGCCGCTGGGCGTTGTGGGCGTCATTTACGAGTCACGCCCCAACGTGACGGTGGATGCCGCAGTCCTGGCGCTCAAAGCCGGGAATGCGGCGGTCCTGCGCGGAGGGCGCGAGGCGGTTCACACGAACGAGCGGTTAGTCGAACTTCTCAACCAGGCGCCGGGCTTGCCGGCTGGAGCCATCGAGTTGCTTGATTCCTGCACCCATGAGTCGGCGCTGGAACTGATGCGAGCGCGGGGCTACGTCGATGTGCTGGTGCCGCGCGGCGGGGCGGAGTTGATCAACCGGGTGGTGGAGCAGGCCACCGTGCCGGTGATCGAAACCGGGGCAGGGAATTGTCACGTGTATGTGGATAAGGCAGCAGACTTCGAGCTTGCGGACCGCATCGTGATCAATGCCAAGACCCAACGCCCCTCGGTGTGCAACGCCGCGGAGAAGCTGCTCGTCCATCGCGACATCGCTGCCGAATACGTCCCCAGAATTGTCGAGCGGTTGCGCGCCGCCGGCGTCGAACTGCGGGGTGATGAGCTGACGCGCCGGCTGGCGGGCGCGGAGAAGGTCTGCGCCGCTTCAGCGGAGGATTGGGTCACCGAGTATTCTGCCTTGAAAATGGCTGTAGCAGTGGTGGCGAGCCTGGACGACGCCATCGCGCACATCAACCGCTACTCCACTCGCCATTCTGATGCTATCATCACCCGCGACGCCGCACGCGCGCAGAGGTTCCTGGACCAGGTGGACTCGGCCGCCGTTTATTGGAACGCTTCCACGCGCTTCACCGACGGGGGAGAGTTCGGCCTGGGCGCCGAGATGGGTATCAGCACCCAGAAACTGCATTGCCGAGGTCCGTTTGCGTTGCCCGAACTCACTTCCGTGAAGTACCAGATCGTGGGATCCGGACAGCTAAGACAGTGACGAGTGACGAGTGAAGAGCCGAAAAACTGGCTTCAGGTGTCAGGTGCCAAGGTCTCGGGGCTAGGGACTAGGGTCTGGGGACTAGGGGCTAGGGACTAGGGCAAGCCTTTTCTTCGTTTCTTGCTGCTTGCTTCTTGATTCTGACTCCTGACTTCTGACTCCTGACTTGTAATTTCTGATTTCTAGTTTCTAATTTCTGCATTAACGAGGTTCTCATATGGCAAATGTGCCTTTAGCGGTGGGCCTGGCGCTGCTTGCTGGAATTCTAAACGGCAGTTTCGCGACCCCGACCAAATATGTGAAAGCCTGGAAGTGGGAAAACATCTGGTCAGTGTGGGCAGTCATGGGCATGGTCGTGTTCCCTTGGCTGGCGGTGTGGCTGACCATTCCGAATGCCTGGGCCGTCTTCCAGGCGGCCGGGCTGAAAGTCCTGCTGCTGATGGTTCTCTTTGGCGTCGGCTTTGGGTTGGCGCAGATTTTCTTCGGGCTGGGAATTGCCGCGATTGGTATTGCGCTCAACTTTGCCATTGCCATTGGCCTCTCCACGGTCCTCGGCTCGCTGGTGCCCATGCTGGCGTTGCAGAGGCAGAAAATCTTCACTCCGCAAGGGCACATGATCTTCCTCGGCGTGGCGCTAGCCCTCGCCGGAATCGTAGGTTGCGCTGTAGCGGGAGGGATGAAGGAGAAACAACTCGCCGCCGCCGGCGCGGGCCCCAAGGAATCCACTGCGGTTAAGATGAGTTTCAAGCTGGGATTGTTCCTTTGTATCCTGGCCGGCATCGGTTCTCCGTTTACTAACTTCGGACTGGCGTTCGGGAAGCCACTCATTGAGGCCGCGGTCGCGCAAGGCGCCGGCCCGGGCAGCCAGGCGAATGTTATCTGGGCGCCCGTGAACACGGCCGCCTTCATACCTTATCTCATCTATTGCGCCTACCTGTGGAGGAGGAACGGCACGGCGCGCCTGTTCCGCGCCCCAGGCACCGGGCTGTACTGGGTTTTCGGCGCAGTCATGGGCTTGTTCTGGTTTGGAAGCACCGTCATTTACGGCGGGGTCTCCGCGCGCCTTTCCGAAATGGGACCGATCCTGGGTTGGCCTCTTTTCATGTGGAAAGCTGCCGGGCAGAAGGCGCTGACCACAATGCTGGTTGGAATTCTCTTTCTTATTCTAGGGTTTATTTCGCTGGCCATCAGCGGCCGGCTGCCGGGCTAGGAGGAATCATGTTTGGAGGTATACTCTTTGCCGTATGTGTCATCCTGCAATTTCATTATCATGATCCGCTTCCGTGGTACATCTGGGTGGCGTCGGCGATTGCGCTGTGCGTGTCATTCGGCGAACCGGCGATGAAAATGAAAAAGGAATGACCGCGTAGTGGTTGGGACGCTATCACAACCTGACGAGACATCCTTTGCTGCAAGCAACCGGCGCATTTCCAAGCAGCGAGCACACTCTCCTGAAGGTCAGCGCCACGGCCGTATGCCGCCAGGCTCGGGCAAAAGCCGGCTACGGTGCCGATTTCGCAAAGCTGGCCAATGCGTCCGCCTCAGTGGGGTAGATGTCGAAGGCTTGCAGCAACCGATGAGTAGACAGGATATTGTGAATTAGCCGCGGCAGGCGTGTGAGTTTCAGTTGTCCGCCCTCCTTGACCGTTAAGATCACCGACTCCACCAGCATGCCGATCCCGGTGCTATCAACACGCGTCACATTCGCGAGGTCGAGCACAATGTTATTCCAATGATTGCCCAGAAACTCCTTGACGAAACTGCGCACGGTGTCGACCTCAGGTCCGGCCACGATTCTGCCGCTAAGGGTCAACACGCGCACACCTTCGACTTCCTTGGCGTCGATGGTCAGTTGCATAATGACTACCTCCTTTGAGCGGTATATTAGGGGTTGGCGGAGGGTATGTCAACGCCACTTTGGAAAGCCTGAAAATCACCGCGGAGGCGCCGAGACAAGGCCCTTGGTTTCCTCCGCGCCTCTGCGCCTCTGCCGTGCGAGAGTTCACTCGTAACACTCTCGTAACATTTCGTATAACACGCCATCTGCGGCTGTTACTGATTGACAAAACCCCAGCGCCACCCTATATTGCTTAAATATGTGGGAAGAAAAGCTAACCATCATCAATGCACCGGGCGCGAACGAAGAGCAGAGAATCCTGCAGCTCAATGGTCCGATAACCATTGCCACTTTGTTTGATTTCCGGGATACGGTGCGGGCTGAAAAGGCCGCGAAAACTGTAATCCTCGATTTCAGCCAGGTCCCTTACGTGGATTCGGCAGGTGTGGGGGCCATCGTAAACGCGCACGTCTCCTGCGTCAATTCGGGTCGCCGGCTGTTACTGGTGGCTGTGCAAGACCGGATCAGGACGCTGATGAAAGTGACCAAAGTTGAGCAGGTCCTGACGTTTTTCCCAACCCTCGAAGAAGCTCAAACCACCGCGCAGTGAAGGGCTTATAATCTCTTTTTCCAGTGATTCGCAATGCCAGGCGCGACCGCGCCAGTTGGGGCGAAAGCACGCAGACTTTCGGTTGAGGGTCGGGAAGGGCGGGGCTTCGCTGGCTGAGGAAAGAACCATTCAGGCTGTCATCCTGAGGAGCCGAAGGCGGTCCTGAGTGAAACGAAGGAAGGATCTCCGTAGTTCATTCAAACTACAACTACCGGGATTCTTCGCTTCGCTCAGAATGACAGCGTTCAAGGGTCTTTCTGCAGCTTGCGAAACCCCGCCCTTCCAGACCTGCTGAGAAATCCAGCCTCACCTCGTCATGGCATGACGGAGGAACCGATGAAAAAACTCAACAGTTCTGCTGAGCGCGGTGTGACGCGGCGCGATTTTTTGAGGAACGCGGGGGCGGGTTTGGTGGCGGGAGAACTCGCGGGCGCGTCGCCCTTGCGGCGGATATTCGGGCAGACGGCCAATACCTCGGCCAGATCGCCGAGGGCGTCGCCGATATTCAGTTCAGCGGCTGAGCGCCAGGCTGAAGCAATGGTGTTTGGTGATTGACCGCGTCAGAAGCGAAGGGTCGCTCGAAGCCGCGTCGGTTCGAGCAGCAGGTCAAGGGCGTTGGCGGCGCCGGCCACAAAAACGTTAGCATGCCGGAGGGCCTCGTGTGCGCAACCTTCGCCGTTATCCACGGCAATCGTTAACCCTCCCGCCTCTTTCACCAGTTTCATGTGCAGCCGGTCGTTGACGCCATTTCCGAACGAGGCCAGGCAGCGGGGATTCAACTCCATCGCGTAACGCTGTTTCTGCACGTCTTCTCCGGGCCCTTCGAATCTGCGGCAAATCAGCGGCAGGCCCTCCAATTCCTTTTCAGCGGTCCCGAAAGAATCGGCAGTGACGATGTGAATATCCGCAAGTTGCGCCAGCCGGAGCAGCCGATCCTTGACGCCCGGCGACAGCGTGCCGCCGAAGGCCAACGTCCCCGTGTAGTCGCTGAGGATCGCGTTGATCTGGAGTTTCCCGAATCCGGGAATGTCGATCGTAATGCCTGGTTTGCTCATAGTTCCCTTCGAACAGCTCAAAGCAGAAATTGCAGGTGATCAATCAGAAATCACAAATCGCAAATCACAAATTCAGACTTTTCCAAATGCCCTCGATTTTCTTCTTCACCTCCGGGTCCATCTTGATCTCATCCGGCCAGGGGCGAGTGAACCCTTCGGAGGGCCATTTGGTGGTCGCATCCACGCCCATCTTGGAGCCGAAACTTGGAAGGCGGGAAGCGTGCTCGAGCTGGTCCACGGGGCCAAGCGTGAATTGGATATCGCGTTCCGGGTCGATGTGATTGAACGCCTTCCACGCCACCTCGCGCAGGTTGTGAACGTCCACGTCGTGGTCTACCACTACAATGCATTTGCTGAACATCGCTCCTGGCAATCCCCAGATGGCGTTCATCACTTTTCGAGCCTGTCCCGGGTAGCTTTTGCGAATCGCCACGATCAGAAGGTTATGAAAGATCCCTTCCGCGGGCATGTGCATATCAACAACTTCGGGCATCTGTTTGCGAAACAGCGGAAGAAAGATGCGCTCTACGGCGTAGCCCATCCAATAGTCTTCCATGGGCGGAGGGCCGACTATAGTGGACACGTAAATAGGATCGCGGCGCCGCGTCAGGCAGGTGAGATGAAAGGCCGGGAACTTATCTTCCAGGGAATAGTAGCCGGTGTGATCGCCGAACGGTCCTTCGACGCGGATGTCGTCGAGGTCCACATAGCCTTCCAGCACAATTTCCGAGTTGGCAGGCACCTCCAAGTCGACGCTGTGGCACTTGACCAGTTCGACCGACTCCCGGCGCAGGAAACCGGCGAAGAGGAACTCGTCCAGGTCCTCGGGCAGAGGTAGAACGCCTGAAAGCATGGTCACCGGATCGGCGCCGAGCGCCACGGCGACTTCCATGCGGCGGCCTTTGCCCTGTCGCTCCAGCCAGCGAAAATGTTCGGCTCCGCCCTTGTGGATTTGCCAGTGCAGGCCTGTGGTGCGGGAATCATAGACCTGCATGCGGTAGCAGCCCACGTTGCGCCGGCCGTTCTTGGGACTCCGGGTGATCACCAAAGGGAAGGTGATGAAGTTTCCGCCATCCTGGGGCCAGCATTTCATGATGGGCAAGCTCGCCAGTGACGCATCGCTCGCTTCCACCACCTCCTGCGCCGCTCCCGAGCCCACGCTCTTCGGGAAGAACGACCCAAGCTCGAGAAGCTTGGGGAGCAGCCGCACTTTATCCAAAAAGCCCTCCGGCGGCTCCATGTCTAACAAGTCCTCGATGCGCCGCGCCACGTCTTCGAGCGAGTCAACCTCGAGCGCCAGCTCCATCCGCCTTTTGGACCCCAGCATGTTGATCAGAAGCGGCATGGCGAATTCCGCGCCGCTCTTCACCGAACGCGGCTTCTCAAACAAAAGCGCCGGTCCTCCAGCCTTAGAGACCCGGTCCGTGATCTCAGTGATTTCCAGATCCACATCTGCGGCAATGGGGATGCGCTTCAGTTCTCCTTCGCGCTCCAGGCGTTTCACGAACTCGTGCAAGTCTTTGTAGGCCACCGCGACCTCTCCGCTGAAGGTGAAGAATGTTTCGTAGTGGAAGCATTGCAGATTGCACGCGCCAAATCAAGCTGTGAATCGACTGGCATTCGCTTCCTTGACATTGCGGCCCGCCCGCCGGATACTTAGCTTGGTTAGTCGGTGTATCAAGGGCAAAAATGAACTGCGGCCTCGCGCCACACGACCGTGCTTCCGGGCTGATTCCAGTCGGGCCCGTCCTGCTGCCTCGCCGAGAACCCGGCTCGCGGGGGAGGCAGGCCGGCGCATGGCTGCTTTTGCTGGGCTTATCGGTGGCATCGGTTTTCGCGCCACGGGCGGCCATGAGTGGTCAGGGCTCGAATGATAAGGAACTTGCCACCCAGGAAGTCCCATCCCCGTTCAAGGTGCAGGTGCAGCGCAATATGGTGCTGGTGCGCGCCATCGTCCGCGACGCAAAAGGTCTCCCGGTATCCGGCCTGAAGAAAGAGGACTTTCGACTCTTCGACAACGGCAAGCCGCAGGAAATTGACCAATTCGCCGTTGAATCTTCGAACGGCAATCCAGCGGTTGCCGTCAAGGTCCCGGAAGAGGAGCCCACGGGAGAAGAACGCTCGGCGCGCCCGCCGGAAGACTCGATTCCCAGGAATTATCAGGCGCTTTATTTCGATGACGTTCAAATGCAGTTTGAAGACATCGCGCACGCCCGCGATGCAGCGGAGCGTTATCTAGCGGCCACTCTGACACCTGCCGGCAGGGTAGGCATTTTCACTTCGTCAGGCCAAGGCGCCCTGGACTTCACGGACGACCGCAGCCAGATCCACGCCGCGCTTTTCAAACTCCGTCCGCGGCCCACTTATTTGAGAGAAACAAACGCCTGCCCTGATATCAGTGAATACCAGGCCTACTTGATCGTGGAGCAACGCGATCCCGATGCGACGGCGATTGCTTCAGACGAGTATGTTCAGTGCAATTGCAGTGGTTTACCAGCCCAAGCACAACAGGCCTGCATCAGCCAAGCCCCAAACGTCGTAGATGGCGACGCGACTAGGATAATGGAAATGGCGGAAACGCATAACATTGACATTCTGCGGGGCCTCGAGCAAGTCGTCCGCCGCACGGCGTTGATGCCCGGACGGCGCAGCGTCATTTTCATTTCTCCGGGATTTCTCCTCTACCATCTCGAGACGCAGATCAGTGAGATCTCGGACCGCGCCCTTCGCGCCAATGTGGTCGTGAACGCCCTCGACCCGCGCGGGCTCTATGTGATCATACCAGGCGGTGACGCGAGCCAAGAGAACCGAGTGATGCCCTCCAATGCCGCCTTGTCGGGGAGGAAGTCCCAACTCATAATGAACGGATACTCTGTTGCTGAAGATGTTTTAGTTAGTTTTGCGTCCGACACGGGTGGCCAATTCTTCCATAACAGCAACGACCTGGACAAAGGTTTCCGGCAGGTGGGGACGCTGGCGGAGGTGTCTTACGTTCTGGCGTTTTCCCCACGCAACCTCAAGCCCGATGGCCGATTTCACAAGCTCAAGGTGAGCCTGGCTAATCCCAAGGGTTTCACTCTTCAGGCGCGACGCGGCTATTTTGCGCCCAAAGCCTCGGAGGATGCCGCTGCCAGGGCCAAGGAAGAAATTCAGGACGCAGTCTACTCCCAAGACGACTTGAGGGAGCTGCCGATCGAAGTCCATACGCAGTTTTTTAAACTCAATGAATCCGATGTGCGCCTCTCCGTTCTTACCCATCTGGATATGAGTTCCCTCCATTTCCTGAAGCAACAGGATCGGAATTCGAATGACCTGACTTTTATAACCGTCCTCTTCGATCGCGACGGAAA
>JBELAJ010000538.1:0-5752 GCA_049508935.1 Terriglobia bacterium | reverse complement strand
CGCAGCTTTGATTGACTCGAGCAGGAATGCCTGGTCGTTTACCGATCGCAGATACAAACTCGAAACGTCCGGCAGCCCATAGTTATAAACGGAGCGTCCAGTTTCTTTGAGAGAGGCCGGGGATTCTTCGATCGTCCGGCGGCTATTCAACAACCATTCCAGGTCGCGCCGGACGGCGGCCTTCAACTCCCGCACGGATTGGGCTCGACTAAGAGGGAGCTCCAGTTTGCGCTCGGGCTCCAGATCGATGAGTCGATCTATCACCGACAACGTGACGGGGCCTTCCTTTGGGGTTGTCGGCATCAGGTTTCAACACAGGAAATAGCCTGGACAGGATCGAGACGGACCACCTTCTGGAAAAGCCTGTATTTTTCCGTGTCGTCTTCCTGCACCCTTCGGCTGTTCTTAAGAATCATCACCAGCGCCTTAGCTACAATTGCCCTGTCCTCCCACTCTTCCACGTGGTTGTTTTCGATGATCGCCACTATGTCGTCGATAAAAGGCTGAGCGATTCGGGGCTGGCCGGCGGCGATGCAGATGTCAACAAGCTGCAGCTTGCGGAAAAACTGGCCTCTTCCTGAAAGCTGCCTTTCCACCTCACGCCGCATCAGGTCGAGGGCCTTCTCCGCCTGTCCGGCGCTCAGCGCCTGCCGGGCCAAGTCGTAACTGTCGACGAACTTGCGATGCCAGCCCGGAGCGGAGTGATCCTCCCATACCCTCGCCTCCGCCAGTGGCGCATCCGCGGGAGCGGCCTCCGGCGCCGGTTGCGTCGGCGGCTCAGCCGCCAATTCCTTCAACCACACACGAGTCTCGCTGTTGGCCGCCGACGTGTCGTCGAGGAGATTGATCTCAAGGAGTTGGGGCAGATCGTGCAGGAGCGTCTTCAACTCCGATCGGATCGCGACTGCGATCCCGTCATACTTGCTTCCCAGTCCTACACAGGCATCCACGACGAAGCGCTGCAAATCCAGCCAACCCCGGCTGCACGGAAGCGACATGGCGTTTTCTGCTGTCTCCAGCAGTTCCTCCCACTTTCCTTCAATCGCCAGCCGCTTGATGTGCTGCCGCAGTACTGTGGGCGGCCCTTCCAGCAAGGTCAAATCCGAGCTTTGCAGGGCGGCGCGAAGTTCACCCCACCGTAAACCCCTCAGCATCAGGTAAGGCGCCGGACTGTAAGGATCCAGCTTCCGCAGAGCCGCCGCCGCGCGAGCCACGCTCGAGATCGCATCCCGGCGCTGGGCCGGCTCACCGTCTGCCAGCGGGATTACAATTCCCCCTGCCCCGCCGGCGGTCCGCCCAGCCACCCCGCTACCTGCAGCCGCTCCTTCACCGCCTGCACCTTCTCCTGCCCCCTCCGGCGCAGCTTCCGCTCCCGCTTCCACAACGTCCGGCTCCGTCTCCCGCTTTTTTTGAAGCAGCAGATGGGCGGTGTGCCGGACCGTCTCCAGCACTTTTTTCAAGTCGGTGAAGCTGGGCGCAAGATTCCCGAACTTCTCCTGACAAAGCTTGTCCATGGCTTGGACCGTCGCCATGGAGCCGTCCAGGGCTGCTTCAGCGGCGACGTAGAAAGCCTTGGGAGTTTCGGCGAAGGACTTATCGAAAGCTTCCGGCGCCACCCTGCCCTGTTCGATCAGCTTTGCTCTGGCGGCTTTTTTGTCATCGCTGTCGGCCTGTTCTTCGTAGCCTAACTTCCTGGACTCTGTGTAGTCCAGCCAGCCGTGCTTCGCCTTGTTGAGAGAAGCAGATTGGACGGGTAAAACCAGGTTGAAGCCGATCCACTCGAGCGGCGCCGCCCGCAACTCCGCATCGCCATCTTCGAGTTGAGGGTACAGGCCGTCCCAGAAAGTGCTCAGCAGCCCTTGAATCAGGTCCAAACCCTGCTTCAGCCCCGCGTACCCTTCCGTGCGTAGCAAGGCGTCGGTGAGCCATGCGGCAATCTGAAGATCCTTAGTCGTGGAAAGGGCCTCAACTGCCAACTTCACGACCTGGGGGTAGTCCGCTTTCTTGCCCTCGGTCTTCCATTCACCGTCTTGGACTTCTTCCTCTTCACGACGGGCTTCTTTGATCTTGTCGTAGATGGGTGTGTATCGGAGGTCTCCCCCGCAGGGATTATCTCCTGGAATCGGACTGAGTAGGTTATCAGGAAGAGGCATTCTGAGCTAAACCGTAACCTGTGGTAGATTGAACTCCAGTTGCCGGACCTCAAGAAGTGGAAATTCCTCGCCGTCCACCAGCAACATCTTCTGCCCGATCGGCGCGGCCGTACCCGACTCGTCTTCTTCCCAAACCGTCATCCGGCCCAGGCGTACAGCATCGTCAGAATTTTGCCAGGCGAACGGGGATAAGGCCGGTATCAAGACTTCGCCGAGTTCGGTGCCTTTCAAAGCGGGCCCCGCCCGGACTACGGCCGGGGTCCACAGCAAGTCGCGCAGGCGGAGCGGCGGCTCGATTTTAACGGAGGCCAGGTGTTCAAAGTTGATCCAGAGATAACTCCCGCCTGCAAAAACCTCCAGGCGAGGCCCAATCCGAGGATCGCCGTCCGAAATCGTCTGAAACGATTTGCCGTTCAATGTGCCGGCGACCGTTTCAGAACCCGAACCTGCTTCCCCCGCCGGCTTTGGGTATTCCTTCATCTGAAACAGGTCCTGGCGTGTCCTCTCAGCCTGAAGCGCGCTGCGGTAGACGAGTGCCCCCATGCCGCTATTGGGACCGCCGTCCGCCAGGAGGTCCAGTTGTTTCTCTGCTCGATCATAGTCTCCCGCAAAGCAGAGTAGTTCAAAGAGGAACGTGCGGCGCCGGGCGTCGTCAGGGTTGTTTCGCAACTCCGCCCCCAACGCCTCAATCGCCTCCTTGAGTTTTCCCGCCTGTAAGAGGTGATTCGCGTTTTCCATAGTAGTGTTGCGCTGACCCCGCGAGGCGGGGTCAGCGCAGTGGGTCAAGCTTAGCTGCCCCCCTTTTGCTCCCTCGCCCTGAGGTCATACTGGACCTCCCCTCCGGACTTTAGCACGCCATCCTTGTCTTGCACCTTGTAATCATAATCGATGGAAGCGTAGGAGACCGAGAGGGATTCCGTCCCGGTATCTTCACCTGCGGAGCCCCCGACCTGGAAGCTCGATATGTAGACTTCCGTCAACTTGATGATCAGAAAATCTTCCGGAGTCGCCTTACCGGTTTGCTTGCTGCAATACAGTGTCGCCTCCTTGGCGTGATCACCAGTGACGCAAAGTTTTAACAGCTTGGGACTCGCCTTGTCCACCCTCTTGGTGAAACTGAGATCGGACATCGAGACTTTTCCCCCGCTCATACCCTCGCCCACGAGGGTCGTCGGGTTGCTCGCGCCCCAACTCCAGGACAGGAGTTCGATCTGCCCTTTGTGCTTGGTGGACGCGCTCTCGCCCGGTGCTTCCTTAATTTCCAGATGGTACTCAATGGCCATATTCTTCTCCTCGTAAGATTTGATTTTTGTAAGAATGCGAGGCGGGCCCTCGTGCGAAGCCCACCCCCAAGCTATTACTTATTGGCCGGCTGCGGCAGCGATGCCACCAACCGCAGCGAAACTGTCAGCTCGTCAAGCTGGAAGTGCGGACGGAGGAAAGCCACGGCGCGGTACGCACCAGGTTTGCCCTTCACCTCTTCCACATCAACGCGCGCTTCACGCAACGGGTACTTGGCCTTCACTGACTGGGTTGCGGAGTCGTCCGTGGTTACGTATTGCGCAATCCAGCGGTTCAGGAACTTCTGAATCTCTTCGCGGGTGGTGAAGCTGCCGATCTTATCCCGCATCATAGCCTTCAAGTAGTGAGCGAACCGGCAGGTAGCCATGATGTACGGCAACTGCGAGGAGAGTCGAGCATTGGCATTGGCCGCATCGCTGTCGTACAGTTTGGGCTTATTTGCAGACTGCACGCTGAAGAATGCTGCCTTGTCCGTCCCCTTGCAATGCACCAGCGGGATGATCCCCTGGTCGGCGAGTTCCTTCTCACGGCGATCGGTGATGGCAATTTCCGTGGGGCACTTCAGCGCTACGTCGCCTTCGTCGGTTCGGAAGGTGTGGGCAGGCAGGCCTTCCACCAAGCCTCCGCCTTCGACGCCCCGGATGGCTGCGCACCAGCCGTACTGGGCGAACGCGTTGGTCAAGCGCGCTCCCATGGCATAAGCGGCGTTCCCCCAAAGGTACCTGGAATGATCGGTCCCGTCCACGCCCTCTTCGTAATTGAACGCATCCAAGGGCGCCGTGTCCCTGCCGTAGGGAAGGCGCATCAGAACGTGCGGCACGCAAAGCCCCACGTACCGCGAATCGTCGCTCTGGCGGAAACTCTTCCACTTGGCGAACTCGGTGGTATCAAAAATCTTGGCGATGTCGCGCGGCTGGTCCAGTTGCGTGAAGCTCTCCATATTCATGAGCTGCGAGGCAGCCGCAGTCAAGAATGGTGCGTGGGCCGCCGCTGCAACGTTCGACACCTTCTCCAGCAACTCCAGGTCCTCCGGATGCTTGCTGAACTCGTAGTCCCCGATAATCGCCGCAAAGGGATCGCCGCCGAAGACGCCGAACTCTTCTTCGTAGATCTTCTTGAATAAGGCGCTTTGATCGAATTCCGGGGCGCGCTGGAGATCGCGCAGAAGGTCCTTCTTCGACACGTTCATAACACGTATCTTCAGCATCGGGCTGGTTTCGCTTTGGCTGAGAAGATACTTCAAGCCGCGCCAGCTTCCTTCCAGCTTTTGAAATTGGGGTTGGTGCAGGATCTCATTGAGTTGAATGGAGACCAGATGGTCGATTTGCGCGATCCGGGAGTTAATCATCGCCTCGGTATCTTTCGAAATCGTGACCTGGCCTTCAAGCACCTGGTTGATGAACTCTTTCACCAGGCTCTTCCCCCGCTCTCGGGTGGCCGCATCCGTTCCCACCTTGCCTTGTTCAACAATCTGGTCCAGCAATCCCTTTTCCGCCACCTGCTCGGTCGCCGCGGCCGGCGTCTTCGCCATTTCTTGGTTAGCCATTGGATCCCTCCTTCTCTTCCCCTTCCTTCTTGCCGCCCAGTTCCGCTCTCAACTGGTTCAACTTTTCAGTGTTGCTGACGGCATCTAACAAAACCTGGTCAAGCTTGTCGTTCGTCTGCAGGGTGCCTTTGAGGTCATTGAGGCGGGTGCGCAGATCAAGCAGTTCGCGCAGAGGTTTGACCTGCTTCGCCACATTCTCCGGCGAGAAGTCGTCCATACTCTTGAAGTCCAGACTGACCTTCAATTGTCCCACATCGGCATCCTCGCTGAGTTTGTTTTCGACCGCGAAGGCCAGATGAGGCTTCATGCTCTCCAAAACACTGTCGAAATTGTCCGGGTTTACTTCGACGAATCTCCGATCCTTCAGCCGTGGTAATGGTTCTGTAGGCTGACCTGAAAAATCACCCAAAACCCCCATCACGAATGGAAGTTCTTTGATTTCTATAGCTCCACCGGTTTCCACATCGTAAGTTACGTGGACACGCGGCGGACGTACCCTCTCAAGCTTCTTCTGGACGCTCTGTGGCATTCGGCACCCCTTTATTGAAATTTCATGTTTTGCTGATTTTCCTGAATCTGTATCTTTTTTAGCAGATCAGGGCATGCTTGTCAACCTAAAACTCGAAGTGACAGCGATTCCGCATCCGAGGTTGGAGGTGCGCGAAATAGTTAGTCTGGGCGCACCGGAGGCGGTCGGGCAGATTCGCATAGGCTTTGTGGGCGGGGGCAGGGCGGGAAAATACCCGCGGTG
>JBELAJ010000537.1:0-5784 GCA_049508935.1 Terriglobia bacterium | reverse complement strand
CAACCTGCACTGTCAAGCAAAAAACGAATGCGAATCTGCTCGGTCAGCGGGGACCGGGCGAAGCCATTGGAATTTCAGAGGGTTAAATGAGGAAGGAAAGTACGAATGCGGAATCGCTGGAGCTTCAGGTCGGCAAGTGCCCCGACAGGTCGAGGCGCTTCGAATCAAGCAGCTTTGCCGGAACGAATCAATTTGCTAAGATGCGCTAGAAGGCGTATAACGCTGCCCAGAGGATTTCGAGCACGTGGTGAAATGCCCTAAGTGCGGTGCGTTCAGCTACCCAGGACTCTCACAATGTAATATGTGCGGCGCCAGTCTTGTGCCTGCCAAAACGCCGCCTGCTCCAACCAGTCCCGCAGCGCAAGGCGAGCAACCGGGCCTTGGCCCCTCCCCTCCCGCCGGACAAGCCGCGGCCGCCTCGCAGGACGAAGCCGAAGCCGCCGACGCGGCTGCCGTCATTTTGGACTCGGCTCAGAGCAAAGCTGAAGTTGCCCACGGTCAGACGCCGGACACCCGCCCCCCGGCAGTAAATCTCGACCTGGGGTTTGAGCCCGAGCGTCGCGAACACACGGCGGCCGCAGGTACTTCCCGATCACAAAACCAGGATCCCTGGAGGCAGGAAGTGTCCGATCGTGTCCTGAGCTTTCGCCGGCGTCGCGCGAAACTGCGGAACGAGTCCCCTGAAGACCGGAACCTCGATTTTGAATTCGAGCGGAGCGAAACGAGAGCGGCCGTCGAACCGGAGATGGAGCGGTTTCTCGAATTCCCGCAGACCGCCGGGCGCATCGACGCTGAAATCGGCAGCCCGGCTGCGCTCGAGGACGACGCGCTCTATCTGGACGAGGAAAGTCGGGAGCCAAGTGAGGAAGTATTTGAGATTCGCAATTCACCGCGGCCCCGAGCCGAGGATTTCGAACTCGAACCCGATCTCGGCAATCGGCTCGAGATTGTGGTCGGGCCCGCAGAGTCGGAGGCTCGAGCGACGGCCTCACAACTCGAACCGGAAGCTTTTCAAGTGGCTTCTGTGAATTCACGATTTTTGGCCGGACTGATCGACGGACTGCTTCTTCTGCTGAGTGGGGGACTGTTCGCTTCTATTTTTTCGTTCGCCGGCGGCCACCTGGCGCTGGTTCCTGTCAACCTCGCTGTCATGGGCGTGATTGCATTCGTCTTCGTTTGGTCGTATTTCGCGATGTTCACCGCGCTCGCCTGCTCCACGCCCGGCCAGTCCGTAGTGGGTATTGAAGCTCGGAACATGGAAGGTTGGCCGCCCGACCGCCGCGAATCCTTGTTACGCGCTTTTGGGTACCTGGTGTCGCTTTCGGCCTTCATGCTGGGTTTCTTCTGGGCCTTAGTGGATAGCGAGAGCCTCACCTGGCATGACCGGATATCGGGGACATTCCTGACTCCGGTTGAACAGAATGCCCCGGCAACAGGCGTCGAATCAAATCCATGAGCAAGGGACGCTTCCTGAACCAAAAACTCGGCAAACGGACCACCCGCAAGATCGCGTTGCTGAAGGCCAGGATTCAGGATCCAGGATTCAGGAATCAGGCGCCGAAAGGCAAGAGGATTCAGGATTCAAGATTCGGGATTCAGGGCAAAACCGCAAAGCATTAGCGTTCTAAAACGAGATTTCACGGCATCAGTCAAGCCCGAATGCGGCGATACTTCGCTCCGCTCCCGATTAGCGGCACGCTTAGGCGTGTCCCTAAGCCTTTGAAAATCACGTCATTCCCGCGGATGCGGGAATCCATTGTGTTCCTGACCAACAAGGGGCCCCCGCTTTCGCGGGGGTGACGAGACATGTGATTTGCATTCCTCAAGGTGGGCCGCAGGCCCATGCACATTCGGAGGATCGACGCGCGGGCGTCGCGGGCCTGAATCCCGAAACCTGAATCCTGAATCCTGCTTTTCGGGTGACTTCCGGACCTCCGGGTGCATCCAATCAATTGCCGTGGTATACTTCGAAGATTAGGGTTCCTCGTGAGCCAACGGCTGAAGGAGTTTTTTAGGTAATGACTAACCGCATACGGATTACACTGGTCTCGATATCGAGTCTCCTGGTCCTCTATGTCTTTCTCGGGGGATTGCTCGGCAAGAGCGAATCGAACTCGGAGAAGACCTATCGCGATCTGGGCGTTTATAGCGAAGTCTTGAACCGCATCAACCTTGATTATGTGACCGAACCCGACCTCAAGAAGGTAACGGACGGGGCGATTCGCGGCCTTCTCGAAGCCCTGGACCCTTACAGCACCTACTTCACACCTGCCGAGTATAAAGACTACCAGGTGCATCCGGACCCAGGCCCGGCCAGTGTGGGCATTTACCTTTCGAAACGAAGCGGCTACGTCACCGTGGTCTCCGTGCTGCCGGGCAGTCCCGCGGAGAAAGCCGGCATCCGGGCAGGTGACCTGATCGATCGCGTGGAAGCGACGCCCACCCGTGAGCTCTCCGTTTTGCAAATCGAGCGCCTGCTTGCCGGCGCGCCCGACACTACGGTGAAGGTTTACGTGGTGCGTGAGGCTCGTGGTGAGCCGGAGCCTATCTCCTTAACCCGTATCCTGCCGAATTATCCTCCGGTGGTGGCAAAGCTCCTGGATGACGGCGACGGCTATCTGCGCATTTCAACTTTCGACAAAGGCAAAGCCAAGCAGATTGCGGCGAAGGTGAAAGAACTCGAGTCGCAGGGGGCGCATAAGATCATTCTGGACCTGAGAAACTGTGCCGGCGGCGATGTACAGGAAGCTGTTGACACGGCCAGTCTCTTTCTCGGCAAAGGTCTGATCACCTATCTCTCTGGCCAGCGTTATCCCCGGCAGGATATCACGGCCCACCCCACCGACGGTGTGTGCGATCTCCCGGTGGCGGTGCTGATCAACCAATCCACTGCCGGGCCGGCGGAGCTTGTCGCTTCCGCCATCCAGGGCAACAAGCGCGGCGAAGCGGTGGGCGTGCGCAGCTTTGGCGTGGGAGTCTTTCAGAAGTTGATCCCGGTGGGCGATGGCTCAGCGCTGCTGCTCTCGGTGGCGAAGTACTACGGACCGGACGGTAAGGCGATTAACGATAACGGTGTCACGCCCAGCGTTGTCCAAACCGCGGAAGCCGCCGCTCCTGAAGCCGAGGGCGAAGAGAATATGCAGAACCCCGAACACTTTGGCGGTAAGGACGATTTGCAGCTTCGTAAAGCCATTGAAATCCTGGCGCATCCGTCAGCGCCAACCAAGGCTGCTGAGCTCGACCGGGATAATTGTAAGGGCGGCCCTTGTGGCAGCCAGACAGGCCTTGAGACGGCTCTTGCAGCCGCCTGATAGTTACGGGGGGGCGGCCCACTAGCGTCTCAATTTGAATTCGTAGCGCCAATTTGAATTCGCGGGTGGCGCAGAGGTGCCGTTCTTTGGCAGGTTTGTGCCTCTCTGAGGCTAAAGAGGCGCATACATCCCGACAACAAGCGTCGTGGCGTATGCGCCTCCCACGATCTTCATTTAGCCTACTGTCCCTTGAATTTCACTCCTCACGCCAGGCAGCCATCAAAACTAAAGCTTACAGCTCTTTTGGTCTGCGCCATCGGTGTGCCGGCCTGCAAACACCAACGGCAACCTGCCACATCCACCCGGCGCGAAGAGGATCGCCCGGAACTGACGCGGAAAATCGAGCGCGCCGTCGAAACTGCCGGACGATCTCAAGTCTGGATCCTCCCGCTAACAGCTCGTTCCTCCGCAAGGCCTGAAGTGCCCCCTGAGGCGCGAGCCGGGTCCGAGGTGTACTCTGCGGTGGTTGGCGCCCTCGAGCGTCAGGCTCGGGAGAGCCACCTGGATGTTTCCGTCAACGAAACCAGGAGCAGGCGGGGATTGCGAGTTGCTGAGATCCGTCTGTCACGCAGCGGGAAGCCGTTCTCTCGTTGGAGGATTCGTGAAGTCCCGCGCCTGCTTCACGCCGCCATTATTATTGACGATCTCGGTGAAAAGATCGAGAAGGCCCACCAACTGCTGGCATTGCCATACGCCCTTACGTTCTCGGTGCTCCCTCACCTTCCCGCCTCCGCGGAAACTGCAAGGGAAGCCCGGCACGCAGGGCGCGAGGTGATGCTTCACCTGCCGATGGAGCCACTGCCGAGTTCTCACGCCCCGCCTGGGCCGACAGATATCCGCGTCGGAATGAACCGCCTCGAGATCGAACATGTCATCGACTCGGATCTGGTTTCCGTCCCCCAGGCAGCCGGCGTAAATAACCACATGGGTTCGCGCGCCACAGCCGATCCTCGCTTAATGGCAGCGGTGATGAGGTCGCTCGCCGGACGCCACCTCTTTTTCATCGATAGTAGGACGACCGCCTCGAGCGTCGCCTTCGACGCAGCCCGGCGGCAAGGTCTCCCCGCCTTTTATCGTTCCGTTTTCTTGGACGACACCCAGAACGTAAATTACACCATTGGCCAACTCCGCCGATTCCGTCGGGTCCTCGAGGAACAGGGAGCGGCCCTCGCTATCGGTCACCCCTATCCGACTACGATTGCCGCGTTGGCCAAGTTCTTGCCGGCACTTGTTAGCGACGACGTGGAACTCGAGCCCGCCTCCCAACTCCTCCAACTTCCCGAAGTCGCCCGCCTGAAGCCGCCCCTGCCCCGCCGGCCGCCATAACCTCGGTTGGACAGCGGCTGGCGCATCCGCCCCTCGTCCGTAAGGGCGGTTCGCGAACCGTCCCCGCGGGACCGTCAACAATCACTCGCGGCGAAAGCGCCTGTCCGAGTGGAACCCAGGCTCAGTTATCTGCGTAATCCTTCACAAAGCGACGCAGGATAAACTGATCCATTCGGAGGAGGGTCTATGGGCAGTTGGGGACAGCATCTTCGCCTTGCCGGGCGCCAGTTGAAGCGCAGCCCCGGCTTTACGGTTACCGTAATCGTCACTTTGGCCCTGTCTGTGGGCGCCAACACAGCGATCTTTTCCCTGGTGAACGCACTCTTGCTGAAGAACCTGCCCTACGCGCATCCGGAGCGGATGGGGACGATTTACACCCGAGTCACCGGCCTCAGAGCTTCTGACGAGCGGCACCACTTGGATGGGGAGCAATGGGAGTTGCTGCGCGACAATGCCCCCGCATTGATCACCGCTGTTTCGGGATTCAGCTCGGGTGTGAACCTGCAAGCTGGTTCGCACGCGCAGTACGTCCACGAGGGACGTGTCTCGGCGCACTACTTCGACGTGTTGGCTCTTCAGCCCCGCATAGGCCGCAATTTTTCTGCAGAGGAGGACCGTCCCCACGGGCCCAAGGCCGCAATTCTCAGCTACAACGTGTGGCGCGATCTTGGCGCGGACTCGAACATACTCGGGCAGACCATCCTGCTGAGGAGCGAGCCCTACACGCTAATCGGCGTGCTGCCGCAAGGCGCCACGACACCCTTGAACGCCGACGTTTACACCCCGCTGCAGCCCAGCCGCCAGGGCGAAGGGTCGGGAACGAACTTTGACGTCATCACCCGGCTGCGCAATGGCGCGACCTGGCAGGAGGCAGATGCCCAGATCAACCGCGCCTGGGCCTTCCGCAAGGACCGCTATGAACTGCAGAACAACCCAGGCGCACAAGTGACCTACTATTCGGTGCCGCTCCAAAAGGGGCAGACGGACAGGCTGCGTCCGCAAGTGCTGGCGCTGATGCTGGCCGCCGGCTTCATCCTGCTCATCGCCTGCGCGAATCTTGCGGGCTTGACGCTCGTGCGCATTCTGCGCCGCGTTCCGGAAGTGGCCACTCGTTTGGCGCTGGGAGCCTCGAGTTGGCAGATTCAGA
>JBELAJ010000536.1:0-5798 GCA_049508935.1 Terriglobia bacterium | reverse complement strand
TCTGGAACTGTGGGATGATCGCGCCATTTTCTTCCAAGGATAGTTCATGTATCGAGTAGTTGTCTTCCCATCCTGCAACGAGCCCGGCCTCGAAATTGTCCACGCATTGATAAAGAGCAACAAGGTTCATCTGTTCGGGGGCAGCAGTTTTGAAGTCGAATTCGACCCCTCCCGCATGATCCTGCGAAACCACCTGCTCTGTCCGAAACTCGACGGCCCCGGCTTCAGGGAAGAATTCAAGCGACTTTTGTCCGAGCATGGCATCGATACAGTTTTTCCCGCGACGGACAGGCTGGTTGAAGAGTTTTCCCGGTGGCAAGTTGAGGGAGTCACTTTCATCACCGCGAATCCAGACACCGCCAAGCTGGTGACATCCAAATCGCGCGTTTACGAGCGTTTGGCCGGAGTGATTCCTGTCCCAGAGATTTACACCGCTAACACTGTGGTTTTCCCAGCGTACGCCAAGCCGGATGGTGGCGCTGGCTCGCGCGGTCACCGTGTAGTGCGCAACCGCCAAGAATGCGATGCCGCCATAAGTGACGGATTGCTCCTCACCGAATACTTGCCAGGCGAAGAATTCACGGTCGACTGCATCAATGACCTGCAAGGCAGGTTGCTATTCTGTGGCCCGCGACTGCGGGGCCAGATTGGCCGTGGAATCGCCCTTGGCACCAAGACCCTCGCCTGTCCACGGATTGAAGGATATATCCGCACGGTTACAGAACGCATCCGCATTGAAGGGCCGTGGTTTGCACAGTTCAAGGTTAGCCGATCCGGCCAACCGACTCTCATGGAGATCAACGCCCGTGTGGGCGGGTCGATGACGTTGGCACGGCTTGCGGGGGTCAATATCCCGCTGCTGGCCCTGTTTCTCTACAAGGGCTTCAGGGTCGAAGTCCCCACCTCGCTTCCCGGCATGGTGTTGAACCGCTGTCTTAAGAACTATATCGAGGGACCGGGTGTTGGCTGCGTCCTCTGGGACTTGGACGATACATTGCTTCGAAAAGACGGCAAGCCTGATCCGGAAGCCATGGCAAGCTTGTATGATTGTCACAACAGAGGCATCAAACAACTGTTGCTAACGCAGAATCCCAACGTTCGCGCTCTGCTCGCCGCGCACGGCATCCCCCTGTTCTTCGATGAGGTGGTCTACAGTGAAGACAAACTGTCTGCGGTCCGGCTTTTGCTCAACCGACACGGCATACGCGCTGAAGACTGCGTGGCGGTGAACGACTCGAACACGGAGAAACTTGCCCTCCAACGCATGCTGCCCAGCCTGCGCGTCATTGGGCCCGATGCTCTCGAGGTGTTAGGCCGGGAGAAGGTGCAATGAACTCGTACGTGGAGCATGCTTCCCTCTTGGGGCGGCGTGGCGAGCACAAGCCCTCGGCCACCGTGCAGCGGCTTCCAACAAGATTGGGGGGCGCTTTACATTTATATCAGAAAACCATCCGCGCTTATGCGGCTAAAGGCGCCCGCATCGGATTCGCCTCCTTCAGCGTGCGCAACACAGCCGTGCTGAATATTTATTCACAACTCGGGGCCAGATTCACGTCAGCCGAAGGCGTTTGGCTCTGGCATCCGGGGAAGGACCAGGTCTATTCTAGGAACTGATTTGATTGCTATGCCGAAAAAATCCCAGAAAGCTGCAACTAACTTGGACTCGTCTTCCGTGGAACAAATCCGGATACCGTTTAACCGATCCTCGCTCCTGGGCCGGGAACTGGAGCACATTTCCAAGACGATGACCATCGGCCAGATTGCCGGAGATCAAACTTACTCAAAAAGGTGCCATGCATTTTTGGAGCAGGTGCTGGGCGTGCAAAAGGTGATGGTAACCACATCCTGTACTCACGCACTCGAGATGTGCGCCCTGCTTCTCGATATCCAGCCCGGCGACGAAGTGATTGTCCCCTCCTTTACCTTTGTGTCCACGGCGAATGCCTTCGCGTTGCGAGGCGCCCGGATTATTTTTTCCGACATCCGGCCCGACACGCTGAATCTGGATGAGAAGCAGTTGGAAGGCCTCATCTCTTCCCGGACGAAGGTGGTTGTCCCGGTCCATTATGCCGGCGTGAGTTGCGAAATGGATGTGATTGGCGAAGTCGCCGCCCGACACGGTTTGTCCGTGGTAGAAGACAATGCGCACGGATTGTTCGGCAAATTCCACGGGCGCTGGCTGGGCACCTTCGGTTGCCTGGCGGCCCAGAGTTTTCATGAAACCAAGAATATCACCTGCGGCGAAGGCGGCGCGCTGCTCATCAACGACACGCGCCTGATTGAACGGGCCGAGATCATTCGTGAAAAGGGGACGAATCGCAGCCGTTTTTTTCGCGGACAGGCGGACAAATATTCCTGGGTGGACATCGGATCGAGTTATGTGATGAGTGATGTCCTGGCGGCCTTTCTCTACGCCCAGTTGGAAGTATGGCAAACCATCCAGGTGCAGAGGCAACGCATTTGGAAATATTATGACCAGCACCTGCGCGACTGGGCGCAGGAACGCGGGATTGGCTGCCCCGTGGTGCCTGCTCACTGCGAGCAATCCTACCATATGTATTATCTGGTAATGCCGTCTTTGGAAAAGCGCCAGGCACTCATTTCATTTCTAAAGTCGCGCGGCATCCTCAGCGTATTTCATTATGTGCCGCTCCACCTTTCCCGCATGGGCCAGCGCATGGGAGGCCGGAAGGGGAGTTGTCCCGTGAGCGAACAGAAAAGCGAACGGCTGCTCCGGTTGCCCTTTTACAATAGTCTCAGTCAGGGCGATCAGGACCAGGTGATAGCGGCCGTCCGGCAATTCCAGCCGTGAAAATTGTTGAACGACTTTCATTGTTCCTGAGTCTCCCGGCCGGCTACCGGCTTTTCGGGTGGATGGTGGGAGGGGGGTCTGCCTGGAGAACTTATCTGGCTGAGTACGTGAAACCGGCTCCCGGGGACAAAATTCTCGACATTGGGTGTGGACCGGCAGACGTTTTGAATTACCTCCCGGCGGTCAACTACACGGGACTCGACATCAGTCCGGAATATATTGGTTCGGCAAAGAAGCGTTTCGGATCCAGGGGGCGCTTCTGTTGCGGCGATGTTGGCCTGGCTGCCATTGAGGGAGAACAAGGTACTTTTGACCTGGTTCTGGCCATAGGTGTGATCCACCATTTGGACGATGCGCAAGCTGCCAGGTTGTTTGATTTGGCCCGCCTGGCTCTGCGCCCCACCGGACGCCTTGTCACTTATGATGGATGCTATGTCCCCCGGCAGTCACGAATAGCACGTTGGCTGCTGGCAAAAGACCGTGGGAAATTTGTCCGCACCCGTGAGGAATACCTGCGGTTGGCCTTGACGCGCTTCTCGAAGGTGGAACCCCATCTCCGACATGACCTGCTTCGCGTACCTTATACTCACCTGATCATGCGTTGTTGCGACTGAATTCCTGCAGGCGACAGGTTGGTCAGTTCGCATCAGACTTGTAGCCCGAGAACCGTACCACGGGCAGGTTCTCCAGGCAGCTCACCGGCCCGTCCACCGGTATTTCCAGAACCTTTTCTTGCAGTGCATGGTCCAGCAGATGCGTCGTAACTTGCGCGCTCCAGTACCCAAAGTACGACCCCAACCACCACTTGGTCGGCGGGCGCGGCGTTGGTGGCAACGGCCCCGGATGCACGACGGTCACATGTCCCACCAGCCAGACACTGTTACCGCTGCGCAAGGTGTCGGTAATCTCTCGCAGCACCGGAGCCATCGGATCCTGCTGGTTCAGCTTTTCCAATACCAGGTCGTTGCGATGCACCTTGTGTGAGTCAATCGGAGGCACTGTCACCCAATGGGCTCGGCCTTGATAATACCGGTTGAAGGTAATCCCCTCCCACGCGGTATGTACCACGATTAGGTCCCCCTCCGGGGCATTCTTGTCAAGAACGCCGGCAATTAGATCCACATTGCTCCGTCGGGTATGCGCTTCCTCCCACGCTGACCTTGCACCCCAGGTCATCATTACCACCATGAATCCGATACGGAGCAGCCCCCAAGGGCGTAGCTTGGGCCAGTTTGCACCCAACAGTCCATCGAGCGAAATTGCGCATAGACTGAGCATTTCGATGTAATACCATCTCTGCGTCGGAAACTGTAACTTTAGCAGAAAAGCCCAATACCCCACCGTCCCGAGAAGCATGCTCACGACACAAAACAGTGCCAGATCGGTGCGGGTTCGGGCAGCGATTGCTGCTGCGGTCTCCGGGTTCGGCCCCTGACGTTCGCGTTCCCGCTGCATCACAAGTGCCACAACCGATCCGCCCAATAGCAGCACAACCCAGAGCCAGATCTCCGGGCCATGAGGACCGTCGGGGTGGGCGCTGCTCCGTGCCATTACAGCATCGCCGAGCTTATACCACAGGGTTGAGAAATCAAAGAATGGCTCTTGGATCATTGGTGCGTAAGCCGAGCCCCGGCGGATGATGGGCAGGTATATCGCCATGGATGTGCCGGACACGACACCGATCCCCACCAGCGTTCCCAGCGTCTTCCACCGCCGTCGTCGAATCGCCACCAGGGCTGCGCCGGACAGCATCGCGCACAGGAACACCATGTCATAATAAACACAATGTGTGAAAAGAATGCAGACGAGACCCGCCAAAAGAACCCGCAACCTCGACGGGAATTCCACCATCCGCCAGATCATTCCGAAACTGAGCACCAGCAGACAACTCGCCAGACCATAAGCCCGGTTCGCCCCCACGATGAAGACAAACGCTGGCAGACTGCCCAGCAGTGCAATGCTCAGGATCGGTGCGCGACCCCCAGTCCAGCGCGAGCACAACCATAGCGAAGCGAGGAAGAAAAGGCCCACGTACAACCCCAGGACGCGGATGCCCGCGTCGCTGTCCGCCATGCCTAGAAAACTCCACCCGCGCAGAAGCAACGGCCAGAGAGGTGGAAACGACTCAAACGACAGATTGTTCCAGAACTCCTTCAGCGAGGGCATCTGCGCCACGCTGAGGGTGTTGGTCTCATCGCGCCATAGAGGTCCCGCATACATCGCCGTTAGAACCAGCAACATCGCCGAGAACGCAGTACCGGCCAATGCCACAGCGGTTTCCGCCCCCGGCTTTGGCGGTCGCACCGGAGACGTGGATTTGAGATTGGCCTGATGCACTGTCACGCGTCAGTTAGGCTCGAGATGAGTCACATTGTCGCAACGTCCCTGTCTTAATTGTTCAGTTGCCTCTTTGTCGCAACGATTGATTCCGCCATAAATTCTTGTTTTTGTACGCGCAACCGGTCAGCTGAAGCACCCGAAACAAGCGCACTACCAGTGCTACGCCCCGACAGCAAAGCCAATAACTGCCCGCCCGCGACGCGAAAGGCAATACTGAATTTAAATCGTGAAATAGTTGCTGACATTTTTCCAAAACCCGCTAAACTTAATCCCGCAATGTGACCGGCAAGTTTTGGAAGTCGGCAACACCAAACAACCAACAAAAACAAACAGACATTCAGATGAAACGTAAAATTTTATCCATCGCGGTAAATCAGTTTCCAATAACCGCTACAGACATTGGAAAAATGAAAATGATGAAATTGCTCATGGTCGCGGGCATAGCTTGCGCCGCGGTTCTCTTCACAGGATGTGCTTCGAACACGACTGAATTGAATACCCCGTCCACTCAGACGGCCGTCAGTCTGAGTCAAAACAACTTCCGAATCATCAAGGCCGGGGCCATTGGCACTAGCCATGGTTTTCGGCTTTTGGGGATTATTCCTTTTGCCGGAGCCAACGAAACACAAGCCAGGGCCGATCTCTA
>JBELAJ010000535.1:0-5801 GCA_049508935.1 Terriglobia bacterium | reverse complement strand
CGGGGAGCCAACGCCATCCTCGCCTTGCGTTGTTGCCATCTCAATGGCCGCTTTGAGGATTATTGGGAGGGCCGTCGGGCAGCTCGCGCCGCCTAATTCCAACTTCTATGTCGCGCACCCATGCACGGCTCGATGCACGTGCGAGCGATGCACGAGCGAGCTTGAGTCGACAGGGCCGATGGTGTATGCTTTGGCGCGATGCGGAACCTCAAATCGGAAATTCCTGAAGGAATCGCGTCTTTGGCTCACGATGGTTCCGAACAAGCCGTTTCTCGCAACAGTCTGGGAGCAGGATCCGTCCAACCCAATGGAATGCAACATTCGCCGAGAGAGCACAAACCTATGGCTCCGCTCAAGAAAGATGGAATGCAGTGCTTTCGGGCACCTGAAGCGGTCGATGCAATCAGGGTAGGTAAGGGAATATTCGTAACGGGATTACGGACTTGACTGGTCCCCTGCAGAGCGGGCCGATCAACAGTGCACCGCTAGGTCTGATGCGAATAAGGGGCCAGCAATCAATCGACATTGTTAATGGCGGTTCCGCCTGACAGAAATGGGGAGACTACGATGCGTCTGGTGCGGTTTGTGGATGGAAGGGGGAAAACCGGTTGTGGTGTCCTGTCCGGGGTCCTTGTGGAACTAGTCGACGGGGACTTCTGCGGCACGTGGCAAAGGACGGGACAGACGGTCGCTTTGGCGGAGGTTCGGCTCCTGGCGCCTGTTCAGCCGGTTAATCTGCTCTGCCTTGGTAAGAACTTCCGAGCTTTTCCGGGGGAGCAGGACCCCAAGTTCCCAAAGGAACCCCTGCTGTTCATCAAAGCAACATCGGCGGTTGTGGGACCGGAGGACGAGATCGTACTACCGGCCATGGCGCCAAGCGAGGTCTATCTCGAAGCGGAGCTAGCTGTAGTGATCAAGAACGTGACCCGAAACATAGGCACGCCCGATGCGCTAAGGTGCGTGCTCGGCTACACCGTGGCTAACGATATCGGCGCAAAGGACTGCCAAGCCTCAGACGGCCAGTGGGCGCGGGCGAAGTCGTTCGACACGTTTGCGCCTATCGGGCCATGGATCGAGACGGAACTTGATCCCCGCAACTGTGCGGTCCGTTCGCGCGTCAACGGCAGGCTTATTCAGGAGTCCACTACCGCGCTGATGCTCTTCGACGTCCCCACCGCTACCAGCTATCTCTCCCGATGCATGACCCTGTGGCCCGGCACAGTGATCTCCCTGGGTTCGCCGGGCGTGCTCCAGGAGCCGCGACCCTTTCTGAAACCCGGTGACACGGTCGAAGCGGAAGTAGAAGGGATCGGTGTCTTGCGGAACCGCGTGTCCACGGCGAAGATCTGACCAAAGCCAGACTATGAAGAACTCATTGGAGGTGAAGTGGAGAAGAGACCTTGCGGAAAATCCGTCAAGCGTCAAGGCATAAAGACGTATCGCGTGAAGGGTATGAAGCTGGCCGGGATGAACGGAGAGAATGCCGGCATCGCGAGGGCGTGCTCTTAACGGCCGAGGCGTAAGGCGTGTTCACCGAGAGCACCAAGGAACTCCGTGGCGGGTGCAGGATTTCCTCAACTGACGCATGGACATCTGGGCCAACGTCGGACTATTAGGTGAGTGGTTAGACGGGGGACTGATGGATGGCCATGAACAATACCCTGGCGGAGAAATTGTATGTGGATCTCCTCAATCGGCATTATATCCATGTGATTAAGGTTATGCACGGTAATCATGCTTAACGGTATACTCATTGTCTCTAGTTTTCGCACAGGCTCTTTCGGGCCGGAGGTCGTGAGCTGGATGATGGATTCTGAGGAGTCGGTTAACCAATCGTATACTTTTCTGGCGATCAACACAGCCAACTTCCTTTAGGTCCCGCAATTCAAAGAGCGGATGGACAGTCTGTGACGCCCGACCATGTCATGGTCCACCTGAAGGGTTTCGCGGAGGATTAAGGTTTTGCCATACAAGAGATTACAGCTGAAGGAGACAGAAGCATGTCGGACAAGCTGGACGTGATGGAGAGCCTGAAAGAGATCGGGGTCGTGGCCGTGATCCGCGCAGATAACTCGGCCGACCTCACTGATGTCGGTGACGCGCTGTGCGCCGGGGGGGTGAAGCACATCGAGATCACTATGACTGTCCCCGGCGCGCTAGGGGTGATCGAGAAAGCCGTGGGCAGGCTCAGGGACCTGGAGGTTTACATCGGAGCGGGCACAGTGCTGGACAGCGAGACCGCACGACTAGCAATTCTAGCCGGAGCTAGCTACATCGTCTCGCCCGTGTTCCGCCCGGATGTCGTCGCAGTGTGCAAGCGTTACAGCATCGCGGTGATGCCGGGCGCCATGACGCCGACCGAAGTGCTCGACGCGTGGGAGGCGGGCGCGGATGTGGTAAAGATCTTCCCGGCGGGGGTCGGTGGGCCGCAGTTCTTCAAGGACCTGAAGGGCCCGTTCCCTCACATCGAGATAATGCCTACCGGCGCGGTCAACCGCGAGACCGCTCCGCAGTTCATCAAAGCCGGGGCCTGTGCAATCGGCGTCGGCGGCGAGCTGGCAGGCAAGCCGTTGATCGCGGCGCGCAAGTTCGCAACGATCACCCAAAACGCCCAGGACTTTGTGGCGCTCGTAAAGGGCGCGCGGGCAAAGTAGGAGGTGGGACTATGGCGGAAGGCAAGAAAGCGGTCTTTTTCGGCGATTTGCTAATGCGCTTGGCCACTAAGCGCTACGAGCGCTTTGTGCAGGCCCGCGAGTTCGAAGTGGGCTACACTGGAGCAGAGGCCAATGCAGCTGTGTCGCTAGTCAACTACGGGATGACCGCTTACGTCGTGTCCATGGTACCGGACACCGAGATTGGGCAGGCGTGCGTCGACTACATCCGACAGTTTGGCGTCAATATGGATTTTGTCTTGCGGGGTGGCAAACGACTCGGGATCTTCTACCTAGAAATCGGCGCGTCCCAGCGGCCCTCTAAGGTCATCTACGACCGCGCGGGCAGTTCTATCACTGAGTTGAAGCCCGGCATGGTTGATTGGGAAAGGGTCTTCAGCGGTAAGCACTGGTTCCACTGGTCCGGTACGGCGCCAGCGCTGAGCGACAGTATGGCGGCGACGACCAAGGAGGCCTGCACCGCTGCCAAACGCGGCGGACTGATGGTGAGCTGCGACCTGAATTATCGCCGTAAGCTGTGGGCGCCCGAAAAAGCGCGTCAGGTCATGATAGACCTGATGCAGTACGTCGATGTTCTGATTGGCAACGAGGAGGACTCGGCGATCGTGTTAGGTGTGGATGCCAATGGAGTGGATGTGACGAGGGGCGACCTCGATGTCGAACGGTACAAGGAGGTAGCGACTGAATTGCATCGACGTTTCGGCTTCACGTATGTAGCCACCACGCTGCGCGAGAGCCTTTCCGCATCGGAGAACGGATGGTCCTGCCTTCTGTCTGACGGGCAAGAGCGTTACCTGAGCCGTAAGTATCGGATCTGGGTCGTGGACCGAGTTGGCGGGGGCGACTCCTTCTCGGGCGGGCTGATTTACGGCCTGCTCTCCGGCATGAGCTGCCAGGACACCGTCGAATTCGCGGCCGCAGCCTCATGTCTGAAGCACTCTATCCACGGAGACTTCAACCATGTTTCGAGGGAAGAAGTCATGTCGCTCGTAAGGGGCGGCGGCACCGGGAGGATTCAGCGGTAACGCCTGAGGTCTGAGGATTCGGTCAAGGCCCGAAAGTTCTGCAAATCCGTGATTCCTTCCGATTGCTACCAACAGAGGACACAAACGTGGGCACAGTGCGAGAAAGAATCGGCCGCGTATTTTAGAAACTACGAGCAAGTCGGAAGAGACAAAAACGGCACGAAGAGGATTAGGACGTCAAACGTAGCCCTGAGATTTGCCTCGCTCTTAACTACGCCAGCTTGTATGCTTCCTGCGCAGTTCCACCTAGAATTCTCTCTTTCTCTTGAGAAGAGTAACTTTGAATGTTCCGTAACACGATTTCAGCCCACCTTCCGTAACTACAAGCTACAAGGCACACCGGCCAATCACTCCCGAACATTAGGCGCCGCGGGCCAAATGCTTCCAGGACAGTGTCGAAATACGGCTGCAAGTCTTCCTCCCTCCAAGACCGATAGTCTGCCTCTGTGACCATCCCGGAAACTTTGCAGTAAACATTTTCGCGTTTTGCTAGTTCAATGATGTTTTCCCGCCACGGCGAAAGCACTCGGTCACGAATGCGAGGTTTGGCAAGGTGATCAAGGACGAAGACCTGGTTAGGATGGCGGTCCACAAACTCGATGGTCTGCGGCAAATGCCGCTCGTAGATCAGAATATCATACGTCAGGTCAAAAGCTCTCAAAGTATCGATTCCTGTATTGAAGTCGGCTCGCAACATGTAATTATCATCAGCTTCCCACTGGAGCACGTGTCTTACGGCTTTCAGTTTCGGATTCGACACTACAGTTTCGAGGACGGACGCTAGCTCGCGGCTTACTAACGGAACCCAGCCCACAACTCCCTTGATAAATTCGTGCTGGTGAGCAAGGTTAAGCAGCCACGATGTTTCCTCTACTGTGTCACGAGCGTGCACGGAAACTACTCCGTCAATCCCTGCAGCCGTGAGCTCGGGCTTAAGGTCCTGCGGAAGAAAATCTCGTCTTAGGACCCGCATCGACTCGTTCATCCAGCCGTATTCGATCGGGTTGTACTTCCAGAAGTGGTGATGAGCGTCAATTTGCATCCCGGTTGACCCTTCTTTTAGAGGTTCCTGTCTCCTACTTCTAATGGGTTACGCTTTTCCCGGTCCTAGCATCGCAAGTCGGGGAGCAGGACTACTCTTCCAAGTCCTTGGTCTCGAGCCGACCCTCGATCAAGAGACGTTCAAATATGCGGGCAGTTTCGAAGATGCCTTCTTGGAGCGGTGTAAATGGTAAGTTTCCAATAGCCCTCCCCAACGGACTGTTATCGAAGTCGTATGCAACGGGAAACGGCCTTCCCTCAACGCATATTAAATGCTTCGCGCGTGGTAGCAGCGAAGTCAAGGCGACTAGGAATTCATTCATTTGGACGACTGTCCCGCGTATCGTATAGGCAGTGGCACCTTGAATGTCGATCAGTGCACACCGTAGAAAAATATCTGCTACGTCCTTGACGTATTGCAGGTCAAGCCCGCCCGTAAAACGGATCGTGTAGGGCCGTCCTGCGATGGTTGCCTTGATAGCCTTGGTCGGGGCAGAGGTCGTGCCCTGGTCTCTCCCGACGCCGTATACAATGCCGGGGCGGAGGCCTACGCTCGATACGCCGTGTTCGCTATAATATATCCGTGCGCTGCCTTCGTTCGCCTGCTTAAAGACGCCATAATGTGTCCCTGGCTGTAATGGTGCGTCTTCTCCGATTTTGTCCTTCCCATACAGCTCCTCCGGTCCGTAGACTCCCTGAGAGCTTGCGTAGACTACCCGCTTTAAAACGTCTCGTCGCCGGCGTGCAACCTCGAAGACGTTCATCGTGCCAATCACGTTGATGTGCGCCCCTAACAGGGGATCCTTCGCACAAGCAGGCATCTGGAGCGCGGCGAGATGGATGAGATGCGTGATGCCATTTTCAGCCACCGCACGATCGAGATCCTCGAGTTGCCTTATGTCTCCCCGAACTGATTTGACCGATGCCCTCTGATTGTCGCTAAGCAATATACGTAAGCGGGGCGAATCAGCCCCAGTATCGTAGACCCACGGGCGAGCACCTCGGTATACCAAGTTCTTTACGATCCAGGAACCGATGAAACCACCTCCACCCGTGATTAGGA
>JBELAJ010000534.1:0-5812 GCA_049508935.1 Terriglobia bacterium | reverse complement strand
TACCCACAGGCGAGGCCGTAAACGCGCTGGGCCAGCAACTCCTCCACTTCATGTTCGACCTTGCCCGGCTGCCGCGGATCAACCAGACAGGCGGCCAAGGCTTCGGTCAATCCCAGACGGCGGTCGGCGGCCTTGAGCAGGATCGCGCCACCGTCCGAGCTGCCCTGGCGCTGGTCAAACTGCCCCACCACCGGCTTCGAGAAAATATCTGGGAACAACAGACACTCTGTTGTGGTATCGTCAGCCAAGCGAAAGCCTCCTTTGGTCATTCAAACAGCGTCTCGACAACGTGTTTGTACCATAGGAGGCTTTCCGTGTCCTTAAGAAACGCGAATTATTCGGATTAATCGCTTCAAAGCCGCCGGCGTAAGGAGCGCTTGGACAGGTTCGCTCGAATTGACATCCGGGGCCTGAGCCGCGGACGGCTGCGGCTCCGCACGAGGGGCGTGAAGGGCCTCAACCGCCCTCTTCAGTGATGCATTCACCTCCTCGCTCAATTGGGTCTCGGTATATTTATCGGCTTGGCCGAGTTTCTTTTCCAATCCTTCCAGAATTGCCACGACGGCGCTGTGGCCCGTCATGCCCGCGCTGCCGCGCAAGTTGTGAATTGTGGGCACCACCGTGCCCCAGGCCCCGCTGTTGACCCAGTTCAAAGTGTTGATGTTATCCCGCACCCTCTTAATTTGCTCTTCGGCGTAAAGCAGGAATTCGTCCTCGCCTACCCAGCGATCGTGCAGATGTTCTGCTGTCATTATTTTGGTTCGACCTCAGAGATGCAGCTTCAGGTTCGGTGTCGTGCCGGACATTGTCGACTGGAAATGCGTTGGACCGGGATTTCCTTTTTAGCATCTCCGAGCGTCCCACTTTACACCCCGGGAACCCGCTGTCAACGACTTTTTCGCGGTGGAAGGGCCAGCGCGCCACTCAGCAGTCAGCGCGGACGGCGTCGCGATGCGGCCAACCGGCAGATTGACCCGTTTTCCCGCGAGTCCTCGTACACCTTGCCATCCCCCCTGCTTGTTTCCCCGGGTTTCTTCCTCCCGGTTGCGGACTCTACCCGGCGGGCCAGGGTACCTCCCGATAAAAGCCTTCGGAACGTATGCACCCACGAATTTCGGATCGACCAGTGTACGGACTTAGGGGCAGGTCGCCACCTCATCCTGGAGAATTGCAGTACCCTCGCATTTGTGGCACATAACCAAATGAGGTACTCTGGCGGGCCTGGTGTAATTCGCGTTGCAAGTCCTGTTGCGTGACCTGCACATACCGCAAGGTCATGCGGATGCCCGGCCATGCGTCCGCTGCGAAGCTGATTGGCGGGTCGCTTTACGGCAGTGAGCGCAGCCGGGGGCGGTAGATTTCCCACTCGACAGGGATCTAACCCCAGGAGCGCCGCTGCTTGTGCTTGTAACGCAAAGCCCTCCCGTGTAGATGTCCCAGCCGGTTCTGTCACGGAAAGAGAATCACCTGAAAAAGGCTGGGGAATGCCTCTATCATCACCCGTGGCCGCCCAAAGCTCAAGATGGCAATGTGGGCTGGATGGCGTTCCAAAGAACAAATTGGGTATCGGGCCAGGCGTTTGGTCCGCCTGTGGGCGCACACTCCCGATGCAAATCTAACGGTTCTTCGTCCGAAGAGTCTCTCGTGCTGCAATCCTTGCCAGCCCAAGAACAATACCGGAATTCGTCATAACAGCGTCCGGCCATCGCTTCTCGGCTGCCTTCCGCAACATCACGAAATCCTCTTCCGTCATTTTCACATTCACTTGAACTGTTCTTTTCATACCTCCCTGTATCGAGGATTTGCCATTGCTCAACAACGTTACTAATCGTACTATTGGTACCCTCTAGGAATGAGTATGACCCAGGTCTCATGCGAGCCTCGGGAACCATCGGCAGCAGAGGAGAATTACATCATGTCGAAGCGTCAACTGACCACGCCGCTCATCATACGCGGACTGAAGCTGCCCGAATTCAGAGGCGAGGTGACAGTCTTGCACCGAGTTCCGTACGACGACCGGATGTATGATGAATCCTGGTTACAGCAACTGTTATTCGCCTTTCCTTCGCTATTGCCCATCGGAGAGATAGAACCCATATTCGACCTCCCGCGCCCGGTTTGCCGGGAACTTCCAGTCGGAAATGGGGCAGCTGACTTGCTGTTCATAAATCCCGGTGGCTACCTTACGCTCGTTGAAACGAAGCTGTGGAGGAACCCAGAAGCGAAACAAGCTGCCGTCGCTCAAATCGTCAAGTACGCCAGTGATATGGCGCATTGGTCCTATTCCGACCTGGTTGAGGCTACGCGCAGGGCGCGAAAGGACCTCAGGGGAGACCCAATTGCAGAAGTCTTAAAGGCCGTGGAGGGAGAAGGATTCGATGAGAAGTCCTTAATCGATCAGGTCAGCCAAAATCTTAGGGGAGGTCGATTCCTGTTGCTAATTGTAGGGGACGGCATTCATGAAGAGGTAGAACGGATGGCTGATTACCTGCAACAGTTTCCAACGTTGGGCTTCACCTTGGGGCTGGTTGAGATTGCACTTTATCGTACCCATCCGGACAGCGCCGACGTGATAGTTGTTCAGCCACGAATCCGCACCTGCACCCAGGTCGTAGGCCGAACTCTGATCGAGATAAGGACGCCAGTGAAGCCCTCCGAAGTCCTTGTTACATCCGTTGAGGCTGGCCGAAAGCCCCCTCCTGGTTCAATTACAGAGGATGAATATTGGAAAAAGCTGAAGGCGGAAGGTGGGCAGAAAGTTGTGGAGTTTGTTCGCGAGGTCCTGGCCCTCGCGCCTGACCACGGTCTGAGAGCGGAATGGATGAAAGCTGGGCCAGTGCTTAAATATGATGACGAATTGCGTGATACCTTCTTCAATTTTGGCCAACTTCATTGGAGGGGAGTGCTATCTGAACCAGGCTATTTATTTGTGAGATTTAAAGAGCTTGGCTTGCCGCTGGAGATTTGCCGCGACTATCTCGATGAAGTGGCACGCTTGGTGCCCAACGCTTCCAGGCACTTGGTCCACAAAGGCATGTCATTTGAATCCGAGATCCTTCTGTACGGAGATCACCCTAACCCTGAGGACTACGTGCCGATGGAGAAGTTGATCCCTGTGAAAGAAAGATGGCTTAGTGCGCTTGATAAGGCTATCGGCAGAATTCACGGGGCCAGTGATAGCTTGTAATCATCGCGTAAAACGGGTTGTGGAGGACTCCGGGGACTTCATTCGCGGCACTCATGCAGCCGCCGGGCAAAGGAAGCTGCTTACAAATTGAGCGGCGGTTGCCTTTCGGCTTGGCTCTCCGTCTGGCCAGCCAAGTCCCCAGAGTCCCCCAAGTCCCCCTGGGTAGCCGTGATCCCATACTTCTCGCGCGGTCGGGCGAGTTTACCCGTTTCCGAGGAAGCGATCTCATAGCTGCCGTGTCGTTTCTCGGTCTTCAGACCTAGTTTGCGCCGGATGATATGCCCAGTCCGGTGCGGCGTGACCTTCCGCTCAAGGTCCTCGTCGTGCTGGTCGATAACTTCTCCGCATGATGTTCGACGTTCGCCACCGAAATTTTGTGCTAGACTACCTGAGATACAAAAGGCCCGCTGGCGGGCGGGCCTCTGAGAACTCGTTGGGTATAGTCCAAGAGTAGCACAGGAGTGTGCCCAATGGGAAGAAAAAGCGAAAGTCAAACCTCTTCGCAATCCGCAGTTCCGCGACCTACAACCGGTAATCTCGCACCCTGCGCCTGGGGCCGAATGGCATGATTCAGACGGACCCAATCTTTTTGGGTGCGGTTCCGCGTGGCGCCCGCAGTTACGTCGCACGCGAGTTCGTGCGCCTCGGCAAGCCGCTCTTCAACGCCTGCGCCGGCCGTTTCAGCATCGTCGCAGCCGTCGTCAAGTCTGGGTTCCCCGCCGCCAAGGTCCAGGCTTCCGACATTGGCCTGTTCTCATCCCTCATCGGTTACCTCGCGGACGATTCAAAGCACCTTGAAGATCTGGAAATCCGAATCCTCGATCCCGACTTGGAGCCCCGTGACCTGCGGGACGAACTCGACTTCGCGGCCCACATCATGCTGATGCTGAAGCTGAACCAATTGAGGCAGACGAACCTGCGCGGCCTCTATCTGCGGGAGGAATTGCGCGCGTCGTGGTCCCGCTACCGCGAGGCCGTGCGCCAAGAACTGGCCGGACTGGTGGCGACCATCAAGGGAATCCACTACGAGCTGGCCGACATCTGGGACATCGTTGAGCGCGTACGCACCGATGACGCTTCGTTCTTTGCCAGTGTGCCGCACTACGCCCGCGGCTACGAAAAGATGTTCTCCACGCCTAACCTAACGTGGAAGGAACCTTCTGTCCAGCAGTTCGACCCGAAGTGCTTTCCCGAACTACTGCAACAGCTCGGTGAAGCCCAATGTGCCGCTCTCCTGTGCCGGCGTGGCGAGTGGGAAGAGCAAGTGCCCCCGCCCTGGAAACGCGTTTTCGGCAGACCAGAGACCCGGGAAAAGGCGCTGTGGATCATCGCCAACCGGTCCATGCAAGCCTACGCGGAGAACGACACCGGCTTTGGGGATATCAGAAAGTTGCCGATCTACGACGACCACGAGATCACCCCGGCCTCCAAATTCCATGTCATCATGGTGGGCCTGCCCACGGCGCTCTATTACCGGGACCTGTTCGTTCACCGGCTTGGGGCCACGACGGCCGACCGTGGATTCCTTTTGCTCGTGGATGGGCAAGTGATGACCGCCTTCGGCATCTTTATTCAGGACTTTCTCCAGTTCCGGGTGCAATACCTCCCGGAGATGTTTGGGATCACGCGTTCGAGCAGGCGATACCAGCGGCTCGGCAAGCTGTTTATGCTGCTTCTGACCTCGGGCGAAATGAAAAAGCGCCTGTGCGACATCCTGAAGCTCTGGCTACACGAGCCTCGGGGAATCCAGACGACTTCGATCACGGTCCACGAGGAAGGCAAGACCGATCGGGGCGCACTCAAAGTCGTCTCACGCGAGAAGCTTGAAGATGGAAGGTTTCGCATCATCTACCGGGGAGACTTTCGGGACGACAGCTTTGCGGATGTGGTAGCTGACTGGCTCAAGAAACACGGAGAGCGGAGGCGAGATGCCTGAAACTGCAACCAGAAGCAGGAAGCCCAAAGCAGCTAAACCGGAACCAAGCGTGATCGAGCCTCAGAGAATCTTGGAACTCGGGAACGGCCTGGAGCTTTGGAAGGTTCATCCCTCGGCGTTGAGAGAACAGGACATCAATGCTCGGGCGATGAGCAAGCCAATGTTCGAAAGGTTGGCGCGGACCATCGCGCGCGACAAAAGACTAGAAAGCTTGCCTCTATGCGCGAAGACGGATCGTGGCCTTGAGATCATCTCGGGCCATCACCGCGTCCGGGCCGCAACTGCCGCCGGACTTCAAGAAATGTTCATTTTGGCGGACACAACTGGCCTCAGTCGAAGCCAGATTGCAGCTAAACAGCTAGCCCATAATGCTATCGAGGGCGAGGATAACGAGCAATTGCTAGCCGAGATCTATAGGCAAATCGAAGACGCCGAGAGCAAACTGGAAGCGTTCATTGACGCGAAGCTTGACATTGAGCTGCCAGAAGTAAGAATCGAGAACCTGGATGTTCAGCTCGACTTCAAGTCTGTTTTGTTACTTTTCTTGCCGCGCGTGAAGCAGCGTCTTGACCTCGCCCTCGAATACATCCGTTCCTCCGGCCAAAAGCTGGACGGAGTTTACGTCGCCGCCGATACGGACTACGCCTCGCTCGAAAAGGCGGTGCGGAAGATCAACGAGGAATACGACG
>JBELAJ010000533.1:0-5820 GCA_049508935.1 Terriglobia bacterium | reverse complement strand
ATCACCGCAACCGGCGCGGCATTGGGCTTGTCATCATCGGGCGAGATGATCCTGCCCGCGAAGGCGCCAAGGCCGAACATCGAGAAGTAGTTGCCGGAGACGAACTCTCCGACGTACGGTTCGGCGGGGCCCGAAGCCCCGGCGCGGCGCACATTCAAGTTCTGCAAGCCCCCTTGAAAGGCGGCCATCTCGCTGAACTCGGGATTGTGATCGCGAAACTGCTGGTAGAGAGGATACGAGTAGATAGCCCAGTCGCCCTGAAGTCCGGTGAGCACGCAGCAATTGCGGCTGTTGCCCAGTCTGTAAAGCTCGCCCGGTTTCGAGACCGGCAGGCTCTTGAGCATCACGGCGTTGAGCAGAGTGAAAATGGCGGTGTTGGCGCCGATGCCCAGCGCCAGCGTGATCACGCAGACTGCCGCGAAGCCGGGCGCCTGCCGCACGCGGCGCAAACCATAGCGAAGATCCTGGATCAGTGCGGTCATTGCACACTCCCTCCCAACTGGGTCAAGCTTGAACCCCGATGTTCTTTTTGTTAAGACGTCGCTTGGCCAGGGATGTTAGCAGTCTGGCATGAAGCGCGAGAGGAACGGTTGGCCAGGCGCCTTACTCGAAGGTCACGCAGTCACACCATTTGCCTGTTTCATCATAATGAGGCCAGGGGCCGCCGGTGCGAAATCCGGAAACGATGTAGTCATCGAACATGGGAGTGGGCTCGAAGTAGCCGGGCCGGCGCAGGTGCTCTTTGACTACCTCATCGTTGAGTTCCAGTCCCAGCCCGGGTTTCTCCGGCACGGTCACATAGCCCTTGTCGATGATGGGCTTCGGCACGCCGGTCACCAGGTCCTGCCACCACGGCATGTCGAGCGCGTGGTTCTCCATGGCGAGGAAGTTGTCGCCGAAAGTGGCCGCGCAGTGATAGCCCGCGAACCCTCCGATGGGCGACCCGGCGTGATGCATGGCCACCTGGATGCCCGCGAGTTCGGCATAATCGGCGATCTTCTTGGTTTCGAGCAGCCCGCCTGAGGTTTCAATGTCCGGGTGAATCGCGTTCACGGCGCGGTTGTCCAGCAGCGGCTGGAAGCCTTCTTCCAGCCCGAAGATGTCCTCGCCGGTATTGATGGGCGTCGTACTCGATTCCGTGATCATCTTGTAGGCGCGCCAGTTTTGCCACGGGTAATGATTGCCTTCGCCAATTTGCAGGATGTCCTCGGCCCAGGCAAGCTGATAGCGTTCGAAGGCCCTGGCGTAACGGATGGAGTCCTGCACATTAAGCGGCCCAAAATGGTCGGCGGCCAGCGGAGCCGACCAGCCGACCACGTCGCGGATGGCGGCGATGAATTCGCAGAGGTACTCGAGGCCTTTGTCGGTCGCGACGCCGCGATCGTTGACGGCACCCGGGCGGTCTTTCACCAGATCCGTCTCCAGGTCCATTTTGAAGAAGGTAAGGCCCATTAGCTTGCGCTTGCGCATGCGTTCCGCGTAAACCTTGAGGTCCGGGTGGGCGGTGGTGTCCGCGTAGATGCGAATTCGGTCATGCCTCTTCTGGCCCAGGAGCCGGTAGGCCGGGACGCCGTAAACCTTGCCCGCGATATCGTGCAGGGCCATGTCCACCGCGCTGTAGCCGCCGCCCATGCGCCCGTGCCCGGCGAACTCGCGCAGCCTTCCGAGGTTGCCCTCGATATCCAGTGGATTCCGGCCCAGGAGGTGCGCCTTGAGGATGAGCGCAATGCCTTCCACTCCGGCGTCGCGTACTTCGCCCAGGCCGTAAACGTCCTGGTTCGTGTATATCTTGATAAGCGGGTAGTCGTAATTCGTGGCCAATCGGCAGGCGCGCATGTCCGTGATCTTCAGCCCGCTGGGCGCCGAATTACGATTTACTCTCTCCTGTGCGCTCACCGAACCTTCCGTCGCCTTAAATAGGGGACCTAACATGGATGCGGCCGCAGCGCCCCGCAGCATCGCCCGGCGTGTCAGCCGCGCCTTATCGCGTTTGTTACTCATCGCAATCTCCCTCTGCCGGAGTTGCCGCCGAAGAGATCCGATGCCCTCTCCTATCCGGCACAACGGAACTTAGACCTTGTGGGCATGCCCGAAGGCGCCGAGAGTCCCATGGCTGAAGATCTGCCTACTCCAGTTTCAAATGCAGTGGTAGAATCCGAAAGCGAGGCCACTCTGCCAGTCCTTGAGGTTCAGTATGCGGGGGTGGCGGAATTGGTAGACGCAAGGGACTTAAAATCCCTCGGTCCGCAAGGACTGTGCGGGTTCGATTCCCGCCCTCCGCACCACACCTCTCGTGGTATGGGCACGCCCTGGCATGCCCCCTCCTGCTTATGCTTTCTGTCCGGTTAGGGTTTCAAGAAATCCGCGGGCTTTCACGGCCTCGGCGTTGACGTGGGCCAGGTCGCCGTGATCGAGACATTCGACGACCAGCGGACCGTGGGTGAAGCCGCCCTGCTCCAAACGGGACATCACCTTCGGGAAGTTCACCATGCCCGTGCCCGGAGTTAACTCGACGTCTCTCGGTGCGCGGAAATCCTTCACACTCATGCCGGCCACCACACCGTCGACAGTCGCAGCATCGTCCACGGGGTCGAGTTTACCGTCAGAGTAGTAGTAGATGTTTCCGGGATCGTACCAGAGCCGAAAGCTCTTATGGCCGATCCGGTCAATCGTCTTGCGGCAAGACGCGCCATCGGGGTTGCTGCCCGCGTGCGGCTTAAGGGTGAGGACGACGCCTTTCGACTTGGCATAATCGCAGCACTCGGCGACGACTTTGTAGTAAGCGTCCGCGTGCTGTTCTTCCGTCCCGCCTAGCAGCAGGTATGGGCAACCGCAGGCAGCGGAATTGTCAATGAGGTGTTTGAGCCCGCCTGGAGTTCCCATGGCGGCATCATCAGCCCACATCGAGATGATCTTGAGGCCGCGCTGATTCGCTTCGCCGGCGATGGCGGCTGCCTCCTTGGGTGTGGTTGCCATAGAAATAATCAGGCTGGTCTTGCTCTTGGTCGTCATCAGGCCCACATACTTGAAGCCTGCGGCCGCGATGCCGTCGAATGCGGCATGATAGTCATATTGCGCCCAAGGCCGCGTGTAACAACCGATCTGCCAGCGCGGCATTTGGCTTGCACGGGTGAACATGACGCCGGCGGTTGCAACGAGAGCACTGCCGACGAACTCGCGGCGGGACAACCGGCGTCCGCTGCCCGCAGGAGGCGTGAACACAGGGAAAGATGCGTTTGCGCGATCGAGTTCAATCGACGAGCTTTGCGAAGTTGTGGTCTTTTTCGATTGCATAGATCCTCCCGGAATGCACGATTGTGACGGCCCCCTAGTGTACACTCATCGTGCTCCCCAGGACAGGGCATGTTTTCGGCAGCTTCCTGGTTTGGATGTAGCGCCGACCTTCAGGTCGGCATGTTTGAAGGGCCGAAAATGCTGCCCTGAAAGTCAGCGCTACAAGTCGAAGTGCAGCACGACTCATCTTCTGATCTTCTCCGCCTCGCTTACCGCCGACCTCCAGAGTTGGATCCACGGCCTGTACAGCGGTGTGGGCTAGGGTGCGTCGGCGGCGCCCGAATCGCGATAAGGCCTTGAAGGGGAAGGCGGTAGCCAGGAGCGATTCAATCGACTATTTGTACCATATGAGCCGCAAATACTGCCATTCGGCAGAATCTCCTTAGCTATTCGTCAGTTTCCATTTATCATTGCCTTTTGCATTCAGGCACTTCCGCAATCTAGGGGCGCTCAGGCTTTCCGCAGGGTTTACGGAGTGTCTATTTCGAAAGGAAAAACCACTATGCCAAGAATCCGAGGTCAGCGGCTGATGAAGTACGCCGACCAAGCTCTTTCCTCGACGGCTGGACTGCTCTTCAATACCATCCAGTTCTTTAACAAGTACCATCCTGGCCCCACCTTCATTCCCCGCTGGTCCGAAAAGCCTATTCTGAAATCATGGCAAAAGACCAAGCCGCCACTCGGGTGGCCTCGCGAGACTGACTCGCTTTGCCCGCAATGCGTGAAGGAGGCGCGGGAAAAGATACTGAGCGGCGAGCAGAACTGGCAGGTGCTGCTCAATGAAAAAGTGGGCGAAATCAAAGCCACCATTCTCGAGCGGGGTGGACAGGTCTGGATGGTGAAGGATTGCCCGATTCACGGCCACTTCGAGGACCAGATGGCGGTGGATGCCGGTTTTCTGCAGTGGATTGAAAAGAACTTCCCCGGCCGCGACATTCGCGCCCACAATGACGAAGGCCTGCACAACCACGGCTCCAGCACCATCAAGCATGGGCGCGGGTCAGTGCTCACCGTGGATTTGACCAACCGCTGCAACATGATGTGCGATCCCTGCTTCATGGACGCCAACCAAGTCGGCTTTGTGCACGAGCTCGCCTGGGAAGACATCACGCAAATCCTCGACAATGCCGTCAAGATCAAGCCTCGCCGGCAGATGTCGGTGCAGTTTTCGGGCGGCGAACCCACCATGTCGCCGTACTTCATCGACGCCATCCGCTATGCGCGCAAAATGGGTTACAACAGCGTGCAAGCGGCCACCAACGGAATCGAGTTTGCCAAGAGCAAAGAGTTCTGCAAGCGCGCCTTCGAGGCAGGCCTGCGCTATGCCTATTTGCAGTTTGACGGGGTCGGCAACGACGCCAACAGCCATCGCCAGGTTGGCAACCTGTTCGACGTGAAGTTGCGCGCCATCGAGAACATGCACGAGGCGGGCATCGAGATCATCCTAGTCACCACCATCGTCAATAACCTGAACAACGACCAGGTAGGGCCCATCGTCAACTTCGCCCGCGAAAATCCCAAGAAGATTGCCTTCGTAGCCTTCCAGCCGGTAAGCTTTACAGGCCGCGACGAGGACATCACGCCACAACGCCGCAAGCGCCAGCGCTATACGCTTTCGCACCTGGCGCTGGATGTAAAGAAGCAGACAGGCATCACCGAGCCCACGCGCGACTGGTTCCCCATCTCTCTGATGGGCGCCTTCGCCGACTTCGCCGACCTGGTGCACGGCCCCGAAGCGCAGTGGGGACAGGTGAGTTGCGGCTGCCACCCCAACTGCGGAGTGGGGACGGCGCTGATGATCAATAAGGAAACCAAGGAGTGGGCTCCGGTTCCCCAGTTCCTCGATATTCCCCAACTTGTATCGGATATGCGGGGGATCACGGACGCCGCGCGCGGCAAGGTGTTCTCGAACTTCATGATGGGCCTCGCGCTGCTGAAGAATTACAAGCCCTTCAGGGCGCCCAAGAGCCTGGCCTTAATCGACTTGCTCAAGAAGTTCGACAAATCCTTTGCGCTAACGGGTGAGGCGCGAGCCAGGAAGAAGTACGGCGCCTCGGACCCGAATCGCACCTATCAGGACGCGCTCAAGCGCCGCTCCGATCCCTGGAACTTCCTCTTCATCGCCGGCATGTGGTTCCAGGACCTGTTCAATTACGATTTCCGCCGCACTGAGATGTGCATCATCCCCTATGCCACGCAGCAGGGCGAGATTTCCTTCTGCGCTTACAATACGGGAATCGGCTGGCGGAAGATCCTCGAGAACATGTACAAAAACGCGACCGTGGCGGAGTGGTACAAGACGCACGGCAAGCACCAGATTTACGCCAAGGGCAAATCCGTCGAACTGGAAAACCAGCAGATCTCGCTAAAAGTCAACGCCGAGGATGCTGCCCGCGTACGTTCGAAAGAGCACGACATCCCGATCACCGCCGCGGAAGAAGAACGTCAACGCCGCAAGACCGCTTGGGAAGAGCAACAAGCCCGTCAGTACTATGAAGAGATGGTGTTGAAGCAGCCCAAGGGCGA
>JBELAJ010000532.1:0-5827 GCA_049508935.1 Terriglobia bacterium | reverse complement strand
TTTTCCGCTACACTCTGTAGTCATAAGGCTGTCTCCTTTTTCTGGCGCAAGTTTTTCTCAACAAGACGCTTATGCCAGAAGAGACAGCCTTTTTCAATCTTTTAGTGAGAAATGCGGGCTAATTCGTCGGCGGGCAAGTGCTCAAAGGCACCCACCGGCAGTTGGGAATCACGGCTCGTATAAGTATGCTTGCAGGGCCTCATGCTCAACCGCCGAGGTCCTCGAATTACGTGTTAAATGAAAACGATAGCACCGCGCAGCCCTTATTGAGCAGCCGGTTGATAGGTTTTCGTCTTCCCGTTCCGGCTGTTAGTCACAGTGAAGTGGCCGTCCGGTTCGGCCGCAACCTTGATCCAATTCCCCGCGCAATGTTCTTCCAAATTGGCGATGAAGTCGTCCGGCGCGTTGTTCGCCTTGCCTGCTTCGAGCGCGAAATGCAGTTGCCAGATGTCCTCAAGTCCGGGCGAACTGTGCATGGTTTGCCACGCCTCGACCGATCCGCCCTTCCTCGCGCCGTTGTTCATAATGGCTACCAGAGGATGCAAAGCGTGCACCAGCGGAGGTGCGCTGGACTGGTCGAGGCCGTGGTGGGTGCTCAGATACAAGTCGATGGTGCCGATTTTGTTGTCAGGGCAGGCGAGTCCGAGTTCCTTGTTCCACGTCAGGTCTCCCAGGTCGATCATCCGAAACTTGCCGTATGTAATCAGCATCCCGACGGACTGGGCGTTTTCCGAGGGGTCGGGCTCCTTGCGCTTCGCTCCGGCGCAGAGCGGGTTTGGCGCCCCAGCTCCAGGCAGCGGACTCGAGATCTCTTCCCCGGCGGCGGTCACAATCTGCACCTTGATTCCCCGGATTGGAATCATCTCGCCGGGCTTCGCCAAAAGGTGCTTCCCATTGTCACGCACGCTCTGGTAAGCCGCAACAAGCAGGTCAGCCTCCGCGCCGTGCTCCACGCTGGGACCGTGATCTACAAAGGTGCGGATGGGAATGCGCTCCGCGAGTTGTGGCACGCCTCCCACGTGGTCCATGTGGTAATGCGTCACAACCAGATAGTCGATTTGTTTCACGCCCGCGAGTCGCGCAGCGGAGACAATGCGCTCCGCATCGCGGCCCTTCGCATCCGGCCAGCCCGTGTCCACGAGCATCGATTCCCCCGTGGGCGAGACGATGAGCGTGGCCTGCCCGCCCTCGACATCGATGAAATACACTTCGAGCGTCCCGGCCGCGCGCGCCGAGCAGCAAAGAAGAACCAAGAGCAGAGTAGTGAGGGTTGTTCGCATAATAGTCGATAGTCGACAGTCGACAGTTGAAAGTCAAGGGCAAACGCTCGGGGTTCGAAAATCGAAACTCGAAAATCCAGTGACAGGTGGGGAACCTCAGTTTTGGATCGTCGAATTTCGAAGAGCGACGATGCTCTCCCGCAGCAGAATCACCCGCCAAATATGTGTTGCGCTCAGTTGCAGGCTGCGCTATACTGACATCGATGTTCAGAGCTTACGCCAACTGGTTTAGCTACCGCTATTGGGGCTTTAGTCCCAAGTAGAGTGGCGTTGGCCTGAGCACGGAACTAAATTTTAAAACAGCCAACCCACTCGAAAGAGTGGGTTTTTTGTTTTTAGGGAGGCGCACGGTGATTATTTCCATGAGACCTCATGCCACGAAGGAAGAGATCGAGCACGTCTGCGACCGCATCCGGGAGTTTGGCTACAAAGTTCACTCGATTGTGGGCGAGGAACGGGTGGTCATTGGCGCCGTGGGGGTTGGAGACGTCACCTCCTGTCTCGAATCCCTGGAGGCCGCCCCTGGCGTGGAGAGCGCTGTCCGCATCTCGGCGCCGTACAAGTTCGTGAGCAGGGAGTTCAAGAAGGAGCGCACCATTATCCCGGTGAATGGCGTCGATGTGGGCGGAAGCAACTTCGCCCTCATGGCCGGCCCCTGTTCGGTGGAAAGCGAAAAGCAGATCATGGAAACAGCCCAGGCTGTGGCGGCGAGCGGCGGTAAGATTTTTCGCGGCGGCGCCTTCAAGCCTCGAACCTCACCTTACGACTTCCAAGGGCTGGAGCTCGAGGGTCTGAGACTTCTGGCTAAAGTGCGGCAGGAGACAGGTCTCGCGATCGTCACCGAAGTGATGAGCGAGCAGGACGTAGATGCGGTGGCTGAGCACGCCAACATCATACAAGTGGGCGCTCGCAACATGCAGAATTTCGCCTTGCTCAAAGCACTGGGCAAATGCACCCGGCCTGTCCTTTTGAAGCGTGGTATGAGTTCTACCATCATGGAACTCCTCATGTCCGCCGAGTACCTTACCGCTCATGGAAACCCCAACGTCATCCTTTGCGAGCGAGGCATCCGGACCTTCGAGACGGCCACGCGCAACACCTGCGATATTGCCGCCGTGCCCCTGCTTCACGAACTCACTCACTTGCCGGTGATACTCGATCCCAGCCACGCCACAGGCAAGCGTAGCCTGGTGCCGGCGGTGGCGCGCGCTGCGGTGGCCGTCGGCGCAGACGGCCTGCTGGTCGAAGTGCATCCTTTCCCAGAAAAGGCATTCAGCGACGGCGCGCAGTCCCTCACCCTCGAGCAGTTCCGCGGTCTGACCAACGACCTCAAGCCCTATCTCGATTTGTGGCAGGCAGCGCGTCTCGCCGCCGTGGTTACCGTGGCAACCGCTCACTGAACGGCATCGCCCTTTGTCTTTCGAGCATAGGGGCGGCCCTTGTGGCCGCTCTGGTGGTGGCCCCACGGTGTCCGCGACGGCCGCCATTACCCCCCTGGAATCCTCTTGCAAAGCCTGGGTCGTTAGGAATACCGTTGGGTTTTGGTCATCGGCGGTCGAAAAGGAGAAGCCATGAGTGCGCAACATACTCCCCAAAAAGATCATCTGATCGTCATCGGCGGGGCGGGCGGGTTCATCGCTGGGGCGCTTACGCGATACTTTCATGACCGCGGGTTTACCAGAATCCGCGCCCTTGATAAGAAGCCGCTGCCCGACTGGTACCAGAGAGTGCCAGGTGTTGAAAGCCTCTGCCTGGACCTAAGCGAGAAGGAAAACTGCGTGAGGGCGTGCGAAGGCGCAGTCGAGGTCTACAACCTTGCTGCGGACATGGGCGGCATGGGCTTCATCGAGCGCTTCAGAATCGAATGCCTGCGCAGCATCCTGATCAATACCAACTTCATTGAAGCGGCTTATCGGGCGGGTGTGGAAAGGTATTTCTTCTCCTCCTCGGCCTGCGCTTACAACATTGAGTTGCAGCAGGACCATCACTCCCGAGCGCTCAAAGAGACGGACGCCTACCCAGCCATGGCGGAGCGGGGCTACGGCTGGGAAAAACTCGTGTCTGAGATGTTCTGCCAGGAATACTGGGCGGAGCGCGGCTTGAAGACCTTCATTGCCCGTTTCCACAACGTTTACGGTCCCGACGGCACGTGGGATGGCGGGCGGGAAAAAGCTCCCGCCGCCATCTGCCGCAAGGTGATCGAAGCGAAGGATACGGGCAACAAGGAAATCGTGGTCTGGGGCGATGGCACTCAGACCCGCAGCTTCATGTATATCGACGACTGCACGCTCGGGATCGACAAGATTATGCATTGTGATGACCTCGTCGCAACTCCCATCAACCTCGGTTCCAGTGAGCTCATTGCGATCAACGACCTGGTAAGCATCGCGGAAGAGATCGGCGGGACCAGGCTGCAGCGCAAGTACGATTTAAACGCGCCCAAGGGGGTCGGCGGCCGGAACAGCGACAATACCATGATCAAAAGGATTCTGAATTGGGAGCCTTCCACTCCCTTCCGCGAGGGACTAGTAAAGACCTACGCGTGGATCGAACAACAGTACCAGGATCGCAAGGCCGGCAAGGCCACGGTGCGGGAGAACTTCTCGAACCATTGAGGCGCTGAACATTTAAATCAAAGGGCCTTTTCTCAGCGCCTCAGCGCCTCTAAGGTGGGGATTGCCACGTGCAACTGGCCACGGAAATCACTTCCATCATCAGCGCGATTCCCTATCGCATGGCATTTGCCGGCGGTTGGATCGACCAGCCGTTCGTTTCGAAACTCAACCCGACTCCGCCGGGGTCCATGGTGGTGGTTGGACTCGAGCCCAACTTCCGGTACATGGACCGCTGCGGGATGGCAACCAGCACGCGCGAGGTTGCGAGCAGGCTGTGGAACGGCCAATTGCCGGACGGAGATCCCGATGAACTGACGCGGGAGCTTTACGAGGCGGAGAACCGGGGCAAGCCGGAGCCTTCCGGTTCGCAGGACATGGCGGGCTTGATTTATCCCGGAGTGAATCGGCTGGACTACGACTATAGTTTCGAGGGCGGCTATTTCCCCACCCATGTCGAGTCCAACAGTGGCCCGGACGTCGTGCGGTGGCTCGAGAGTGTGATTCACATGCTGCCGGTGGCGCAACGTCCCATCGGCTACAATCCTCTAGGCCAAAAGAACCTCGATCCGGAATGGATCCAAAGACTCGGCGAGACCGGCAAGCACTGCTTTGACGCCATCGTAAGAAAAGACAGCAAGGCACTGGGCGCCTCCATGAACGGGTGCATGAAGTGCTGGGAGCATATTCTGCCCCACACCGTCCGCCACCCCACCATCGCGGTGGACTTGGTGGGAATCCTGAGCTGTTACCAGTCGAGATATGCTGGAGCGATGTATTCCGGCTGCGGCGGCGGATATCTCTACGTTGTCTCCGAGGAGCCGGTGCCGGGAGGAATTCGCGTAAAAGTCAGGTCCTCGAAGAAGCATGACTGAAGCGAAGACCATCATAGTGACGGGTAGTTTCGACGATTTCAGGTCAGAGCATGTGCGTTTGCTGGAAAAGGCGTCTGAGCTCGGTGATGTTCGCGTTCTCCTCTGGCCGGACGAGGCTGTGTGCGCCTTCGAAGGCCACCCTCCGATCTTTCCTCAGGAGGAACGCTTATATCTGCTCAGTGCCGATCGGTATGTCAGCGCGGTGAGTCTGGCAACCGGGCAGCCAGATCGCGACACTTTACCGGAGGCGGCCGGAATCATAGCGGATATTTGGGTTGTCGACGAGCGGAGCGATAAGCGGAGGAAGCAGACTTACTGCCGGCAACACGGCGTTGAATATCGCATCCTGAAGAAAGACGACCTGAAAGGTTTTCCGGTTTTGTCTGATGCCCCACGAAGCGAGCGATCGGCAAGAAAGCGCGTAATCGTGACGGGCTGCTTCGATTGGTTCCATTCCGGCCACGTGAGATTTTTCGAGGAAGTTTCCGAGTTGGGAGATCTCTATGTAGTCGTAGGGCACGATGCCAATATCAGATTGCTCAAGGGCGAAGGGCATCCGATGTTTTCCCAAGACGAGCGGCGCTACATGGTTCAGTCCGTGCGCTTCGTTAAGCAAGCCCTGATTTCCTCCGGGCACGGCTGGATGGATGCCGAACCGGAGGTCGCCGTCGTCAAGCCGGATATCTACGCCGTGAACGAGGATGGCGACGTGCCGGAAAAACGCGCCTTCTGCAAAGAGCACGGCATCGAATACGTGGTTCTGAAACGGATTCCGAAAGCAGGCCTGCCCCAACGCCAGAGCACCACGCTGCGAGGATTCTGATTCCACTCCTGGATGAATTGGCTGCCCTCTCCCATGGGGAGCAGGTGTCGCGCTCCGGCGCTTTCATCAGCCGGAGCGTGACGGGTAGGGGTCATTCGACAACTGATTTCCGGGTCTGTCAAGGCAAAGTAGAAATGTCCTAATCCCAGCAAAGTAGAAATGTCCTGTTCTTAGCAAAGTAGAAAGTTCCGTTTTTCGTTCTTTGGCGGCTAACCGGAGGAGCCCGTAGGGCGACGG
>JBELAJ010000531.1:0-5834 GCA_049508935.1 Terriglobia bacterium | reverse complement strand
AGAAGGTCGTACTCGTAATTCTGCTCGAGGACGCTCAGGTCTTTTGGAGCCGTCAGCGAGACGATGTGGACCGTCGCCGGGTTCACCTCGGCCGCGATGTCCATGTAACGCAGGTCCAATGTTCCCGCCGGAAGCCGCAGCCTGCGCACATCCCGCACCAGCGCCACATTAGAGTTGTAAACCGTCACTGCCAGATCTTTCTGATCGCGCTGCGTCGAAGTCACGGTGGTTTGGGCGAATGATTGACCGCCCGACAGGAACGCCATGCCCACGCCGCAAACGAGCCAGCGCCACACGTCTCGCTTGAGCATAAGTCACCTTCCGTTTCGAAAAATGTCATTACAGACTTTTGGAAGCACCTAGCTTAGCGTGTGTTGCCTTAGAATGAAAGGCGAATTCCCTGAGGTCAGGCCACTTGACTTCCCGCCGCGGCAATGGCTTAATCAACTATGAAGCTATAGGGCAATTCTTCTCGGGCACCTCGGAAGCAAATCACTGTGGCGTACGCGTCCCGCCGGGTTCGAAGAGCCTGCGATGAAGCAGGTGTGGCTCAAAGATCCGGATGGATACACGGTGTGCTTTCAGTGGCGCGCGACTGAATAACGGAATGCAACCAACAGTGCAGAATCACAAACTCAAAGAGGTGACACATGCGAATGCTTCTTCACGTTAAACTCCCCCTCGAGCCGTTCAACAGCATGGTGAAGAACGGAACCGCAAGCGCAAAAATGCAGCGCATTCTCCAGGAACAAAAAGCCGAAGCGGCCTACTTTACGGAGTACGAAGGCCTCCGTGGCGGCATTCTGATCATTAATGTGGATAACCCGTCACAGGTTCCATCCTTCGCGGAGCCGTGGTTTCTCACTTTCAATGCGAATTGTGAGTTACACATTGTCATGACTCCGGAAGACCTGGCAAAAGCGGGCCTCGACGAACTGGGCAAGAAGTGGTCATGACGCTTCGGATCGGCAGCGAGATTACTGCACCAAGATAAACTCGGGAGCGACTAGGGCGGCGGCTTGAGGCGGACCGCCCGCAGGTAGCGGTGCGGCTCTTTGCCGCCTCATATTCCTTCATCAAATTCACCATGAGGATCATATGGCCAATCAGAAAACTATCGCGGTAGTAGGGGCCACCGGGGCACAGGGCGGCGGTTTAGTCCGCGCCATTCTGAACGACCCGCAAGGTGGCTTTGCAGTGCGCGCTATTACGCGCGACGTCAACTCTGACAAGGCGAAAAAGCTGGCACAATTGGGTGCGGAAGTTGTGGCCGCCAACGTCGACGACGTTGCGAGCCTCGAAAAAGCCTTTCGCGAGGCTCATGGAGTATTCTGCGTCACATTCTTCTGGGAGCACTTCTCGCCCGAGAAAGAGTTAGCTGAGGCCACCAACATGGCTCAGGCGGCCAAGCGCGCGGGAAACCAGCACGTGATCTGGTCGACGCTTGAGGATACTCGCAAGTGGGTGCCCCTCAGCGACGAGCGCATGCCGACACTCAAGGGCAAGTACAAGGTGCCGCACTTTGACGCCAAGGGCGAGGCCGACAAAGTCTTCACCGGTCTCGGGCTGCCCGTAACGCTTTTGCTGACGTCGTTCTATTGGGACAACTTCATTTACTTCGGCATGGGCCCCAAGAAAGGCCCGGACGGCAAGTTGGCTTTGACGTTGCCGCTGGACGACAAGAAGCTTCCCGCCATCGCGGCAGAAGACATCGGCCGCTGCGCTTACGGCATCTTCAAGCGCGGGCACGAACCGATCGGCAAGACGGTCGGCATTGCCGGAGAGCATTTGACCGGCGCGCAGATGGCCGCAGCCTTCAGCAAGGCGCTGGGGAAGGAAGTTGTTTACAACGCCGTTCCCCATGCTGTGTACCGCGGCTTCGGGTTCCCCGGCGCCGATGACCTTGGAAACATGTTCCAATTTAAGTGTGACTTCAACGAATACTTCTGCGGCGCGCGCAATCCCGAGACCGCCCGGGCCCTCAACCCCTCGCTCGAAAGCTTCGAGGACTGGCTGGCGCAGAACAAGTCCCACATCCCGCTAGGCGAATGATCAATTTGAAAACCAAACAAGGCTTAGAACCTCCAAGCCCTCTCCCTGGGGAGAGGGTGTCCAGCTGCGGCGCTTTCATCAGCCGCGGCGCGACAGGTGAGGGGCCTTTCGCTCAGCCCCGCGTGTTGTGGCCATCATCTTTTTCCGCAGCTTCTGTCGGTCAACTCTCATCGCAACTGATGCGCCCTCTCTTGACCACCTGCCTAGAGATTTCGTGCTAAACTCTCTCCGCTAGCAAGAGCGAAGTCCTGAGGAAAGGATCCCAAACAAAATGCAACAACTCATCATCAGGCAGGTATGGAGGACCGTTGGAGGAATACTACTTCTTGTTCTGCCGCTGCTGTTTGCTCCAGCCGAGAGCCGCGCGCAGGAACTTCGCGCAGGCTACGCGAAAGTCGACGTCACCCCCTCCGGGCCAGTATTCATGGGCGGGTATGACTTGCGCGGGGAGCCGTCAGACGGCGTTCATGGGCACGACCGTCTTTACGTCCGCGCCTTGGTTTTCGAAGCCTCCGGCGTCCGCGTGGCATTTGTTGTGGCAGACGTGATCGAAATTCAGGGACACGACCTATTCCGCCGCAGAATCGCCGAGGCCACAGGCATTCCGGAAGCGAACGTTCTGCTGGGCGATGTTCATAACCATGCCGCTCCCTCGCCGAATTCCGAGGCAAAGACCGACTGGGACCTCCTGTTTGCGGATGGTGTGATAAAGGCCGCGCAGCAAGCTGTGGCCAACTTGCAACCCGTGCGAATCGCCGCAGGGACGGGGCACTCGCGGATCGCCATGAACCGCCGCCAGGTGCGCCCTGCCGACTCGGACTCGACCCTGACCTTCGACGAGAACGACGCCAGCCAATCCTTTGGCAAGCACAAGACCGATCATCCGGTCATGATTCACGAGTTCGGTGGCGTCGTGCGGTTGGGCGCGAACCCTTTGGGTCCCATCGACGATGCGGTGCAAATCGTGCGCGTGGATAAGGTGTCGGGCGCGCCTCTTGCCATAATGATTCACTACGCCTGCCACGGGACTTCGTTGGGGGGACGCAACAGCAAAGTCTCCGGCGAGTGGATGGGCCGCATGCAGGAATATGTTGAAAAGCAGTTCCCGGGCCTTGGCTCGATTTACCTGCAGGGGGCTGCCGGAGATATCAACCCGCGTGTCGTGGGCGGCCTGGATGGTTACAAAGACAACGTGGAAACGACGTGGGCGCTCGGCGAAGAGATCGGGCGCGAGGTAGCCCGAGTCTACCGCGGGCTGTCGCCGGAATCCTGGGTCAGCCCCCGTGTTCAGTTGGAAAGCGCTGACATTCTTCTGCCTCGAAATTATCGCGAGCTGTTTCAGGATTTCAAGGCGACCGCGATCACAGTTCCTACCACCATCGTGCGTATCGGCGACCTGATGTGGACGACGTTCCCGGGGGAGATGTTCAGCAACATCGGGAAACAGGTCAAAGCGGCTTCGCCCGCCACCTTCGCGCACTTGATGGGGTATACCGACGGCTATGTCGGCTATTTCCCGGAACAAAAGGCCTACGCTGAAGGAGGGTATGAAGTGGCCTCTACCCACTTCGATCCCCAGGCCGAACGCATTTACCTGAAGGCCATCGCCGCCATGATGCAGCGATTCCGCTGATTTGTACGGCGCTCAGTCGCGGGCAGCAACGTTGCGGTGAGTAGTGATTTGATTTGCCAGTGTGGTAGGATGCTGCTTGGGATCGGGGTCAGACAATAAATCGTGAGATCGGACGGGCCAGAGAGGGTATTTCTTGGCAGCACACCGAAGCTCGCCGTCCCGCAGGAGTGGCGGGGGAAAAGTGTACCTGGTCGGCGCCGGGCCAGGGCCTGCAGAGTTGCTCACGCTGAAGGCCGCTGAACTGCTGCGGGACGCGGATGTGGTGGTCTATGATCGCCTCATCCAGAAGAGCGTGCTGGCGCTCGCATCACCTGGCGCCGAGCGAATTCATGTGGGCAAGCCGGTGGGTTGCCACAAATCACGCCAGGATGAAGTGAACGAAGTTCTGGTGAGAAAGGCGCGCGAAGGGAAACGGGTGGTCCGTTTGAAGGGAGGCGATCCCTTCGTTCTAGGCCGAGGCGGCGAAGAGGCTGCATACCTTGCCGAGAGCGGTGTGCCCTTCGAGGTTATTCCTGGCGTCTCATCCGCCATTGCGGCTCCGCTGCGCGCCGGTATTCCGGTGACGCATCGGGACGTGGCTTCCTGTGTAGTCATTGCCACCGGCCACGAGGCTCACCGCGACGAGGACCGGCTGGACTGGGCCGCCCTGAGCAAACTTGACACCCTGGTGTTCCTTATGGGCGTCCGCAATCTGGGCCGGATTGCTTCCCGTTTGATAGAACACGGGCGCGACCCAGCCACTCCCGCCGCCTTGATCCAGATGGCGTACTGGCCTGACGAGCGCGTGCTCGTGGCAACTTTAGCCAATATCGCAGAGGAGGCTGAGCGAGCACAACTGCAGCCGCCGGCCACTCTGGTGATCGGTGAAGTCGTCAGGTGGCGCGAGAGACTGCGCATAAAGGAGAAGTCGCAGGGGTGAGATATCGCTCTAAACCGTTGCGGAAGCTTCGTTGCGGACACCGCCAGGGAAGACTTAACAAGGGGCTCATATCAAGCCCACAACGGCCCGGTAGCAGGAACCGGAGCCTTCATGAGCGGGAGGATCCGCCGGGACGGCCCGCCAGTTGCGCCAAAGAGGTGTGGTCCAGAATTTTAGCGGCCGCGTCACGAACGTCAAGAAACACCTGGTAAAGCGCGCCGTGCTTTTTATCGTACTTCACCAGCCGTTTCAACGCCTCGTTATCGGCAATCGGAGCCAGCGGCCCGTCAATAGCACGGATGATCTCGCCGAGGAAAATGTCCCGGGGCGGTCTGCGCAGCAGGTATCCTCCTTGTGCACCTCGCAGGCTGTCCACGAAGCGCGCCGTCTTCAGATCGAGGAGGATCAACTCCAGGAATTTCTGCGGGATGTCTTCGGAGGCAGCAATGATCGAGATCTTCGTGGAGTCGGGATAGTTCCGCGCCAATCTGATCATCGCCTCCAGCGCATAAAGTCCCTTCTTTGAAATTCTCATATGTCCATCCACTTACTAAGGTATTCGCTGGCCTATGTCAAGAGACTCTTTGGCGTAAGCGCAGAGTTATAACGTCTCTACTTAGTCTAGAGGTCCTATAGACTTAATGTCGTTTTTTGTTGACAGCGGTCCGGGCATGTTTATACACTACTATTCTGATAGAGGATATAGACAAGCTTTCACTTTTCGCGGAACCGTTGCTGACTTGCAGGACCCCGCGGGAAAACATATTCAGGCCCTTCGTCGGCGAAGATGGTCCGCAGTGAAGTACAGGGAGGGACGATGTCGACCTGGCAGCTTGTTGCAGCGGAAATCATAGGCTTGCTGAAGAGAAGCGCGCGGCTTGCGCTGGTTTGCTTCATCGGCTGCCTGCCGCTGTTAGCTGAGGATGGCAATGCGCCATCCGGCCAGGACACGCCGGCGGCGGCAGCCCAGGTCTCGTTAAGCCAGCAGGCGACTTCTTCAGAGCGCGCCAGCAAAGAGAGCGCCTCTTCGGTTTCTGCATGTGCCGGTGACAACAGCACCGCGCCGGCGCCTAAGATTCCCGCCAACGCGGCGGCAACATCTGCCCCCGACCCGGCCGCCTGTTGGACGCCGGCCAAGTACGTGAATGCGGGTCTGCCGTCCTGGCTTCGCTTTAGCGGTGAATTCCGCAATCGCGAGGAAGGGCGCACCGGCTACGGTTTCACGCCAGG
>JBELAJ010000530.1:0-5860 GCA_049508935.1 Terriglobia bacterium | reverse complement strand
TCAATCGCCTCTTTAGTCTTTCCCGTGCGCAACAGGTCCTGACCCAACTGGTAATGAGCGTCGGCGTTTCCGGGATCGATCGTCACTAGCCTTTGAAGCACCTCGATAGCGCGTGGCGATGCACCTAGCACCAAGCTTAGAAGGTACAGCGCCTGTGGATAATCGGGCTGCAACCGGCAAGCTGTCTCGAGGAACGGATGTGCTTCCAGCTTGTGGTCGAGATCGTACAGTACTCGACCCTTATTGTAGTAGGCTGGCGCAAAGTTTGGGCCCACACGTATAGCTTCCGAAAACTCCTTCAGCGCCCCTTGTAAATCATACCGGTCTGCCAAGGCAATGCCCAAATTCAAATGCGCTTCGGAGGATTCGGGACGAAGTGACACCACTTGTTGAAAAGCCTGGATACTCTCTTCGTGATGGTTGGTCCTGCCTTCGATCATCCCGAGGGTGGTTAATGCATCTACATCCTTTGGAGAGATCTTCAGTGCCCGTTGGACCTGTTCCCTCGCAGCAGAGAAATCTCCCTGCCGGGCCATCGTCAGGCCAAGATTAACGAAAGCTCGGGCGTCGGTGGGGTTGCTCTCCGTCGCTTGGCAGAAAAGCGCGCTTGCTTGCGAGTCCTTCCCTTGCTGGCTGTATACGATGCCAAGGTTGGTCAGGGCCTCCGCGAATTTTGGATTAGTTTCGAGCGCTGCCCGGAATTCCCTCTCGGCTTCGTTCATTTTGCCTTCTGACAAATATACTAGGCCTAGATCATTGTACGTAACCGCCACGTTGGGGTTCAATTCAAGGGCCCTCTGCAAGGCTTTCTTCTGACCTTCTTTGTCGCCGAGCTTGGCGAGCGCCAGAGAAAGATTGTATTGCCACTGGGCGTTGTTGGGGTCGAGTTGGACAGCCTTGCGATACGCCTCAGCGGCTTCAGCCGCCTTGCCCTCTCCCAAGAGCCGGTTGCCTTCGTTATTGAGGTTTCCGGCGGTGGTCTCCTCGTTATTCTGGTTCTTCAGTCCCTGGAAGATCTGCATTTCCTGCTTCGAGCGCGTTAGGTCCCCCAGCTTCCGCAGTTGAAAGGCAAGTTGGTAATGGGTATCGGCGAAATGAGGGTTAATTTTCTCGGCCGCGACGAGTTGCTCGACGGCCTCTCTTGTTCTCCCTGTTTTTGCCAACGCCGACCCGAGGTCATAACGTATTTCGTGGTCGTCAGGTTTCAACTCCCTTGCCCGCTCCAGGGCTTCGACAGCTTTGGGGATTTGGCTCAGCCCAGTGTAGGCAGTCCCCAGCAGATGAAGGCCTTCGGCGTCAGTAGGTCGGTCGTGGGTGTACTCTGTCAGGTATATCAACGCATCCGAAAATTGCCCAAGCTGTACCAAGACCTTGGCCAACGAGTACCGGGCGGAATCGCAACGGGGGTCAATCCTCACAGCCTCCTGGAAGTTCGCTATGGCCTTCTCGTATCCAAGAGCTGGCCCTTGCCTGGCATACACCGTCCCCAGATTGAAGTGTGCCTCGGCATCGTCAGGATGGACTTTGATCACCTGCTGGAGGGTTTCAATCGCCTGCTCCGAATCGCCGGCCTCGGCGTATGCCACCGCGAGAGCAATTTGAAGCGGAAGCTCCAGATCGGAAGGAGGCGACGATTTCAGGGCATCCTGTATATACGCCTCAGCGGCGGTATACCGCCTCCGCTCAATCAAGGTCTGCCCGAGGTTTAGAGCGGCCGCCGCATATGAGGGGTTAGATCTGAGCGCGGTCTTGAATTCCTCCGTTGCGGCCTCTAGGTCGCCCTGCTGCTGCAACAGGCTGCCCAGCGCATTGTGAGCTTCCGCCGAATCAGGTCTTTCTTGGGTAAGAATGTGGAGTTGATCGGCGGCCTTCCTTCCTTCACCTTTTCTAATCAGCGCCATGGCAAGATTATAGCGGGCGTCCCAGTCCTGCTTATCGAGACGCAGAGCCTCCTGGAAAGCTGTCACGGCGCAATCGAACTCGTTTCCTTGCGCATAAGCAACTCCGAGCGTCGAGTATGCGGCAGCGGTGGGATCACGCTCTACCACGGTCAAGAGATAAGCTACGCGTTGGTTTGATTTGCCCACCGTTTGACAGGCAGAAGATAAGCTTGCTAGCTTCGGCGAGCCGGATGCCTCCGCCTGGACGGTGTAGGCAGGCAAAGTTCCGCAAATGATAACTATCGCGATCAGCAGGGAGCGAAAAACTCCCGTCTCATAATGCCGAAGCACTGCCATCGTCCGGTTACCCCAACATCACCTCCGCTAACATTATAATCCCACCATTTGACCTTCAACTGGGAAAGCACGCGGCCGTCGATAGAACCAAGTCCGCCTGAGACGCAGGGCTGGCGAAATGTATACGTGCCTGCGACCGCTCCTTAGACCGCCGTATCACATTCGCAGAAAGCGAACTCCTTTCGCCGGTTGCGCAGTCTTTGCCGAAAAGCAGCGTCAGGTGTAACCGCTCGTCGAACTGCGAGCCGGTTGGCGGGGCATCATAGTCAACGCCTGAGTGCCCGCCCCGGGCGATACAAGCCTCCCGTTTGTGTAAAGCCGGTACCGCACTACTGCATGACCCACCCTAACAGAGCGGAACGAGGGATTATTCTAAGGAATTGCCGGCGCCTCGGAGAAACCATGCCCGTATCCACCAGCAACCTACTCGCCCCGCACCTGCCTGCGCAGCACCTCCAGTTGGCTTATCGTCGCTTCTCCTGCCTTGCCGTCTTGAAGAATGCCCATGTTCAATGTGACGGGGACTTTGACGTTCAGACACGCTTGGATGTACTTTGTGAGCTGCTCATCAGTGAAGCGAGGGCGTGCGATCGGCGCCTCTAACGCTTCATGCGCCCAATTCGGCTCATCGATCGTCACTGCACAGTGCTGCGGAATGCCCTTGCCTGGACCATCCTCGATATAGCGCGCCTTCGGCGGGTTCTCGATCGTGCCCAGGTCCCCAGCAAAGTAGTCCTGCCAGGGGTTTTCCAATGGGAAAATCCAGTTGCTTAAGGCGATGATGCGATCCGGATTGCCGATCTTGCAAAAGTCGAAAAACTCCTCGTCGGAGATGCCGGGAAATTTCACACTTAGGAATCCCCACCCGTCAAACCAATAACCACTTACGCTACGACCATATCGGCGCCCCATCTCCGTCAGAATTTCTCGGTGAACATCCATTAACTCCTCGGGGCTGGTCTTGTCCAATCGTTGGTAGTCTTCTCCCCATACCAGAACGTGCGAGGGAAAATACAGCATCAGCCTCACACCATGCCTGCCGAGTCCTTCCGCGACGTCGGCAATGAGGTCACGGCGCGCCGTCCAACCGGGGAAGAACTTCTCCCAGGACTGGATCGGGGCAGGACAACAGGGATCGGCCCATCCCGTGTTTATGAGCACATACTTGCCACCCGTCCTTTGCACCATTTCGGTGAACGCCGCCACGTCAAAATCCCGGACGGCGTCTGGGTAGCCCTTACGGGGCCCGTGTCGGGGCGCGGAACGGGAATTCCAATGAAACATGACGCCGTAGCCACAGTCAGCCAGCCAGGCGGCGCTGGCGCGCCTTGTTCTTGCTCGTTGCTCTTCATTGGCGATTTCGGCCAAGCCTGCCATTGGAGTCAATTCGAGTGACCGTAGCAGAAACGTCGGATTGGGGTAGCTCCAGAAATTCTCCGGAACTTCGAATGAAACTGCCTGTCTAGCCCGCAGGTTGATGGTCACTTTCCCGGCGGGGAGATTAAGGACGCCGGAAGATGGTACGCGCTGAAAGTTGAGCCGCCGGTCCCAATAGAACCCTTCGGTTTTCGGGAGCGCCGCTCCCACTCGGCTGCTTGCTGAAGACACTTCCACCTGCCACCCCTCCATGGCAACAGCACAGCAGACCGAAGCCTGGTAATCCCCTGGTGACGGCACATCGACTTGCCATTCCAGCGCTCCGTCCCGTTCGTTCCAGACCAGCACGGCAGCCAGATCCACATAGCGCGTGTTCTCCAAATTTGTGGCGTACGGTGCGTGGAGTCTGATAACCCGTGCAGCATTTTTGGTTCCTGGCGTAGCAGGCATGCCTTTCCGCAGGCTTGCAGATCCTGTTCGCGTTGTCGAAGATCCGCCCACCCCTGTAGCGCCGATACTCCCGGCCAGACCAGCCGCGGAAATTTGCCAGAATTGCCGTCGATCCATCGCGTTCCTCGCTTCTGAGCTGAATGGGTAGCTCGCGGCCCCGTCGACAGCTGCCCCGCAAACCGGGTGGCCGCGCTAAACCCCTTCCACCGCTGTGCCAATTGTCCCGAACTCTTCGAGCGCGGTGGGTCAGGCCGTGCCCTCCTCGACAGCAGGCTACACTCCTTTGATCGCCTGCCGCAGCTTGAGCATCGTCTGCCGGGAGCTCTCTTCGATCATGCCCTCCTGGTAAATACCGGTGTTGATGGTTGTAACCGCCTGGTTCTCGACATTCGATTTGACAGAGGCGATCAGGTCATCGGCAGTAAACTGAGGAGGCGCTATCGGGCCGGGTTTGCTGTGACACCATGAAGGGAGCATGCTCAGCATTCCATGAGCCTGGAATCCCTTGCCCGGTCCGTGCTGAATCCACCGAGACTGGAAAGGCTTGTGCAACTCGTTGAGCTCCCCGGCCCAATAATCCTGCCAACGGGTGAGCACCGGAAAAACCCAAAAATTGAAGGCGGTCAGACGCGCAGGGTTTCCCGTTTTGCAGAACTCATCGATTGTCTCGATGCGGACGTCTGGGTAAGCAGCCAGTGATTGATACCACGAATCGAACCAATAACCGGCCAGGCGCTGCCCGCAGCGGGAACCGATTTCGCTTAAGACCTGCCTGTGAATTTCGACGAACTTCTCTTCACTGTAGGTTAACTGATAAAGTCCCCTTTGCCGCATGTCCTCTCCGAGCCTGGTCAGGATCGGCGAATTAATATAAAGCAGCAGCCTGATGCGGCGTTGCATCAGTGCATCGGCGATTGCACCGATCAAATCGCAGCGGGTTGTCCAGCCCGGATGGATGGCTTCCCGGGCTTGGATCGGAGCAGCGCAGCTCGGCCGCCCGGACTTCACAGCAGGCGCAACGCTGCCCTCAGCGGCCCTTCAGCTCAGGAGCATAACCTCACTCCGTGGCCGACAGCGCGGGGAGAATCGCTGCGGCGCCACAAGATCGAACAAACAAAGTTACCAGAGCCCGACAGCAAGTAAAAGAGAGAAGTAAAAGAGAAAGGCCATACAAATTGAAATGAAGAAAAGACAAGGAAGCAAAAGGCCTCAAGAACAAGGCTAAAGTCAGAACCAGTGCTGTCCCATTACAAGTCGAACCGGCTCAACTGGACACCTGGATCGACATCGGTAGATTGATCGTTGAAGTGGGAAAAACCCTCTAAAATCGGGGTTTTTTCGAAAATCGTGACACTGAGAATTTCGAGAATTTGATAGAGACTCATCTCCAACCCGAGTTGCTTTTTGGCAATGGCCACCAGGACGTAGGCAGCCAGGGCGACCCACACTTGCGTCTTCAGGGCGTTCTCGGAGGTACCGTAAAAAGCCTTGATGCGGAGGTGCTGTTTGATCCAGCGAAAGAACAGTTCCACCTGCCAGCGTGCCCGATAGAGTTGGGCGAGGAGCAAGGGAAGCAGGGAAAAGTTGTTGGTCAGGAAGGTCAGCCGCGAGTCTTTTTCGGCATCGTAGAAGACGATGCGACGAAGTTGATCGGGATAGCGTTGCGCCGTGCGGATGCCGGTGAGGCGAATGATTTGGTCGCAGCGCAGGCCGCTGGAGCGATCGACCGGGCGCGAGGTGCGCAGGTAGAACTGCAAGTTCTTTTTGGCGCGCGTAACGAAAAAGGCGCAGGCTTG
>JBELAJ010000053.1:0-40757 GCA_049508935.1 Terriglobia bacterium | reverse complement strand
AAGGAATATATTTGTGTGTATTCGTCACTATTTAGGCCTGAAAGGGAACGAGCGCTGCAAACAAAAGCATTACTCTCCGGAACTGCCCAAAAAATCCTTTGGACCGCGGAAGTTGGGCTAACTGCAAGGCAAGTTGCGGTCCGGACTTGCGCCAGAAGAGGGGGCGGAGGGAGACGGGGGGAGCAATTCCTGGAGGTGGTCGAAGACGGGAGAGAAGAGTTGACGGGGTTGCCAAGGGCTGCGGGAGAAGACGCGATACTCGGTGCTCCAATCACGAAACTGGCGACCGAGGGTGCAGAGGACGGTGGAGGTCAGGTGAGGCGCAGGAGCGGTGAGGAGACCGAGGCCCAGCCGGTAAGTGCGCTGGAAGGTGCGCTCTTGCGGAAAGACCAAGCGCCAAGGCTGGACCAGGTGGTCGAAAGTTTCAAGCAGGCTCATGAGCAACTCCTGGAGAGGAGCAAGGTTCCCGACAGAGGAGCTGCCGGGTTTGGGGGTGGAGCGGGTAGAGGAAGATGTGTTTGGGGGAGCGGCCCTGGGCCTGGCCGGTGCGATCCATGCGACCGCGCCCTTGGGTGATGCCGACCTCGATCCAGTGGGCGGCGCGATAACAGGTGCCCGGGAAACGGGCCGCGTCCACCAAGGTTTCCAGCAAAAGCGGCTGGACCTGATAGCAGGCCCGCCAGTCTTGCGGAAGCTGGCGGGCGGCCGGCGCGAGGAGATGGCTGGCAAGATAGCGGATGCGAACCCAGGGCAAAATCAGGAAGCGACTGTGATTGATGACCTGTCGAGCAGTTCACAGACGGTGCGGGAAAGTTCGGTGAGGCTGAGGCGAGAACAATCCTGGGTGACTTGACGAATGAGGTCCAGATCTTCACGCGACAACACTCGACCGCAGAAGGAAAGTGAGTCACCAATGGTAACGGGCATGATGAGCCCTCGAGAAATCGAACATCACCATGCTTACCATATAGAAGAGTTATGGAATTGTCCGGAGAATTCTTGCGCGACCAACCGCAAGAAAAATGGCCAATCTCCAGACCCTCTCCCCCAAGGGAGAGGGCTGCACGTCTAACAGGTACCTGGGACAATGAATTTATTTGAACGCTTTTGTCGTCACGCTCGTCTTTCCCTATGAGGGCCGCGATGATCGAAGCCGGGCAGGTGATTTTGAGCGAGTCCGTTTCGACAACTGAGGCGGGACGGGACGAGCTCGAAGACGCGGTGCGGGAAGAGGGGCGGCTCGTCTACAAAGTCGCCTACTCGGTGCTGCGGAATCATCACGACGCCGAGGATGTAGCGCAAGAGACCTTTCTGCGTTTCCTGCGGCATCGCAAACATTGGCCGGAAATCCGCGACCGGCGAGCCTGGCTGGCAAGAGTAGCGTGGCGAGCGGCCCTAGACAGGAAAAGGCTGCCGGCCGGCGTCGCCCTCGAGGACGCGGCGGAGGCGGTGGACAAGCTGCGCGCGGATGGCGCCGGGGTGGATGAAATCGCCGCCAGCCGCCAGATGATGTCTCTGGTCGAGCGCCTGGTCGGCTCGCTTCCGCATGATCTCCGCGAGGCGTTGATTCTCTCCGCAACCGAAGAACTCACCTCGGCCGAAATCGCTGAGGTGCTGGGGATCCAGGAAGGGGCAGTCCGCAACCGTCTGTTCCGGGCTCGCGAAATCCTGCGCCAGAAGCTCGCAGCTTTGTTGGAGCCAAAACGTGCACGATAACAAGCCGGATCAATTCGTGGATGAATTGCTCGATGCCTCGCTGAAGCGATATGGAGCCGGAGACCCGCGCGCCGGGCTCGAGATGCGACTTCTGGCGGGCGTTCGGGGCCGGCAGGGCGCGGCACGGCGACGTCGGCTGGTGTGGGCCCTTGCGGTATGCGCAGGAATGCTGGCTGCCGTTGTTTTCTTGTTGCATTCTGCGCGGGTTCCTAGTCGCCAGCACGTGACCAGCGCTTCAGTGCCGCGACCCACTGTCGAGCCGCTGACGAGCTTGGGTAGCGCGGACTCCCGCTTCGGGAGTCCGCGGCTTGCCCAAGGGCCCAAGGAAAAACCGCGGCCCCCAAAACCGGCGGTCCGCGCTACCCAGCGGCCGGAGCAGTTTCCTACTCCGACGCCGCTTACGGAGCGGGAGAAACTCCTGTTGGCCTATTTCGCCAAAACGACCAAACCCGATTTCCTGGTGGAAACCAACAAAGCAGACGAGGCGGCCGAGATCTCGAATATCAAGGTGGCCCCTTTGGAGATCGAGCCGCTTGATGACTCTGAATCCGGACAAGGAAAGTGAGGAGAATGTGATGAGAAGGCATATATCAATTCAAACCGCAATCGCGCTCGCGGCTTTCTGCCTGCCGCTGATTCCGAAGATCGCAACTGCGCAGCAGGAAACTAAGCCGAAAGAACCGGTCACGGCCTACCGCCTCGAGTTTAACGTGCGAGAACTTGAAAATGGGAAGCGCCTGAATTCGCGAAACTACATGATGATGGCCACGGATAACAATTTTGCGAGAATTCGGGTTGGAGACAGCGTGCCCTATCAGAAGTCCGAGACGGAATACCAGTACCGTGAAGTCGGCCTGAATATCGACTGCCGTCCCCGCGAACACGAAAGTGGTGTGGCGCTTGAAATCGTCGTGGAGCTCTCCAGCGTGGCGCCGAAGTCAGAGGGAGCCGCAAGCTTCCACCCGGTGATTCGGTCGGATCGGACGACAGTCCAAACCGTGGTGGCGCTCGACAAGCCCACACTCGTGACCAGCCTGGACGATGTGGAAAGCAATCGGCGTTACGAAATTGAAGTGGCCGCAACGAAAGTGAAGTAGCGCGGACCTCCGGTTTTGAGGTCCGCGGTTCGTCGTTTGCGGCGGGAAAGACCCCTCACCCGTCACGCTCCGGCGGATCAAAGCGCCGGAGCGCGACACCCTCTCCCCTCGGAGAGGGCTGATCGTTCGTTTTATCCGCCCGGCCCATCGTTCAACAGGTATTGATCGAGGGAGTGGAGTTCGCGCGCGAGTTCGTCCACGCGATGCTCGAGCACATTGCGGATGGAGAGCATGGCCTTGAGGTTGCCGTCTTTGGCCACGATCGGGAAGTGCCGGACGTGCCGCTCGAGCATGTGAACGAGCGCATCCTCCTCCGTCGTGTCATCGTCGATCGTCTCGGCTGGCGAGGTCATGACATCACTGACCTTCGTTGTCCTGGGGTCGCGTTGCTTGAGGACGACGCGAAGCATCACGTCGCGTTCCGTGAAGATGCCTTGCAGCGCGCCCGCTTCCACGACGCCGACCGCGCCCACCCCGCGCTCGGCCATCACTTCCACTGCCTCCAGCACGGACGCACCCGGTCCCACGACCGGTGGAGGAACCTGCGCTATCTTGAGGAGACTCATCACTGCCTCCTGAAATCGGAATTCCCTTACCTAAACTGGGTATTTGACTTGTGCTGTAGTTCTAAGATTAGCCCCTGCCGATTCGGGAGTCAAGACTTGGCAGAATATGGTCGGAGGTGACCCCTCACCTGGCCCGCGACGGCTGGGCCCGTGGCGCAGGCACTCTTTCCTGCGCTCGAGGATGCAAGACGCAAGCCCAAGAGACAGGCAAGAGTGCCTGTCCCACTCCACCCTCTCCCCTCGGAGAGGGCTATTCAATGAACCGGCTATCTCGAAGCGCCGGAAGAGGCTGCAGTGGCAGCGGGCTTGACTTTCTCGATGGCGTCCCGCATGCCGGTCTCCCATTTTTCCGTCGCGTCGTAGCCGACGCCCTTCAAACGGATCACGCCGCCCGAATCCACAATCCAGTTCTGCGGGATTCCCATCACCTTGAGGGTTTCTGTCACGTAGCTGTAGGCTGGAATCACGGGTAGTGTCCTAATTTGACTGGTAGCGCCGACCTTTAGGTCGGCAGATGCTGGCCTTAAGGCCAGCGCTACGCCGAAACTAGGACACTACGGAATCACGGTGACCGCGAGCTGATGCTCCTTCAGTGGCACCTATTCTACCGCAATAACGCCACGAAACAAATTGGGCTTGAACTTTCAGTAGGTCTGAGCGAGCACTTCTGGAGGCCCCGAGGGCCCAGAGAGAGTAGCCCACGGCGCAAGAAGAGGTGAAAAATTTGAAATACGTCATCCTGCGCGAAGCGAAGGATCTCTGTAGTTGTTCGTAAGTCGTAGTAGGGACCATGGGAAAATGCGGAGATCCCTCGCTTCGCTCAGGGCAGGCTCTAAAGGTCGGCGCTACGCCCAAACCAGGACACACTTTCGCCGAAGCGGCTTTGGTAAGAATGGTATAGAATGATATACTAAGTGCGGTTGAGTGAATTTATGGGAGCCAACGTTCTCATTTACATGGAGTTTATTGGGTCCCGAAAGCGAGTCAGAGTAAATGACCTGGGAAATGGCGGGAATTCGTATAATCTTTGTAATCATTATAATCGCGGCGTCGTTCCAACTGCAGCCCTTCGGCCTTTCCAGACCTTTGGCCACTCTATTAGGTGCTTGCCTGGGATTGTTCTTCATCTTCTTTGAAGTGCGGTTGGAGAAAGCCAGCCTGAAACGGTTGATTGGTGCTGCCGCAGGATCGATTTTTGGGATTCTTGGGGCGCTCATGATCAGCCACATGCTGAGCGTCACGTCGCTCGAAAAAATCAATCTCTCGTTTCTGCAGGTGACGCTGCTCCTTCTCATGGCCTACGTAGGATTGGTGTTGGGCGCCAACAAGGGTGATTTGCTGAACCTCTCCGCCCTGGGTGGCCTGTTCAGCGCCGAGACGAAACCGAGGAGGAACTTCAAGGTCCTGGATACGAGTGTCATCATCGACGGCAGGGTGGCAGACGTCTGCGAGACGGGGTTTATTGACGGGACATTGATCGTCCCGCAATTCGTCCTCCGGGAACTGCAACTGGTGGCTGACTCTTCCGACCAACTGAAGCGCAATCGCGGCCGGCGAGGTCTGGACATTCTGCAACGCATGCAGAAGATGGCGACTATTCAGGTCCAGATTGTCGAGGAAGACTTCCCTCAAATGCGGGAAGTGGATATGAAACTCATTGAGCTGGCCAAACAGTCTGAGGCGAAAATCGTTACCAATGATTTCAACCTCAACAAGGTGGCCCAACTTCAGGGCGTGCCGGTGCTGAATATCAATGAACTGGCCAACGCTTTGAAACCTGTCGTGCTGCCCGGCGAGGCGATGCGCGTGTTTATCCTCAAGGAAGGCAAGGAATATAACCAGGGAGTCGCTTACCTTGACGACGGCACGATGGTGGTGGTGGATAACGCCAAGCGGATGATTTCCAAGACCATCGATATCGCCGTGACCAGCGTGCTGCAAACCACCGCGGGCAAGATGATTTTTGGTAAGTTCGAGGATCGAAAACCGGTGGCCGTGGAACCGGTTCATCAGTAGACCGTAGCACAGGCACTCTTGCCTGTGCGCGATCCCGAGCGGTTGGATTGAGACCCACAGGCAAGAGTGCCTGTGCAACTACTCTTATGAGCGTTGTGGCCATTATTCCCGCCGCGGGGTGGGGAGTACGAATGGCAAGCCCCATACCCAAGCAATTCCTCTCGCTCGAGGGCGTTCCGATCTTCATTCACACGCTGCGGAAATTCGTCGCCTGCGAAGCGATTGACGAGATCTATCTTGGCCTGCGGGCCGAAGATAGAGAGCGCGCTCAGAACGAAATCGAGCGCGAGTGCCTGCCGAGGCCCGTGCGCATGGTGGAAGGAGGGCCGTCGCGTCAGGAGACCGTGGCGCGATGCCTGGACGAGGTCCCTGCGGACACGGAAGTGGTGCTGGTCCATGACGCTGTGCGGCCCTTCATCGAGCTGGAGATGATCCCCCGCGTGATCGGCGCAGCGCGCGAGGAGGGCGCGGCGATCCTCGGCATTCCCAGCGTAGATACGGTAAAGAAGGTGCGGCGCAACAAGATCCTGGGGTCCGTGCCTCGTGAAGGCATCGTGCTTGCGCAAACCCCCCAGGCCTTCCGGTATCAGATAATCCGTGAAGCTTACGCCCGTGCTACGGAGGACGGCTTTCACGGGACCGACGACTCGAGCCTTGCAGAGCGGCTGGGCTACAACGTAACCGTGATTATGGGCTCGGACCGCAACATCAAAATCACTAAACCCTCGGACTTGCCCCTTGCCCGCCTTTACCTCGCACAAGAACGTGACCGGCAGGAAGCAGCAGCAGGATGAGGACCTCAAATCCGGCGGCGAAGCCGCAAGTGGCGAGTTCCGTTCGCACTGGCCTGGGGAATGACTTGCACCGGCTCATCGGGGGCCGCAAGCTCGTTCTGGGTGGCGTACACATTCCCTTCGCGAAAGGTCCGGCGGGCCACTCGGATGGCGACGCGCTGGCGCATGCGATCTGCGATGCGCTGCTAGGCGCCGCGGCGCTGGGTGACATTGGCCGCCATTTTCCCAACACCTCCCCCAAATGGCGCGGCGTTTCCAGCCTCGTCTTCCTGCGGCATGTGCGCGAGCTCTTGCGAAACGCCGGTTATGCGATTGTGAACGTCGACGCGACAGTTGGTCTTGAACGTCCCAGACTATCTACTCATATCCCTCGAATGCAAGAGAAGCTGGCTGAGGCGCTGGGGCTCGACGCCGGCCAAGTCAGCGTGAAGGCCAAGACCGGCGAGGGCGTGGACGCGGTTGGACGCGGTGAAGCGGTGCGGGCCGATGCGGTGGCGTTGGTCGTGAGGATTGGAAACCTGGCGTCCTGAGTGGACATGGGCTTGCGGCCCACCCATGGGCGTGGTGCGGGCGTCTCGCCCGCCGTGGCGTGGGCATCCTGCCCGCGCGTGCGGGAGCGGGACGCTCCCGCGACAGCGGGCGAGACGCCCGCACCACAAACAACATACGACACTGCGGGGATCCTTCGCAGCTCTCAGGATGACAATATCGAATATGTCCACACCTTCTGTGAGCCGTGATGGCGGTGAGGCCGGTGGGCGGCTGATCTGGCCGCCGCTGAACATTGCTCACCGCGGGGCGAGTGGAGAAGCTCCGGAGAATACTCTGGCGGCTTTCGATCTGGCGCTGCGGCAGGGCGCGAAGGGAATCGAGTTCGACGTCCACCTTTCTTCCGACGGGATTCCGGTAGTCATTCACGACCCGCGGCTCAACCGCACCACCCTGGACAGCGGCTGGGTCAGCGAGCATCGCGCATCTGCCCTTCGCAAATTGGACGCCGGCTCGTGGTTCAACCGGCGCTTTCCGATGAAGGCGCGGCAACTCTATGCAAGCGCCAGGATTCCGGTGCTTTCCGAGGTGCTGGCGTGGGTCCGCCAGCACAAGGTGCTGGCCTTCATCGAAATCAAGCGGGGCAGGGAACCCTATCCGGGCATCGAGGCCAAGGTGGTGGAGGAAATCGAACAACAAGGAGTCCGCCGGCTCGTGACCATAGTCTCGTTTGACCTCGCGATCCTCCGGCGGGTCCAACAGCTCAACCGGCGCGTCTCGCTGGGACTGGACGTTTCCCGGTCTCTGCTTGCCATCCGCCGCGTAAGGTCGCTGGCGGGCCATGCTGTCCTTCCCCACTGGGCGATTGCGTCGCGAGGGTTTATCCGCCGCGCGCACAAGCACTCGATTCCCGTTTTCCCTTGGGCCGTCGACCAACCTGCGCGAATGGAAAGGAAGATCGCTGAGGGCGTTGATGGTATCATCACCAACTACCCGGCGAAACTGGCGGAAGTCCTTCGAAAGCAGAAGTCAGAAGACAGGAGTCAGGAGTCAGGAGAAAAGAAGCTAGTGTCCAGAGTCAGAAGCTCGTCAACAAAGTCTTTCTCATTTGCGCCCGTTTTTCGGATCCCCGACAGGGGCGGCATAGAGTAGCCCAGGGCGTAAGCCCTGGGTTGGATTGCCCTCACCCCGCCTTCGGCACCCCTCTCCCGCCGGGCGGGAGAGGGGACGGGGGCATAGGCGTTAAACTAAGCGGAGGCTCTGCAGCTTGAATGCCCGAAGGGCATTAACATCATTAGCCGTAGGTGAAACCTACGGAGAAATGACCCTTTCCTTGTGCTTGCCTCGACCCTGGAAGGGTCGAATTCAACCCCTGCGGGGTTGGCTGAATCTGGGAGCCGGCACTTTTCGTAGGTTTCACCTACGGCTAATGATGTTTGGTCCCTTCGGGACCCGTCAGAAACGCTCATTTTAACGCGTATGGGGGACGGGGGTGAGGGTGGGCTACACGCTGCCGCCGGCTCCGCGGGCTGATTTTCTCAACGAGCTTCTGATTCGGCACACCATAATCACTGTAGGCAGGTGGGTTTCCACCACCCCGTCCCCCTCCTTTCCAAGGAGGGGAATTAACTCCCCTCCTCCCTGAGGAGGGGACAAGGGGTGGTGGGTAACATGCAGGTAGAATGGTGAAGGACATCTGTGAAAAGCGAAAAAACGAAGAGAATGGCTAAAAAGTATGTGGTTTCCGGACGAGTGCAAGGAGTCGGCTTCCGCTTCTTTGTCGAGCGATGGGCAGGACAACTCGGCATCTGCGGCTACGTCAAGAACCTCTGGGACGGGACCGTAGAGGTCTACGCCATCGGAGACGGCGACTCGCTCGAGCAACTCAAGCTTCGGTTGGCGGAGGGGCCGGGCGCCGCGCGCGTTTCCGGCGTCAGAGAATCTGATGAAACTGTAGACAAGCGCTTCCTGCGTTTCATGATCGAGGGCTGAGGGGCAGAGTCGACAGTCAACAGTCGAGAGTCGAGAGTCAAGAGTTAAGAGTCAACAGTTGGCAGTTGACAGATAAGTGCACGCTCACTTATTTTCGACAGTCAGCTTTAGCTTCTGACTGTCAACTATCGACTTCTTCAAGGAGAAACTCTGGTGGACCTAAAGAGCTTGATTCGTGAAGTTCCGGACTTCCCGAAGCCCGGCATTCTTTTTTACGACATCACGACGTTGCTTAAAGACCCCGTAGGGTTGCATTCTGCCGTCGATGCGCTGGCCAACTACTATGTCGGGCGTAAGGTTGACAGCGTGGTGGGGATAGAGGCTCGTGGCTTCATCTTTGCGCCCATGGTGGCCTATCGTCTCAACGCCGGATTCGTTCCGGTGCGGAAACCCAAGAAACTTCCGGCGGCCACGGCGCGTGCTTCCTACAACCTCGAGTACGGCGCCGACTCGCTCGAGATCCATCGCGACGCTGTAAGCCAGGGTCAGGACGTTTTGATCATTGATGATCTGCTGGCCACAGGTGGCACGGCGGCGGCCGTGGCGCAGCTTATCGAATCGCTCGGCGGAACTGTCGTGGGTCTGGGATTTCTAATTGAGCTCGCCTTCCTCAAGGGGCGCGCCAAGCTGGGTAAGTACGACCTGCACGCTGTACTCGAGTATTAGAGCACGGTATGTGGTATTTGGTAGGTCGTAGGTGGGCAAAGGCGGTAATTGCCTACATACCGTCTCCGACATACGCCCTCGCACATACCACCTACGACATACCATCTGCCGCCCGCAAGATTTCATCCAGAAATCGTTCCTCCGGCAAGGACCCGTCAATTGAGAAACTCCCGTTGACCACGGTTTTGGGGACAGCGTGGACGCGATACTTGCCGGTCCACTCGGGAAACTCCGTGGCCTCGATGGCGTCGGCGCGGACTTCGTCATTCTCGATAGCGAACTGATACGCCAGGCGCACGGCCCGCGGACAGTGGGGTCAGGTGGGAGTAACGAAGACTTCAAGGTGGAGGGGTTGAGTCAATTGAGCGAGCTTTTCCCGACTCGCGGGGAGCAAGCCCGAATCCTCCTTCGAAACCGCGAGAATAGCATCGAGTATGGTGGAAAACTCGTAACCGGCAGGCAAGCCGTAGAACCGAATGCCGTAGTCCTTGCTGTTCTGAATGACGGTCGCAGGAACTTTGTCGATTCCGTACTGCGCCACTTTTTCTTTATCGAGCAGGAAGTTGAAGATCTGAAGCGAAAGCTTGTCGGAAAGGGGCGCGAGTTCCTTCATGAGCTGCAAGGTTTCCGCGCCCAATTCAAGGTTCAACTCCTGCGTGAAATGGATGATGGTTACGGGGTTTACAACCTCTTGAAGTCTCTTGCGGATTTCGACGGCATCCGCGTCCTGGATCAGTCCCATGATTATCGATCCCCTATAGTTTCGTTGTCGGCATCAAAGCCGAACTTCTTCATCTTGTAGCGAAGCGCGTCGCGGGAAATATCCAGGAGTTTGGCAGCGTGGGTCTGGTTCCCCCCCGTTTGCTTCAGCGCCAGGCCGACCAACTCCCGCTCCACTTCTTCGAGAGAGGTCCCCTGTCTCGGCAATTCGAGGACAGGAATCATCCGTCCGGAGGCGAGCGGGCGCCAGGAGGTCGTGGTGGTGGTCACAACGGGTTGCGGGTCCGCGGAAACGCAGTCGGCGACGACCGCGGGCGCAAAGTTCTCATAACTCTGCGACTGGCCCGTGACTTGAATCGGCAGGTAGGTGGGGCGGATGTAATCGGCGTCCTCGAGAATCATGGCCCGCTCCACGGCGTTCTTCAATTCCCGGACGTTCCCAGGCCAGTCATAGGCCAATAGCAGATTGCGAGTTTCCTGTGCGATGCCCCGGATGCTCTTTCGAAACCGAAAGTTATAACGCTCGATGAAGAAGTCCACAAGCGGAAGAATGTCTTCCTTCCGGTGTCGCAGGGGAGGCATGAAAATCGGAATGATGCTGAGTCGGTAGAAAAGGTCCTGGCGAAAGGCGCCCTCCTTGACGGCTTGTTCGAGATCGCGGTTCGAGGCCGCGATGACCCGCACGTCCACGCCGAGGTCTTTCACACCGCCGATGCGCCGGATGGTCTGATCCTCCAGAACTCGCAAAAGCTTCGCCTGGAGATAGGTTGACATTTCACCAATTTCGTCCAGAAACAACGTCCCGCCGTCGGCGACCTCGAAGAGGCCCTTCTTCAGGGCTTTGGCGTCGGTGAACGCCCCGCGTTCGTGGCCGAACAGTTCGGCTTCCATCAAGGTTTCCGGGATGGCCGAGCAGTTGATGGGCACAAACGGCTTGTCGGCGCGCACGCTGTCGTAGTGGATCGCCTTCGCCACCAGGTCCTTGCCGGTGCCGCTCTCGCCCTGGATGAGCACCGTGGAGGCTTCGCTCGCCGCAACCTTGCGCACGAAGTTCATGAGCTCCAACATGCGCGGCGATTTGCCCACCACCTCGTGGTAACCGGAACGCTTGCGCACCTCTTCCCGCAAGCCGTCCCGCTCGGAGCGCAACACCGAGCGGTCGATGGCATTGGCGAGGGTAATCTGAAGCTCGTCGAAGTCCAGCGGCTTCTTGATGAAATCCAAGGCGCCCAGCTTGATCGCAGTCTTGATATCATCAAGCTGGGGATCGCCGGTGATCATAATAACCGGGATAGAAAGGTTGTTCTGTTTGATCTCGCGCAGGACCTCAATGCCGCTGAGGTCGGGCAGGCGCACGTCAAGCAGGATCAGATCGGGCGACTCGGCGCGAATCTGCGCCAGTCCCCCCGTGCCGGATTCGGCCTCGAGAGCGGCGTAGCCCCACTCCTCGAGTTGTCGACGGACGGACCAGCGGATCAGTTTCTCGTCGTCGACGATCAGAACCTTCTCATTGGGCATAGATTTCTTTGGGTTCCTCGACTACCTCACGCAGGGGCAAGCGAATGATGAAGCGGCTTCCTTTTCCCAGCTTGCTTTCCACGGTCAACGTGCCGCCGTGCTGGCGAATGATCCGCCGGCAGAGCGACAATCCTAACCCCGTGCCGCCCCTCTTGGTGGTATAGAACGGGCGGAAAATGCGCTCCAGTGACTCGGGAGGAATGCCTGCGCCGGTGTCGCTTACCGAGATTTCCACCAAGTCGGCTTGACCCGGCCCCCCGGGAGCATTGACCTTGGCAGCGATCGTGATCTTGCCTTCCCCTTCAATGGCCTGCATGCCGTTCAGAACCAGATTCAAAAGGACCTGGTGAAGTTGCTCTGAATCCATGCGGAAGGCCGGAAGGTCCGGGGGGACTTGAACGGAAAACTCAATGTGTCTCAATCCGGTTTGCTGCCGCGCGAGGTGCAGAGTTCGAGCAAAAGTCTCCTTCAAGTCAGCGCGGCCGAACTGGGGAGGCTTGGGCTTGGCATAGGCCAGCATGTCATTCAGGACTTTCTCGATTCGCCGTACCTCCTGGCGCAAATCCTCCAGCACCTCCCGGTCCGGGTGGTCCTTGGGGAAATCCTTGGTAATGATTTCGATCGCACCGGCGATTCCGGCTAAGGGGTTGCGAATCTCGTGCGCAACGCCCGCCGCCAACTCCCCCATTGTCGCCAGATGCTCCGCCTGGAGCATTTCGGCGTCGTGAGCCCCATGACAATGATCGCAGAAATCTTTCCATCGGGTAGCCAGGCCGCGAATCTCACTCTCCAGGCCGATCGTGCCACCTTGCAGGTGCAGCGGCATGGTGAGCGTAAAGTAGTTCGGGGCGATTTTCCTGATCGCTGTCCGCAGTTCCTCGAGCAGAGCCCAGGACCGGCGCTCCTGGTAAATGAGCATGCCCCCAGCGGCGCACAATGCCGCGAGCAACGCAATGCCAAGTCCAAGCTGAAAGCTCAAGCCACGGCGCAGCCACTCCAGCGCCACGAGCAGAATAATCCCCGCCATGGCAGTGATTAACACCACCAGGTTCTGCCCAAAGGTCGGGGGAAACCTGAAGACGCGCTTTACCGGGCCCCAGTTCAAAGCTTTGACGTATCCTTCCCGCAGACTAACAGGTTGCTCCAAGACGCTTGCCAACCGTCATTCTGAGCCGAGCGAAACGGCTCGGCAGTTGTAACAATGAAGGAGTTGCGGATAACCTTCCTTCGTTTCAACCAGAACCGCGTGCGGCTCCCCAGGATAACAGCCGCAAGCGTTTCTGAGCATCCTGCTCAGGGTCTAATTTTAGCACAGGGCGGGGCGTGTGGCCAGAAAGCCCGAGAGATTTATCCACTTTTCTTATCAGCGTAGGGGGCGGTTCGCGAACCATCCCTACGGTCGAACCACCCCTATGGTGTATTACTTCCATCCCTTTCGCTCACGCAAAGATGTGATGTGCGCGATGTGGTGCCGGCCGTGCCACGCGACCAATCCAAGGTATTTGTCCAAGGTCAACACTCCCATCTCGGGGTGCCGGAAGGTGCGGGCAAAATCCTGAGCCTGGAGGGACCGCAACAGGAGGACCCATCGCGAATGCAACGATTCGAAAAGGGTGAGGGAAAGTTCGATAGGCGCGGTGCGCGCGTCCTCGAGGACCGCCCAGCGCTCCTGGTCGTACGGTTTAATAGTCGGCTCATCTTCCGTCAAGGCCAGCCGGAAACGGACGTAGGTGTTCATATGACTATCGGGGAGATGGTGTACCACTTGCCGCACGGTCCAGCCTTCCGGACGGTAAGGGGTGTCCACCTGCTCCGGCGTTAGCCCTGCCACGGCCCGGCGGAGTTGTGCCGGCGCCTGTTCGAGTTGGGCGATGAACTGCTGCCTCTGTTCGTCTGTAACGGCTCCTCCCCATTGGAACTTTCCGATCGGATATTGCAAGTCCATAGAACCAACCCTCCTTTGTCCAATCTCTCCCGCCCTCAGCGATCCATGATTGGTCTTGTCATTGTACCTTGAAATCCGAATCAGCAGAGTCACTGCAGGGTTGGGTGTAGCGGCGGCTTTACGCCGCCATCGGGCGAGGTAAACTCGCCGCAACAAACGCAAACTGAGCCGCTGCCGGTGGAGGGTGACTTGTTGTGAAATCCCGATTTGCTTCGCCGGTTAAGAGTCGATAGCGGGGCCCTTATACAGTAAACTAATCGTGGGACTATTCAATGGTCAATCGCCGATTCGACTCTTGCGTCTTCCACGCGTTCCTGACGCACCTAGTGACGCTTCTAGCGCTGCCGATCCTCATCGCCGCCCAGCAGGACACCGTGATACACCGGCGCTTGCCCAATATCAAGCAGTTGCTGATCGACGTGCAGGAGAATCAGAAGCAGCTTGAAAGCCTGGTGGACCAGTACAGTTGCACGGAAGACGAGGAAGTCCGCGAACTCGACAAGAACGGGCAAATAAAGAAAACCATCGTCAAGGAGTATATGGATTTCTATCTGGGCGGGGAGTTGGTAAGGCGAGAGGTGAAGAAGGATGGAAAGCCTCTGACCGCCGACGAACAGAAGAAGGAAGATAGCCGCATCGAAAAGCGCATTCGTGACTACGACAAGAAAAAAAGTGAGGGTGATGACGCCTCCAAGAAGAAAGAGAGAATTGACGTCTCAACTTTCTTGCGAAGCTCGAACTTCACCCATCCTCGCTGGGAGCAGTTTCGCGCACACGAGGTGATAGTCTTCGATTTCGTGCCCAATCCGGCCTACAAGCCGCGGAACAGAACGGAAGACCTTTTGCACAAGCTGGAGGGGACTCTGTGGGTGGACGACCAGGCTCGCCAGGTGGTGCGCCTGGAAGCCCACCTCAGCGACTCCTTCAAGGTAGCGGGCGGCCTCCTGGCCTCTATCCGCAAGGGATCGTCGCTGGTGATGGAACAAGCCAGGACTAATAATGAGGTTTGGCTGCCTTCTGATGTTGAAGCGCACTTTTCCGCGCGCCTGCTGCTTGTCTCGAGCGCCCTTGGCGACTACACCTCAAAATTCAGCGACTATAAAAAATTTCGAGTGGAGACTGTCACGGGGAAACAAGCGAAGTGAAGGGGTTGAGGCTGGCGCCGAGCTCCACTTGCCATTCTCCCCGATGCGGCCCATTCGCAACGCGAGCGCCGCTTCCGGGGCATAGGCCGAACGGATAAGGGGCTGGGCGTATTCATCGTGTTCACGCTCCGGCGGAAAGGCGATCAACTGCTCATCCGGCCCATTAGCGCCCGTTACCTGCACAAGAAGGAGATCGATGCGTATGAAAAAGAAAATCCCGACCTTTAAGAGCGACCGTGCGGCGGCGGCGTTCGTTGACAAGGCCGACCTTACCCAATACGACCTTTCAGGAGCGACGTTGACCCGCTTTGAGATCAAGCCGAAAGACAAATCAATCAACCTGCGTCTCTCCGGCGAGCTTTACCACGCAGTACGCAAACGCGCCGCCCGCGCAGGTGTTCCCTATCAGCGTTTCATTCGCTTGACGCTTGAACAGGCTATCGGCCCACCGAAATAAACACCGTTGCGAAAAGGGTCCTTTGTGCAACTCCGTCGGCAGTCGCAGCATTGAGGATAGGATGTCCGAGGCTGCCTTGTCGAATTCCCAAGCCTTGGGAACCGCAGAGGTTCGCTCTGTGCGAAGGTGTGAAGAAATTCGGAACGTGTCATCCTGAGCGCAGCGAAGGATCTCTGCAGTTGTTCATGAATTGCTGAACCATAAGCAACTGCCGGGATCCTTCGCTTCGCTCAGGATGACAGGCATCGATTTTTTCACAGGTTCTGCCAGCCGGGGAGTGTCATTCCGAGCGCGGCGAGGAATCTCGCTCTGCGCTCTTGAGTTTGTGCAGGTAACAGAACAGTGCGAGATTCCTCGCGGAGTTTACCCTGAGCACCCAGAGCGAGATCCTTCGCTTCGCTCAGGATGACAGCGAAGGGCTCGGAATGACACCGGTTTATGCGTACGCGTGCAATCCCGGCAATAGGTATGTAACACCGAAAAACGTGAACATCACGATGGCGAATCCGATTATTGCGAAGTAAGCGGAACGCCGGCCACGCCAGCCGCGCGTCAGCCGCATGTGCAGATAACCCGCATAAGTCAGCCAGGTGATGAGCGCCCAATCTTCCTTGGGGTCCCAACTCCAGTAAGTGCCCCACGTCCGGTTGGCCCAATATGCGCCGGCGATGATCATGAGCGTCAGCAGGGGGAACGAAACGGCAACGGTTTTGTAGATCAGCGCGTCGAGCGTGTCGCGTTGGGGCAGGGAATTGGCGATCGAGTCGTATTTCCCGTTAAGCACTTCCCACGCCAGCGAAGCAAACAGCCCGCAGACAATCCCCGCCAGCAGGAAGGGGCTGGCCGCGAGATGCACGCCAAAACTCTGTCCCACTTGCGGAACGAAATAGGGCCCGGAGTTGACCTTCACCAGGAGCAGAGCGAAAGCCAGAGCCTGCCCGAAGATCGATGCCAGGAAAAAACGCTTGGCCCAGTTCGCCGATTGGCCCGGCTTCTCACTATTCGAGTCGACCAGGTTAAAGATGAGGGCCGCTGTCGCGAGCGCGAGCACAATCACAAACGGCCAACCCAGTGCCGAAATCGACACCAGCAGCGGCTGTTTAGGAGCCATCATCACCTTCTCTTGAGCCCCGGCGTCCCAAGCCGGGAGAAGGAAGGCAAAGCTGCTGTCGACCGAACCGAGGACGATCGCTCCGTAAATTGCTCCGATCAGCCCGGAAGTCCAACTGAGGAACGTGCGCGCGCTGATCCTGTCTTTGATGAGGAACAGCAACGCCAGGGCGAAAGAAATCGTAAAGCCCGCGTAGCTAAGCATCGCAAGGGTAACGTGAATCTGCAGCCAGGTGCTCTGAAGCGCCGGAACCAGGGGCCTGATCTCGCCCGGCAGCACTTGCAACAAAATTAGCGCGAGCGTGGCCACGGGCAAAGTTATCGCGCCCAGAAAGGGGATATCGAGCTTCCACTCCGCCACCTCGTGCAACACCACCACGGCCCAGGAGAAAACCAGCACCATTTCGAGGCTGCCACGCGTCAGAGCTTCAGCGCCCGCCTGCAAGCTGGACTGGCGGACAGCCAAAGAAGCAATGTGAAGCGCCGTGGCTCCTAAATATCCCACCAGGGCGAGATAGAGAAACTTCTCGCCGCCTGCCCACCCGGCATGGCCAATAAGATGCGGAACTGAAACAGCTATCACAACCAGCACAGCTACGCTGACGCTCAGAAGGATCCAGCCGCCGGCGTTGCTGCTGCGGTGGTCATCGACAGTTGCTGTCAGAACTTTCGACATGGTTTCTCTCCCCAAACAAAGCCCAGACCCTCTCCCCTGGGGAGAGGGTGTCTCGCTGCCGGCGTATTCGTCAGCCGGAGCGGGACGGGTGAGGGGTCGCGACCCGATAAACTGGGATCAGATTATGAAGCATGAGAAGGAACCCCTCACCTGGCTCGCTACGCTCGCCACCCTCTCCCCAAGGGAGAGGGCCGCTCTTCCGACCTCGCGGGGCGCATACAGGCTCAGGCAGAAAGCGCCTCCCCAACCTCAGCCTGCGCTGTGCTCAGAGCGATTTCCAACTCTCCTGTCAATTCGTTAAAACGCCTTTCGAAGCTCTCGCGATACTTGCTGGGCTGTCCGCCCAGTAAGAGTGCAAGCTGCCCTTTTCGATCGCGTCCGACGACGCCCCAGATGCGCACGTGCGACATATAGAGGGCCATCATCAGGCCTGCGGTCAGCAACAGGCAGCCTCCCCAGATCAGGTTCTGGCCGGGCTGATGCGCCACTTGCAGTCCGGTCATGTACTCCATCTCCAGGCCTCGTAGCTGAAAATTGATCCCCGATGGATTAGGCGGAGCCATTTCCGGAGCCTTCGGGAAGACCCACAGTTCCGTGTGCTTCCCACTTGCTGACGTCACGCCCAACTGGATCGCGGGGTTACGCGGTTCGTCGGATCGGGAAGATATCTGATTCCCGTCTAAGACGAAATCAGGGACGAACTCCGTCAACTCCACCGTCGCCCCGGAATCATCCAGGTGAGCCGGTTTGCCGGGCTGCAAGCTGATCTGCTGCGCCGGGTGCTGCTTTCCATCCTGCCCGGTCCCGCTGGCGTCGAAGACTAACTGGTGAGGTGTGCCGGTCGGGCCATAGCTCGCCTGGAAAAACCGCACTCCTTGATAAGTGAGGGGATCATTAACATAGATTGTCTTACGCATGACTTCGCGGCCGTTGTCTTCCACAGCTAATAGGCTCCAGTACTGCTTAGGTGAGCCATCGGTATACCGTTCCATGCCCACGCCGTCGCACCGCAGAGTAAATCCCAGGTCATGCGGTGCGCCCCCGGTGGTCATAGCTTCCACGGACTGTGTTCGGGCCCCGGGGGTTAAGTTCACGAACCCTTTGAAGCCCCACAGGCCGTCAATGATCGCGCCTGCGAAAATGATCAGCAGGCTGGCGTGCACAATGTAGGGCGCCAAACGGGCCGTGCGGTGCTTCTCCACGTAGAGCGTTCCCTTCTCCAGGCTTTTCGGCTTTGGAGCGTAGCCAAGTTCATTGAGTCTCGACTTGGCGATGGCAAGGGCCTCTGCGGGCGAATGGAAGCCTAACGGTATCTCCTTCCGCAAAGGCAGTTGCCGAACATACCATTCGTCCGCCAGCGTGTGGGGCCGGGAGAACAATCTCCAGACTTGGGGAAAACGCTCCAAAGACGCCAGCGTGATGTTGGCCCCCAGCAACCCCAACAGCAGGATGAACCACCAGGTGTGGAACACATCGAACAAGCCCAGGGCGTTCAAAAGCCGGACGGTTTGGGGAGCGTAGACCTGCTCAATTTGCCCTTCCTGGGTCATGGGTCGCTGAAGGATCATCGTGCCGATAATCACCGCAGTTCCCAGTGAGCCCAGTAGGACCAGGCCGCACTCCAAAGAACTGAGAAACCTTAAAAGCTTGTCGAGAATTGTCTGTTGCTTTGCCACCATTTACTCCTGCCATAAGCCCATTCCACTCGCGCGTAGCCTGCCATTGAGAACAAGCGCAACGGCACTTGGGGTGCCAGTGAGGAAGAAATGTCCTAATTCCCTAATCGATTGAAAATACGTACCAACTTCACTTGCCATTCCGGGTTTCGGGAATCCCGCCCCGGATATCCCCATAGAACCTTGGGGCAAAAGTCGCACGATAATGTGTGAACAAACTCAATTTGTCACTTTTTTTCAGAATCAGAAGTGGGCAACGCCTAAATTCGTCAACAACTTCGGAAATTTGCCTGTGGGCACAAAAATGCAGACAAAAAGGACAGCTACCTTTGTGGTGCTTATTTTCGAGGAGGCCTGAATGAAGACCATTCCAATTAACCGCGGTTCAAACGATATTTTTGTTAAAGAAGTAACTCCAGGATCTAGGACTGTCGCCGTCGCCAGCGAGGCTGCGCCCGGGGAAGTGCAGCCGACTTTTACGATTGCGTTCACGCTAGGCACTCGTATGAAGGATTTGCATGACACGATCATCCGCACCGTCCTTCAACAAACAAGGGGCAACAGGCTCCGGGCGGCTCAATTGCTTCACATTAATCCCCGCACCATCCGCCGCCGTTTGGGCAAGAAAGAGTCCATCGGCACCGAGGTTCGCGCCGCGTAGCAGTATCCCAAGTGATGGCCGTGGGCGCTTCCTACTGACAGCACGAGTTCCCCGGCCCTTATTGTGAAGATTGTCGTGACAGTTTCCAGCCAGTGAAATATCAAGTGCGGTTTGCGGTTCTGGCTGCGCTGTCTCGCTTGTAGTCAGCCTCTTCTCGCCCCGTGAAGAGGAAACCTGCCAATTCATCGTGACGCCCTTCCAGGGCTCGGAGAACGCGCTGCCTGTCGGCGCCGCGTCGCGCCACCCGTTTCTACTGCCTCAGGCAGCGCACGCTGTTTCCAGACGCTCAGAATAGCTGAGGCGTTCAGCCCTCGCGCGCGGGCAGGTCTCAGGGCCGAAGCACCCTCTCGCCGTGTGCCCTGGCAGGAGTACCTCCAGGCAATAAGACCATCAATAAGGTGACAGACTGTCGTTCAAGTACTTCGTTTTCACCACGCTGCAAACTAAGCAGAGATTGGCGCGCTACGTGCTCGCATTAACAATGAGTCGCAAGACGCTTCCATCCCGAAGTTGCGAAGATTCGTCGGAGCCAAGTGTAAGATGTTGACACAAGCCAATGGCCAAGATTGGATTCAGACAGCAGGAGATGGCCAGAATTCTGCGGGCACAGAAGTGACCGGGCGAATACTCGTCGTTGATGACGACCCGCACTTCTTGAGGGTGCTAGCACGCATCCTTTCTGGTGAAAATTTCCCGGTCACCTCAGCCGCAGGGGCATGCGACGCATTGGAACTACTGAAAAGCGCGCAGTTTGATTTGGTTATCTCCGACCTCCGTATGCCGGAGTGCGACGGCCTGAACTTCCTCGAATCTCTGCGCGGGGCCGGCAATACTATCCCCGTCATCATCCTCACGGCGTACGGGGAAGTTGATACGTACTTGGCGGCCATGAACGCCGGGGCGACCGAGTATCTGAATAAGCCCATCCAATCCGACGAATTACTGAAGACTGTGCGCTCCTGCCTGCGCTCGGGGAAACAGCGGCGAAGCAGGGGCTAGGGTCTGGGGACTAGGGACTGGCAAATCCTCGCATTTCAGCTTGTCTCATTTGTTCCACGGCCCACCCGTAACCGTCAGCCGCCCGTCCCTGTTACCCAGTCCCCCGTTTCCAGTCCCCAGACCCTAGTCCCTAGCCCCCAGTCCCTAGCTTTTTAGCTCCACAATCGTGGCTCCTGCGCCGCCTTCGTGGGGGGGAGCGAGGTAGAATTTCTCGACATGCGGGTGTGACGCGAACATCTCGTGCAGGGTCTTGCGGAGGATGCCTTTTCCGAACCCGTGGATCACGCGCAGCCGGAAGCGCGCAGCCATATAGGCCTCGTCAAGGAACTTGTCGACGCGCTCGCGGGCCACATCCGCAGTTTCGCCGATAACATTGAGTTCCGCCGGAGCCTCGTCGCCGCGCCGGGCGGCCATCGCCGGCACCGCCGCGCCTGTCCCACCGTGGACGATCCGCCGCACCTCGCCGCGCTGAAGACGCATGTGCAAGTGGCCGACGGCAATGTCGACCTGCTCGTCATCGGGGAATGCCATAACCGTGCCAGGAGTGGATAGACTGGCCACCTGGACCTGGTCGCCCACAGTCAGCGGCCGGTCCGCGGCCGGCTCGACTGTCGCCGGGGCGCCGCCGCCGATCGCTTCCAGAACCTGCGTGTTCCACTCCTCCCGGACTTCGCGCTTTAGGGAAGCCACCTTGCGCTCCAGGCCCTTCGAGGACTTGGGGCTCTTGGCGGCTTCGAGTTGGGCACGAAGCTGATCGATCAAGTCCTCCCAACGCTTCTCGTTGGTGCGCAGAGTCTCCGCCAGCCGCGCGTCCAGGTCTTTCAATTTCTGGCGGTGTTCACCTTCGAGGCGCTTCTCCAGTTCTTGCTGCCTCGCCTCTTGGTCGCTCCGCTGCTGAGCCAACTCCCCGGCTTGCCTTTCGAGTTCCTCCCGCTGCTGGTGGAGACCCGCGATCAGCGCTGCCGCTTCCGCATCCGCCGGGTGCAGCAAGGTGCGCGCCTTTTCCACGATGCTGGTTTCGAGGCCCAGGCGCTGCGCAATGTCGAGCGCACTGGATTTTCCCGGCAGCCCGCTCAGCAGCCGGTAAGTGGGCTGGAGAGTCAATTCGTCGAACTCCATGGCCGCGTTGAGCGCCTCGGGCGTTTCAGCCGCGTAGGCCTTGAGCCGCGAGTGGTGCGTGGTCACCAGAGTCATCGAGCCGCGCTCGCGAAAGTGCTCGAGTATGGCCACTGCCAGCGCCGCGCCTTCGTTCGGCTCCGTGCTGGTCCCAAGCTCATCCATCAGCACCATATCCTTCTCGCTTGCCACCTCCGCCATCCTCTGAATGTTCTGGACGTGCGCCGAAAAGGTGCTCAGGTTGGCCTCGATGGACTGCTGGTCGCCGATATCCGCCAGCACCCGCCGGAAGACGGGCAGCTTGAATTCGTTCGCCGGCACCGGGATCCCCGCCTGCGCCATCAGGACCGCGCTGCCGAGTGTTTTGAGAGCCACGGTCTTTCCGCCGGTATTCGGCCCACTGACAATCATCATGATCTTGGGCGGCTTGAGTTCGATGCTGAGCGGCACGGGGCTTTTGCGCTGCGCGCGCAGCGCCTTTTCAAGCAGCGGATGCCGGGCATCTTTCAGCTCGAGTGCGCGCTCGGAGCTGAATTCGGGGATGCAGGCATCGTATTGCCGCGCGAATTCCGCCTTGGCGAACGCCAGGTCCAGTTCGCTCAGAATCCCGGTGGCCCGCAGCAGGTCATCACGCCGCTCCCGGAGCTTGCGGCTGAATTCACCCAGGATGCGCTGGATTTCGGCGAACTCCCTGTCCTGGAGTTCCACCAGTTCGTTGTTCAGGGGCAAGGTCTCCATGGGCTCGAGGAAGACGGTTGCCCCCGACGAACTCGCCCCGTGGACCACGCCCTGCACGCGGCGCTTCTCCTCCGCCCGCACCGGGATTACGAAGCGGTCGTTGCGCAGCGTCACCACCGCATCCTGAAGCACACCGTCGCGGCTGAGGTGGCGCAGCAGGCGCTCGAGCACGGCCTGCACTTCGACGCGCAGCCGCTCGATCGCTCGGCGAAGCCGCGCCAGTTCAGGACTCGCGGAGGAGTCCACCGAACCGTCCGGATGGATCTTTCCCTCGAGCTCCGTAACGAGGTCCCGCAAGTCCGCCAGGCTGCGCGCCCACTCGTCCAGGCGCGGCAACGGGCAATTCAGGATTAGCCGCTGGGTTGCTAGCGCCACGCGCGCGAGTTCCGTCAACGCAAAGATTTCGAGCGCCGCGAGCGCCGCGCCTTCGATGCGCAGCTTTTCGAGCAGCGGCCGCGGGTCGCGCAGGCTGCCCAGACTCGGACGCGGGCTCTCGCGCAGATACTCGCGCGCTTCCTTCGCCTGCTCCAGTTGGCGGCGGATCAGCTCAAGCCGCGTGTGCGGCTCGACCGCATCGAGAATCGGCGCGCTGAGCGGCCCGGAAAGATACCCGCCCAGCAGTTCCAGCACGGCGGGGAATTCCAGCACTTCCTGGGAGAATCGATCCTCAGTCTTGCGGTAGTCGGGCGTGGCATCCATAGAAGAGAATTAGAAACTGGAAAATGGAAACTGGAAAATGGAAAATGGAAAATCGAAACTCGAAATTCGAAAATCGAGCCCGTGCTTGCCGCCTTTCCCTCGCAAGAAACTAGTCCTCTCCCTTGGGGAGAGGGTGACCCGCGACGGCGCTTTCACCAGCCGTTGTGGGTCAGGTGAGGGGTTACTTCAGCCGCGTACAAATCGGAAACGGAAACTGGAAAATCGAAAGCCGGTGTAGCCGACAGTTTGTCACTGTTCGGGCCTCAGCTAGCCAGCCGCCAGTCCCAGCTTCGTTTGCGCAAAATGCGTCTTTTTTGCTCCATTTAGGGCTCAATTGGTGCTGATTTGCACTCATAATGCGCATAAATCGCAGCATGTAAAAAAGTGATATCCTTTGTTTTCAAGTACTTCTTAGCTTCGTTCCCACTATTTTCAATTTTTCGTAGCGCCCTGCGTTCAGTCCTTGCCGGGACCGATCCGCTTTCCCAAGGGCGCCAGTGTGTTCGGATGTTGGCCTACGACAAATTGTCCTCAACTCGACCACGACGATAGGCTATCAAAGCTTCATCGGCTTGTCAAGAAGAAAATGCGTCGAAAGCGGGCAGTCGGGGTAGCGCAGAGCCCCTGGTGTTGGGACTCTGCGGCTCTTGTGTGTGGCGTGCCGAATGGGGCGTATAATGCGGTGTCACGAAAGTGCAGTTGTGGAGGGGCTTGAACACGGATAGTGTGTATGGGAAGGAATTTCAATGAGTGCGCGTGTACCCACTTGCGAGTTGTGCGGCTGGCAGGATCGAAGCCCTCGCCGGAAGCCAGACCATTGCCCACGCTGCTTGCGGATTAAAGAGATGTTCGTTGCTGGCGAGCTCGCAAGCAAGATTGGAAAACGGCTCGGCATGACTGCTCTCGAGGTGCGTTATGTGGTCAGGCGATTGGAATTGAAGCGGCGACCTGGGACTTGCCCTGTGTGTGGATGGCAGGGCAAGATCCAGAACCACACGCCAAGCGCCTGCGCACGCAAGTTGCTGGTCAGGAGTCTGAGTAAGGCTGGCATGTCGGGAAGCGAGATCGCGCGAAAGCTCGGCGTCTCCAGGAATCTGGTTTCCTTGATCATCCAACGCTCGGGGATCAAATCTTCTCCCCTTAAAGTTGAGGTTTGTTCGGTCTGTGGGTGGCGGGGAGTGATGTCTTACCACAACCCACAACGTTGCGCGTTTTTCTTGCGGTTCAGGCAGATGCGCGGAGCTGGGTTACCCCGGCGCGTGATTGTCCGCGAGCTTGGTATCTCGCATGCTATGTTCCAGGCCCTCCAGCGAATGGGGCTAACAGCTACCAAAACTCCTAAATGAACCGGCAACGCGCAGTCGTTCGAGCGTCACGGGCCCTCGCACGCCCTGGAGGGCCGCGAAGCGCGGGTGGTGCAGACATTGTCTTGTACGTCTGAGCCCGACGGGCGGGGATATCGAACCGTGTGTCGAGGGTGGCAATCTGGGGTCGACGAGGTGAAAAGCAATGTCGCCGCCAGCCGCGACATCAAATTGGCTTGCCCATATGTACCTTTTAAGGTACACTTTCTGTAGAAGGAACTTGATGCTTGACAGGCCGAAGCCACAGAAAATCCCGCTGATCTTTTTTCGCACCGCGGCTGGAAGCGAGCCGGTGCGGGAGTGGCTGAAAGGATTGCCATGAGTAAGAAACATATGGGTTCCAGCATCGATGATTTCCTGAAAGGGGAGGGCATTTTGGAAGAGGCGCAAGCACAGGCGATTAAGGAGGTCGTCGCGTGGCAACTCGGCCAGGCGATGAAGAAGAAGAAAATATCGAAGTCGCGGATGGCAGCGCTGCTTAAGACCAGCCGGACACAGGTTGATCGTCTGCTTGATCCGAAAAACGACATTACCCTCTCAAGCCTGCAGCGGGCAGCAGCCATGTTGGGGCGCCGAGTAATAGTGGAGTTGGTGTAGGAGGGACGTATGTGCCACCTGCCGGTTCCCCGCTCTCCTTCAGAAGCTGTGAGGAAACTCGGAGGCTGTCATCCTGACTGCCTGTCGGTTCAGAGGGGCGCATACATCACGACAAAACGCGCGTGGCGCAGACGTGCCGCTCTTTGGCATGTCTGCGCCCCTGCCCATCGATTCAAGAACAGCAGATTTAGAAAGCAGCTCTGCGCTCGACGCATGATACAATTGCCTCTTAGAACGAGCGGAGCGTGAGAGTATATGGCGCAAGAATATGTGGAAAAGCGGAACGGCGGTTACTATGTGATGGGGTCCCGTGTGTCGCTGGAATCGGTCGTCTACCCGTTCTTGGATGGGGCCTCGCCGGAAACCATCGTGGAGGAGTATCCGACCCTTTCGCTGGAACAGGTGTACGGAACCATCACCTTCTACCTGGCAAATCGAGCGAAGATCGAAGCGTACCTGAGTGAAATCGAAAAGTTGTGGGAGAAGGCCCGGAAGGACCAATCCCCGATCCCCCCTGCTCTGCGCGAAAGGCTGGAGCGCGCACGCCGCCAGCCTGCCTCCGCATGAGAACTCAATTTCTGGCTGATGAGAATTTGCGCCGCGCAATTGTGCTCGGAGTTCGACGCCGCGAGCCCGGCGTGTCTTTCATCGAGGCGTTCGAGGCGGGTATTGTTGCGAAGCGGGATCCGGCCGTGCTCCGCGTCGCCGCTGACGAGAACCGCATACTCGTCTCACATGATGTCAGAACAATACCCCGACATTTCCGTCAGTTCGTCGCTCAGCATGCCAGCCCCGGGGTCATTTTGATTCCACAGAAGCTCGCCTTGAACTCTGCCATCGAAGATCTCGTAACAATCTACCGCGCTTCAGAGGCAGAAGAATGGTTGAACCAGATCCGTTTTCTGCCGCTTTGAGCCCTCCCTACGGTCGGCGACATAAAAGGCAATGTCGCTGCCATGCCCTGGAACCAGCCGCTCTAAAAGCAGGTCTGCGCTGGTTCCGCCAGGCTTAGAAGGGAGGACGTTCCGCTTTGGCGCGGGGTTTCCGTACCGGCTTGGGGGCAGGTTTACGCCGCTTCACTCCTAGCGCTTGTTCCAGCATATCCTCGAGGAATTTCTTCTCTGCGTCGGTCACCGTCCGGGTGAATTTCTCCGGGCGCTCACCGACAACAGATTGCAACCGGGCCAGCCATTCCAAGGAGGGGGCGGCGGGATGGTCCGGCTGGCGCCGGACGATCTGGAGGGCGGCGGCAAAGTCCGGGACAGCCCTGAAGCACCGCAAAGCGTTCTTCAAGTCCCCGGCCTGCTTGAAGCTCTCGGCGGCCCCGCGCAGGTTACCCACGCCTTCGTAGCAGACGGCTTCCAGTTTGGGATCGCGCCGCGGCAGCTTGGCGAGTACTCTTAATGCCTCCTCGAAATAGTTGTTTTTGACAAGCGCCTGGATGGCCCGCTGGCGCAATCCCTCCAAGCGTTCCGCGGCGTCAGGCACTCCCAACGCCTCGTAGAACGCCGGGAAAAGCTGGAGAAACGCTTCGGTTTTCGATCGGTCTACCGGGGAGGCGGTTTCCAGGGTCTCGATCCAATTCTGGCGTTGGGCGGCGATCTCCACCAGAACCCAGCTTTCAAGCTCAGATTTGTGCCGGGGCAGAACCTGCGCTAGTTCGGCCAAAGCCTGGAGACGCTCGGCGGAGGCGGCGCGATGGACGCGTCCGATGGCGCGAATCACTGTGGCCAATCCCACCCGCTGCGCTAGCAGGGCAGCCTCAGTCGCTTCTGCGAAAAGGTCTGGATTTCCTAACTCGGCAGGCAGGCGCGTATGGCGGACGCCGAGCAAAAAGCAGATCTCCGCCAGGGTGAGATGGGCGGCGTCTCGAACCGCTTGGTCCGTGACGGCGGCGGGCGCGTCCAGCCTTCCGAGGAGCGTCGCCGCCTGCTGGGCGCGCGACCAGGCCATTGCCGGCTTGACCTCGAGATACTGCCGGGCGTCTGCCTGGCAGCGCTGCACGCGCTCCTCCATATCCAACTCTTCTTCCTGGAGCGTTTTGGTGATCGCCGCGGGGACGGATGAGGAAACCCCGGCACCCAGCCCGTCTCCGTTGAGAAAGGCAAGACTCGCCCCCACGACCTCATCCGAAGGGTTGATGTCCAGCCACACCAGCCGTTCCCAAGGACGGCTTACCGCCACCCGCAACTGATCGATGGCCAGGCGCTTGCGCAACTCGACAAGGCCGGAATCTACGCGGGTCCGCGACCCTGTCTCCAGAATCTGCCGAATATGCCGGCCAGGGTCAATCACACACACCGTGTGGAAGTCCAGGCCCTTCGCCTCGGACACCGTCAGCACGGCCGGCCGCACCGACTCCGGAATGAACGCGGGCACGTCCTCCCCGAGCGTGATGAGCGCCACTCCCTCGCGGGCGGCCAGCAATTTGAGCAACTCCTCGAGTTCCGGACCCGGCGCGGCGGTGCAATAAAGGACTTGATCCGTGGCATCGTCTTCAATTTCCGCCTGGCCGGCGCCGCGCGGCCGATCCTCCTTGACGATAAAGGAGTACAGGTCCCAGATGCGGTTGACCAGTTCCGCAATCCGGCGCGGACTGCGCAGGTTGGCGGAGAGTTTGTGCTCCGCGGGAGTCGCCATCCGATGGTGAAGAAGATCGCTCAGCCAGGCCCATTCGAAATCGGTAGGCCGCACCGTCTGGGCCTCGTCACCCGCCAGGAGCAGGGAGGCGAGCGTTTTGCGCCGCTGGAAGGCGCGTGTGCACAGCTCAATCAAAACCAGCGCTTCGATGGGGGTGAGATCCTGCACTTCATCAACCGCCATGCAGTCGAAATCCAGCGGAACGCCGTCCCCTCCGTCCTTGCGCAATCGCTCGACTGCCCGCCAGGCCAGCGCCAGCTCGGGAAAATAACGGTCCGCCAGCGTCTCCGATCCGCGCTCCAGGCGGGAAGCTGCTTCGAGCGCCCCCGCGACGGCCTGGGGGCCGATGAATCGCGTGCGGCGCTCGCGATAGGCCTTATCCGGCACACGTGGCTGCCGGACTTCACCGAAGCGCCCCACGCTTACAGGAAGCGCCTCCCCCACCAAGTGTGCGTAGAGTTCTGCGAAAAGCGCTGTCAGGTTGTTTGTCCACGGCCCCAGACTGCGCGCGTAGGGCCCGAGGTCCTGGGAAAAGTGCCGGAGCATGTCCCTCTCCGGATTCACCGGTGCGCCCGACCCCAGAATCTGTCGCACCAACTGTGGGAAGACCACCACCTCGAAACGCTTGTGCGAGGAACAGTAGCGATCAAAGTAGTCTCGCGCCAAGGCCGCCAGGTCGCGCGAGTAGGTGACGTAGAGGATGCGTTCCGCCCCGCTCGAATCGGCCGCGTGCCAGAGCGCGGTGGTCTTTCCCGAGCCGGGATGACCCTTGAGCAGCCGCACGCGTTGCCGCGCTTGCGCAAACCGCGTTTGCGTCTGCGTCCACGGGGCAGGCCCGTACTCCTCGCAGCGCATTTCGGCAACACTCACCGGCAGGTAATGCTCTGCCAACGATTGCGGGGGGAGAAGAGAATGATCGTCATGATGACGAATCGCCCGGACGAATACCGCACCTTCGGGACTTTCCGCAAACCCGTCACTTTCCCGAAGCGGAGCGGCGTTCTTCGGCGCCCACCAGAGATAGAAGTGGCTGCCCTGGCTGCCTCCCAGGCGCGAGCGGCGCCAGCCCCGGTTCTCGCCGTACGTGGGTTTGTAATGCAGCCGCCGCGGGTCCACGGTCAGCCGTTGCATCACGTATGAGGCGCGCCGCCCGATCGCCGTGTTGCGCTCGAGCGCCAACCTCTCCAGGAATTCCTGGTGGCAGAAGATTGGATGAGGGGATCTCCCGGTTTCAAACATCTCGCCGAAACCGAGCCGTTGTTGGGTATCCATCAGTGGAAGTCACCGACAGTTATTCTAACACCCGATTCAGATTTACTGTTCGAATGTCAGATCAAAAACTCCCCAGAGGCCGGCGGGTCGAGGAAATCATCGAACGCAACTGGAAAATCGAAATTCGAAAAACGAAAATCGAGAAGCCAATCGTTTCCTAGTTTGCGTGTAGCGCCGACCATTAGAGCCTGCCCTGAGCGGCGCGAAGGGTCGGCAAATGCTCGTTTAAACAGGTTACCGTTCTTTGCCGGAAAAGGTATCTGCGACCCGTTTCTTTCTTTTCCCTTTGTGGTGAACATTTTTCGCTCGGTTAAAAAACCTGTTAAAATAGGCGATCTCTTTTAAGAAGGGTGCAAACTTACACGCCGATGCGCAAAGTTGAGCTGCTTAGAATTGTGGTGGCTTCGCCGGGCGACGTTCAGTCCGAACGCGATTGTGTCGAAGCCACAGCCACCGAGCTGAACCGCGGGCTTGCGGATGTGCAGGATGTACGGCTCGATGTGGTGCGCTGGGAGACGGACTCCTTCCCTGGATTCAATCAGGCCGGCTCGCAAGAACACATCGATACTGCACTGAGCATCGACAACTCTGACCTGGTTTTGGTCAGCCCGTGTATCAGTTTCAACGCATCGTGCTTGGGGGGGATACTCTTTTGTCGTAACCGCCAGCCAACTGCCGCCCATGGATCAGGTCGGCATGCGCTTGAGAAATGAATTGTCTGCGATCCTGAACTCCTTTCGCCTGCAACAGTAGAGGTTAGTCAACGGAGATCGGATGGAGCGTGGGAGCAAGCGGCCCATAAGGCGTCTTAGCGATCTTATTCTGGTCGTACGAATTGATTGATGACTCAGTACCCTCGATTGACCGGACCGCATCCGAGCGAGTAGCGCTGATTACCAACATCTGGCGTTCCGAACATTTTTGCCAGGCATTCTTGTGAGGGATCTGTGACATCCCAAATTGATCGCATTGAGGGTCGTTTTCGAGACCAGGTAGCTTTGGTCGTGGGAGGTGCGCAAGGGATCGGCAAGGCCATCGCGCGAAGATTGGCTCGCGAGGCCGCAGCCGTGGTGATTGCAGACCTCGACAAAGAAATGATGGCCCGAACTGTCTCCGAAATCTCGAGGGAGGGCGGGAAAGTTCGTGGGGTATTCTGCGACGTGCTCAAGCCGCGCCAGGTGGAGAAGATGGTGGGGAAGGTGATTGATCAGCACAAGCAGATCGACGTGCTAATGTACGTGGCGGGCGTAAGCAAAGGGGTCGCCTTCCTCGATACCGACGAGAAACTTTGGGACTGGACGCTCGACACCAATCTCAAGGGAGCGTTCCTGGTTTCGCGCGCCGTCGTTCCGCACATGATCAAGCAGCGGCGCGGCAAGCTTGTATTTATGGCGTCCACGAATGCCTGGGATGCGGAAGCGGAGCTTGCCCCCTACAACGCGTCAAAGGCGGGCATCTTTCTCTTGGCTAAAACCCTGGCACGCGAACTGGGGCATTATGGAATCAATTCGAACGCTCTTGGCCCGGGCCTGATTCGTACGCGGCTCTCGGAACCTTTCCTGAAAGACCCGAAGTTCATGAAAAAATACGAAACGCTTATTCCGGTGGGCAGAGTAGGAATGCCGGAAGACGTCGCCGGGCCTGCCGCCTTCCTGGCATCGCGCGATGCGGACTATGTGAACGGCGTGCTGCTTTTCGTGGACGGAGGGCAACTGGCGTGAAAACTACCCCGTTAGCCGCAAGGGAACACCCTTAGGAGGACAACCCTCTCCCGTGGGGAGAGGGTGTCGCGCTCCGGGGTTATTTGTCCTTCATGCGTTTTTTGCTGCCCCTTATCGTTTTCACCGAGTTGGCGCTTGGCGGCATCCCCCTGCCGCGTCCGGTTATTCGTTTTGCCGGGTATTTGGGCGGGCGTCAGAAGGACTCGCCGAACGCCATCGCCTTGGATCGTGAGGGATACATTTATGTCGTGGGACAGACGGATTCCCCGGACTTCCCGTCCACCCCTCAAGCGCTCAGAACGCGCTCAGGCGTGAACAATGACGACTGGGTCGGCTTTGCCGCGAAAATCAGCCCGGGGGCCAGTCGGGTAGTTTACTCGACGTTCATTGGCGGAAGCTATCGGACGGTCGTCAATGCGGTTTCAGTGGACCAGTCTGGAGACGCCTTTGTGGCGGGAACCACCTGCTCCTCCAATTTTCCTGCCACGGCGAACGCCTTCCAAGCACGCGCTCCGGGAGGCGGAAAGGGGGTCGAGGGATGCGACGCCTTCGTGGCCAAACTCGATCCCACCGGTTCGCGGTATCTCTACGCCACCTATCTCGGCGGCTCCGGGGCGGATACGGCCACCTCGCTTTGGGTTGACCCGAACGGCAACGCTTGGGTGGCCGGATTCACCTCCTCGCCGGACTTTCCCGTCACGCGGGACGCAATGGCGCCACATCTCAAGGGTGCAACGGATGGGTTCCTGGCTGAGCTCGATGCGAAGGGTGAACGCCTTGTGTACGGGACGTACGTTGGAGGCGCCAGAGACGACTCGATTCAGTCCATCGCCAGCAGCGGAGATGGCGTTCTCTATCTGGCTGGAATGTCAAATTCCGCGAACTTCTTAAGATCGGGCAGACGCGAGGAACCTTGCGCGTTCGTCCTTCCCTTCTCGCTGAAACACCGCTCCCCGGCCGGCCCGGTTTTGGCCATTGGGGGTACGGGATATTCAACGGCGTCGGCAATCGCTCACGGGGCAAACGGAGACGTCTACGTTGCAGGGACGACAGCATCCCGAGATCTCCTCACCACTGCCGACGTATTCGAGCGCCGTCTGGCAGGCAGAACGGAAGCATTTTGGGCCAAGCTCCAGCGAGACCAGCAGTCAGGGCGTCTGCGCATCCTCTACGCGACCCTCGTAGGAGGCTCGCAGGATACGTCAGGGGATGCGATCACGGTAGGCCAGGACGGCGCGGTCACGCTCGCCGGGCGCACGACTTCGACCGATTTCCCGGTTTCTCCTACGGCGCTGATCAAACGCCTGAGTCGGCATGAGGATGGATATATTGTCCGATTCTCCCCCGCCCCGCCTCGCCTCCAGTTCGGCAGCTTCCTCGCCGGTGGCACTTTAGATACCACCTGGAGTGAGGGAGTCAAGGGTCTTGCAACTGATGGGAACGGAAACCTCTTCGTCGCCGCAACCGTCAACGAGCCCGCTTTTTCCGCAACGCCCTGCGCCCTGGCGTCCCACCCCGCAGGCAACACCGAAGTGTTTCTCCTCCAGCTCACTTTCGCTGAACATTAATTGCCGCCCACCTTGGAAAGCACGCCTCAGCTTGTCGAAAGTAACCGCCCCACGAGCCGCTCCATATTCTGACGAGATAAACTCGCCGCTGGCCCTTGCCGCCGCGCGCCGGTAGGTGTACGATTCGTGGCAGGTGTAGAGTTGGAGTTGAGGAATCAGACTTAAAGAGGTCATCATCATGATTGCCCGCTTGCGCATTCCTGTCCTATTTGCGGCAGCGTGCTGGTTGGCCGTGCCCGCACTGGGACAGTTTTCAACTACCGTGAATCCGGTCGCGCCTGGACTCGCCGACAACAACGTCTTCAATTACCAACAATGGCCTGTGGTGGGCCAGGTGAAGACGCTGCGGGGCGACCCGGTAGCTCACGCCAGGGTCGAGGTGATGCCCGCGAATACAGGAGCTGAATTCCGAGTCCTGATGACCGACCTGCAAGGCAAGTTTAATACGGTGTACATGCTGAAAACGGCAATGGACGCAGTGAAGGATTTTTCCTTCGAGGTGAATGTAACCAAGAAAGGGTTCCTCAAAGCACACGCGCTCGTTGACTTTAGCGGATCAAACAGAGCCTGGGTCATTCCCATCACCTTGCGGACACCGGAAGAGGACCCGGACCTGCTCCCGCAAGCCGATCTGATTTCAATCCTGGCGCCGAAACTGAGCAAGCTCAGAACCTCCGACGGGCTTTCTGCGGTCGGAGAAAAGGACTATGCGCGGGGTGTGGTGGAGTTTTTGGAGATGAAAAAGCCGGAGCGGGCCTTGCTGTACTTCACCAAGGTGACCCACCGGGATCCTTCCTGTCTGGCTTGCCAGACTATGCTGGGACTGGCTGAACTCGCCTCCAGTGATTGGGATGGCGCCCAGCGCAACTTTGTCGAAATCTGTCAGAAGATGCTTTCGGACTCGAGCCCGGGACGGCCGGAACCGTTCGTCGCCTTGGGGGTGATGCAGAGCTGGCAGTACGAGCCGAAAGAAGCGGCAGGGTATTTCGTTACGGCGCTCAAGTACGCGCCTCAGGACTCGCTCGCCCTTCAGGAACTGGGCCGCTCGCAGTTGCTGGTTCAGAATTGGCTGTCCGCGGTCGAGTATCTGGGCAAGGCCCTGGCGGCGGGCGCCAATCCTGAGGTGCGTCTGCTGTACGTTGAGGCCCTGATGAGTGCGGGTCAATACCAGGCGGCGAATACGGAGATGGCCCGTTACCTTAACGGGCGCGACGTGAAAACGATGCCCTTACGCGTCCGCCAGCTTTGGGCGGAGGTCGAAAATCGAAAGAAGATTGACGCAGTTTACGCCAAGGCGAAGAGCGCGCCGCGATTCGACTATCTCCGCCATCCCCCTCTCGATCTCGAGGGATTGGAGCCTGCCACCGACCAGAAGCCGCTCGAGTCCATTCTCAAAGCAGTGGGCCACAACGTGGCGGAAGTGTTCGCCAAACTTCCCAACACAAGTTCTTTGGAAGAGATTCACCAGGAAAAGTTGGCGCACAAACAGAAAGTGGCCGCTACGCTCGATCAGAAATTCCGCTACCTGTGCTTTACTCCGGACGAAGACTTTGGCCCAGGCTTCAATGAGTACCGTGCCGATCCGTCCGGTTCGCAAGCTGCGCCGACGGGCCTGGGCGAAGGGTTCATGCTCACCTCGGGATTCGCCTCGGCGTCGCTCGTTTTCCATCCCATGTATCAGCCGCAATCCGACTTTCGTTACCTGGGGCGGCAGAAAGTGGACGGCCATGATCGCTATCTGGTGGCCTTCGCTCAGCAACCCACCAAGGCGCGCTTGAACGGCACCTTCAAGTCCGGCGGCGTAAGTCTGACCACCTTCACTCAGGGCCTGGCCTGGATTGATTCTCGCACCTATCAAATCACCCGGCTCCGCACCGACCTGTTGAGGCCCTTGGAGGAAGTCAAACTGGAAGGTCAAACCACCGAGATCGCGTACGGGGAACTGCACTTCAAAGGCATGCCGGAAGGATTCTGGGTGCCGAGGCATGTCACGGTTTCCGTCGATTGGAACGGCAAACATCTCCGCAACGAGCATCATTACTCCGAGTTCAAGCTCTTCCAGGTGGAGGCCACCGAGAAACAAGGCAAACCCAAAGAGCTTAGCCAAAAGAAGCAGTAGAAGCAGAGGTAACGTCAGGAAATTCGATAGGCTCGGGGTGGCGTCATGAGGAAGGCGAGTGTGCGCAATCACGTCCTCTTTGTTGTAGCGATTCTTTTCGAGGCATCCGCGTTCGCGCAGGTTATTGGGCCCCCCTCGACACCTGGCCGCGGCATGAATCTGTACACCATGTGGTTTATTCAGGGCAAGGTGAAGACGCTCCAGGGTGATCCGGTTCCTAACGCCAGGGTCACGGTAATGGCTGTGGACGCCTCCGCCGGGCCGAAGAGCCTGATGACGGACCTCCAAGGCGAATTCCGGACCGAGTACTCGTTAAATCTCGAGAGTGCCAAACAACTCACCCTTGACCTGAAGGTGACGAAGAAAGGGTACCTCAGGGCTCACGCGCTCATTACATTTGAGGAGGCAGGAAAGACCTGGGTCATCCCCATTACACTGCGGGAGGCGGCAGAGAATCCCCAACTGCTCGCCCAGGCCGACCTGATTTCGGGGCTGGCGCCGAGGCTGAGCAAACTCAACGCCTCCGACGGTCTTTCGGCCGAGGGCGGAAAGGACTATGCCCGCGGCGTGACGGAGTTCATCGAGAAGGGAAGTCCCGACCGGGCCGTACCTTTCTTCAACAAAGTGATTCGCCAGGATGCTTCCTGCCTGCCTTGCCGTACCATGGTGGGGCTTGCCGAACTCGGCTCGGGGGATTGGGACGGAGCCTACCGCAACCTCGCCGAGGTGTTTAACAAGATGATGGCGGACCGAAGCCTGGGACGCCCTGAACCCTTTGTGGCATTGGGAGTGATGGAGAGTTGGGAGGGTAAACCACGGGACGCGGCATCGTATTTTCTGGAAGCCCTCAAATATGCCCCGCAAGATACCCTGGCCCTTCAGGAATTGGGCCGCTCCCAGTTACAGGTTCGGAATTGGGGCGGCGCAGATGAATATCTCGGCAAAGCCCTGGCCGCCGGCGCCAAACCCGAAATACGCCTTTTGCGCATCGAGGCCCTCTTGGGCGAGGACCAATTCCAGGCAGCGGATCAGGAAATGGCTCGATACCTCGAAGGCCGTGATCTGAAGAAGATGCCCCTCGAGGCGCGCACGCTTTGGGTGAAGATTGATAATCGCAAGAAGATCGAGGCAGACTACGGTAAGGGCAAATCCAAGGGTGATCAAGCGCTCGACTACCTCCTCCGTCCTCCGCTCGACGCCAAGGGTCTGGAACCCGTCGCCGACCAGGCACAGTTGGATCCCATCCTCAGCGCAGTCGGAAAGACCGTAGCGGAGTCTTTTGTCAATTTCCCGAACACCAGCTCACTCGAGCAGATTCACCAGGAGAAGCTGCAAGGCAAGCAAAAGTCAGCCACCACACTGGATCAGAAGTTTCGCTACTTGTGCTTCACGCCAACCCAGGACTGGGGGCCGGGCTTCAATGAGTACCGTACTGATCTGTCGGGAAGGCAGACGACACCCGAGGGTCTGGCGGACGGGTTCATGCTCACCTCGGGATTTGCTTCAGCCGCACTCGTATTCCATCCCCTGTACCAGTCGCAGGCAGAGTTTCGTTACGTTGGCCGGCAGAACGTCAACGGCCGGGTTGCATACCTGGTTGCGTATGCCCAGCGGCCGGCGAAAGCGCAATTCACCGGTTCCTTCAAATCCGGTGACACCACCGTGACGACTTTTTACCAGGGCTTGGCTTGGATTGATTCCGAGACCTACCAGATCATCCGCCTCCGCAGCGACTTGCTGCGGCCTGTGCAGTCGCTCAATTTGCAACGGGAAACAACTGAGATCGCCTATGGCGAAGTTCACTTTAAAGACCATCCTGCGGCATTCTGGGTGCCGCAGCAAGTCACCGTTTCCGTAGACTGGAACGGCAAACACCTCCGCAATGAGCATCGCTACTCGGAATTCAAGCTCTTCCACGTGGACGCCACCGATAAAGTCGGAGCGCCTAAAGAGGTCGAGCGTCCGTCCAATTAACGAGTAGCGCTGACCTTTAGGTCAGCACGAATGAGATGCCGACCTGAAGGTCGGCAATCAGGACATCAGAAGGAGGCATGGAAACGGAAATGGACGGGAAAATTGGAAAAGGGCTGGGCCGTCTCAGGGTCGCCGCGCAGACGGCGATGCTACCGATGGTCGTTATCTCTGCCGTCATACTCATGAATGCCATTATTACCGCCGACGATGCTCCCGCGCGTCCCGGCTATTACCGCGAACCTGGAATCCACGGCGACACGATCATCTTCACGGCCGAAGGGGACCTCTGGACGGTCAGCATGAAGGGCGGCGCCGCGAGGCGGCTCACCTCGAACCCCGGCCACGAAGGTGGCGCAGCCATTTCTCCGGATGGCCGAACCGTCGCCTTCAGCGCTGAATACGAAGGCCCGACGGAAGTGTACACGATGCCGGTGGAGGGCGGCTTGCCCCAGCGCATCACCTGGGAGGGAGACGCGGCGGTGGCGGGCTGGACGCCCGACGGGCGCGTGCTCGTCCGCACCGGCCGATACTCGACGCTGCCCGACCCCAAACTGGTGGCCATCGATAGCCACGGCGGGCGCGAGGTGGTGCCTTTGGCCCAGGCGGCGGAAGGCAGCTATACGCCCGACGCACATACACTGTTCTTTACTCGCTACAACAAGCAGGGAAGCAGTACGAAACGTTATAAAGGCGGCACGGCTGAGGACATCTGGCGTTACGACGCCGGCTCGGAGGCTGTGCCGTTAACGGCTGACTGGCCCGGCACTTCGCACGACCCCATGTTTTGGGACGGCCGGGTCTACTTTCTCTCCGACCGCGACGGAGTGATGAACGTCTACTCGATGGACCGGAATGGTCACGGCTTGAAGCAGCACACACACCACCGCGGCTTCGACATTCAGTGGGCATCACTCTCGGACGGTCGCATTGCGTATCAATGCGGTGCAGACCTCTGGCTGCTCGATCTCAAGACGGGCCAAGACAGCATCATCAACATCTCGTTGGTCACTGACTTCGACCAGTTGCGCGATCACTGGGTGAAGAGTCCGCTCGAATATCTCACCCAGGTTCACATCTCTCCCACCGGCGATGCGGCAGTTTTCACCGCGCGCGGCGAAGTGTTCACGCTCCCCGCCAAAAGCGGGCGAATCGTCAAGGCGGCTGGGAACTCCGCAGTCCGTTACCGCCAGGCCCGCTACATGCCCGACGGCAAGAGCATCATCGCGCTCTCCACCGAAAGCGGCGAAACCGAGTTTTGGAAATACCCGGCCAACGGCATCGGCGCGCCCGAACAATGGACGCACGATGCCAAGGTGCTGCGCTGGGAGGGCGTGCCTTCGCCGGACGGCCGCTGGCTGGCGGATCACGACAAAGACCAGCAATTGTGGCTGTTAGATACCAAGACAAAGCAACAGAAGCTGATCGCGCAGTCAATGGTAGGAGACTTCAACGATCTCACTTGGTCACCGGACAGCCAATGGCTGGCGTACGTAGAATCGGCCACCAACACTTTCGACCAGATCAAGGTACTGAACGCCAACACCGGCGCCATTCATACCCTTACTTCCGACCGTTACAACAGCGGCAGCCCTGCCTGGAGCGCGGACGGCAAGTGGTTCTACTTCCTTTCCGACCGCATGCTGAGGACGGTGGTGCGGTCGCCCTGGGGACCGCGCCAGCCGGAGCCATACTTCGATCGCTCGATGAAAGTGTACGAGCTTGCCCTCACTCCGGGCCTGCGCTCGCCGTTCGCGCCGGCGGATGAGCTGCATCCCGATCAGCCCGCCAAGCCGGCCGAGACGAAACCGGAGGAACCGAAGCCGGAGAAACCGTCAGAGGCCAAGCCCGCCGTGTCGCAGTCGAGCCAGCCAAGCGAGGCGAAGCCCGGCCAGGCCGCCGACGCGAAGAAGCCGGCTCCTCCCACCGTGAACATTGATTTCAACGATCTGACATCGCGACTCAATGAGGTGCCCGTGCCCTCCGCCAATTACTCCGATCTCGAGGCTGGCGAGAAACGCCTTTGCTGGCTGGACCGTGATGAGGGCGAACCGCCTAAGGAAAACCTTGCCTGCGTGGATATTGCCAACAAGGGCGACCCTCCCGAGACCGTGCTGGCCGACGTGAAGGGTTACGAGTTCTCGCTGGACCGCAAAAAGTTGCTGGTGGCGAAAGGTAATGACTTTTATATTCTCGATTCCGACGTCAAAGCCGCCGCGCTTTCCGATCCCAAGGCGCTGCCTAAGGTCAAGATGGACCTTTCACGGTGGACGTTCGATACCAATCCCCGCGCCGAATTCCGCGAACTCTTCGCGGACGCCTGGCGCCTCGAGCGCGACTATTTCTATGATCGCAATATGCAAGGCGTGGACTGGAAAGCCATGCGCGATCGGTATCTTCCCTTGGTGGACCGGGTGGCGGACCGCGACGATCTGAACGAAGTGATCGCGCAAATGGTGAGCGAACTTTCGGCGCTTCACATCTTCGTCTTCGGCGGCGATGCCCGCAAGCCCGCGGACGATGTAGCGCTGGCCTCGCTCGGCGCCCGCCTGCGGCGCGACGAGCCGGCCGGCGGGTTCGTCGTCGAGCACATCTATCTTCACGACCCCGATCTGCCCAACGAAGCCCCGCCGCTGGCCCGGCCTGACTCGACGGTGCACGAAGGCGAGGTAATCCTCAGTATCGATAGTGAAAACTCGCTCAGCGTTCCAGACGAACGGGCGCTGCTGCGCGGCAAGGCGGGACGACAAGTGCTGCTGCGTGTCAAGTCCGCTTCCGGGCAGATTCGCGAAGTGATCGTTACGCCTGTCTCGGCGCAGGATGAGCGCAACCTGCGCTACAAGGAGTGGGAGTACACACGCCGGCTCAAAGTGGAGAAAGACTCGCAAGGACACATCGGATATGTTCATCTGCGCGCCATGGGCTCCGGCGATATCGAGCAGTGGGCTCGTGAGTTCTACCCTGTCTTCGATCGCCAGGGTCTGATCGTCGACGTGCGGCACAACAACGGAGGCAACATCGATTCCTGGCTGCTCGGCAAACTCCAGCGCCAGGCCTGGTTCTATTGGCAGCCGCGCGTCGGCAATCCCACCTGGAACATGCAATACGCCTTTCGCGGCCACATCGTGGTGCTCTGTGATCGTTTGACCGCGTCCGACGGCGAGGCCTTCTCTGAAGGCTTTCGCCGCCTCGGCCTGGGAAAGGTGATCGGGGTGCGCACCTGGGGAGGCGAGATCTGGCTCTCGGCAAGCAATCGGCTTGCAGACAGCGGGATCGCCACGGCCGCCGAGGAGGGTGTGTACGGACCGGAAGACAAATGGCTGATTGAAGGGCACGGCGTGGACCCGGATATTGTGGTAGACGATCTGCCACATGCCACCTTCCAGGGCAGCGATGCCCAGCTCGACGCCGGCCTCAAGCTCCTCGAAGAGGAGATCCGCAAGGACCCGCGGCCAGTGCCAAAGGCGCCACCGTATCCAAACAAGTCCTTCAAGTATGGAGAGTAACAAATCCGCGTGAGCCGCAGCCCTCTCCCCAAGGGAGAGAGCTGTCTTATTCACGTGGACGAGGGTTGCTTATTCAGCCCTGCACTGCGGACGTTCATCCGCTCACTTCTTCGCCGCCAGCTCGTGCATGTGTTTGCGCAACTCGATGGAATCCGGCGCGGTGGGATCGAGCTGCAAGTAGGTATCGTACTCCTGCCGTGCGCGGGCTTGGTCACCGGCAGCCTCGAGGGCCACGCCAAAATTGTAATGAGTGATGGGCTCGGCCGGTTCCAGGCGGAGAGCTTCCTCGTACTCCTGAATGGCGGGAGTGAATTGCCTCGACTTCAGCAAGCTGTTGGCGAGATCGACGTGCGCCACGGCGTCCTTGGGGTTAAGGCGCAGGTACTCGCGGTAATTGGCGATGGCGTCGGCGACTTGGCCTGAGTGCACAAAGGCATCCGCAAGCGCCAGCCGCGCCTCCACGTACTCGGGCTTGTCGCGCAGGGCCTCCTGCAGTTCCTTGATTCCATCCTGCTCCTTGCCCATCCGCAGCCAGGCGCTCGCGAGCGCAAAATGGGCCTCGGGGCTGTTGGGCGTGATATGCAGAACCGCTTGCGCTTCCTCCGCTGAGCCCGCCGGATCGTTCATATGGCTGAGCGCAAGCGCAATGGACAAATTCAGGTGCGCCTCAGCCCAATCAGGGCGCACCTTGAGCGCCTCCCGGAAAGCCTCCGATGCGCCCTTCCAGTCCGCCAGTTGCTCGAGGGCCAGCCCCAGATTCTCCCGCGTCTGGGGGTCGTCGCGTCGCGACAAGCTCGCCCGGAAAGCCTGCACCGCGCCCTTGTAATCGCCTTTGTTGTAGAGAGCATTGCCCACGTCAACCTGGTAACCGGCAAAGCTCGGGTCGAGCTGAGCCGCCTGCTCGCTCTCCGAAGCCGCACCAGTCGAATCCCCTGCCTGGCGCAGGGCGCCGGCGAGGCCGGAGTGGAGCGTGGGGTCATCGGGCCGGAGTCGCAGCGCGTCCCGGTAAGTGGGAATGGCCAGCTCGTAGTTCTTGTCGGCAACCAGCATGTCGCCCAGCGCCACCAAGGCTTCAGGGTACTCGGCCCGCAACTGGACCGCGCGATTGAGTTCCGCCTCCGCCTCGCGCGTGTTTCCGGAAGCCTTGAGCGCCATCGCGTAGGTGTAGTGCAACTCGGGACTGTCGGGCCGCATCCCCAGCGC
>JBELAJ010000529.1:0-5860 GCA_049508935.1 Terriglobia bacterium | reverse complement strand
TCTTGCAATATGGAATTCCAACTTCGCGCAAGTTGGAATTTCAACCGCCAGCAACAGGGTAAAGGAACGGCTCGATGACGGCAGTTAGCCCTTCAAATCGCAGTTCAACTTACGAATTCGGGTTTAGTTGGGCGTGTTCTTTGCGCATGGTCAAGATGATCTTAACCTTGCGATCGATCGAGCGGTCGAGCGCCATTTCCTGCCGCGCCAGCATCTCCCAGGTCTCGCCGAATGGGGCGAGGCAGGCGTCACGCTCGATCGCGTCCTTTTCCTCCTGCGCCGCGACCTCCGCCGCGAACTGTTTTTCCACCACGGCGATTTCCTCCTCCAGCAGGCGCAGCAGTTCCCGCCACAGGGGGTCCACATTGGCCTCGCCCCCCATGTTTTCGTTCACGAAATCCCTTAACCCTGCCTCGTTCTTCTGCACCTGAAAGTAGGCCCGTTGCCTGAACATCCACATCAGGTGGCGAAGCCGCGCCGGCCGCCAACCGAGGGCGCCCTGCTGATGTTTTTGGATCACCTTCTGCTGACCCAGCGTGAAAATCCCCCGAGGGAGCTGCTCGCGAATCACTCGCAGCAGCGAGATCTCGAGGCGCAGGTGCCCGCACGGGTCAGTGGGCTCGCCCAGTTCGAGGTCGGTGGCGTCGAGCTTCGAGGGCTCGAAGGTGACGGCGGCGATCTGGCTGCGGCGCGCTCGCTCGCGCTCCTCGACCGCCTCGAGAGCGCGCCGCATCAGGCCCGTCTCCATGCGCTCCATCCGCTGCCGTCGCCAGTAGAGCCTCGCTAGGTCTTCGATCTGTCGATCCCAGAGCGCGTCGCCCGGCCCGTAAGCGGTCGCGAGTTCGCGCTTCAGGGCGGCGTAGCGCTCGGGATCTTCGCCCAGCGCCCGCATCACGGCGGCCTCGTTTTCAGGCGCCGCATCACAGCCGTGCTTCAGGGCGTTCATTCGCACGCGCTCTTTTCCGGCCTCGCTGCGAGGTCCGGTGGAGCGCTCGGAATTGTGCCGGGCGGAGTCGAGCCGCCGGGGAGTAAGACAGGTAGCTTTGCGTAAAGACATAGTATTCTCGATGATCAGGAAAGTTCGGGGGCAGGGGCGGCAGAGGAACCGTCCCCACAAGAGGTGAGTGAGACGTTCAAATCAATTCACCCTACAACAAGGAGTCGACTGTTGTCAATAGATAACTAGTTAACACACTGCCAGCCCATCTGAACAGACTGCCCTCTCCCTTGGGAGAGGGCAGTTGGCGTGGGTTTGGCTCCAGATACTCGCACCCTAATTTCGCACGGAGAGGGTATCATTATGCGGGCGAGAGTCAAGACATATTTACGGCTTCGCGCTAAAAAGGCATAACATGACCGATTTTGCTTAGTTCGTGAGCATATTTCATATCAGCTTCGATACTTTCTTCTTTACATGCCTGTTTTTTCCTGCCAGGATATGCTGGCATCAGTTTTTGGGAGTACTCATGAAACGCCGTGACTTCATGAAAGGTTCAATCCTGGCCGGAGGTGCAGTCCTTTCCCAGAGCGCACAACAGGCGGCTCCCTTGAAGCCCGCAGGCGGCCTGCAAGCACCAATTCCAAGCGTCCCGCTGCCACGAAACTTGCTGCCTGACTTAAGACCCGCGCGCTGGATTTGGTATCCTTCTGAGCGCACTCTGCAAAACACCTTTGTGCTTTTCCGCCGTCAGCTCGACTTGCCGGACAAGCCGGTGCGAGCCCAGGGGTGGATAGCGGCGGATAGCCGCTACCGGCTGGAGGTTAATGGTCACAGGGTGCAGTGGGGTCCCGCGCCCTGCGACCCACGCTGGCTGGAAGCGGACCCCATGGATCTGACGTCGCTTTTGCGAGCCGGCGCCAACACCCTCGGCGCCCAAGTGCTCTTCTTTGGCCAGGGGGATGGCACTTGGCCGATAGGCAAGTGTGGGTTCCTGTTTTGGCTGGAAATTGAAACGGCTGGCGGCGAGAAGCAGAAAATCGTCTCGGATGAGACCTGGCGAGCATTTCTCGCTCGCGCCTGGAAGCCCGGCCACTACAAACGCTGGTATTTGCGCTGCCTGCAAGAAGAGTTCGACGCGCGGCTTTATCCCGAGGGCTGGTCGGCTCCTTCCTTCACACCGGGCGAAGATTGGCTGCCTGCCATGTTGCTGGGATGCCCTTCCAATAAGCCACCTCTCTGCTCCGATTATCAGGAGTACATGCTGAATACCTACGGCGCCCCTGAATCCTGTGAGTTGCGCGCGCGGACCATTCCTTCCATGCATGAAACTCTGGTTCCCGTGGCCCGTTTGGCGGAGTCGTGTTGGATCGAGTGGATTCGGCCCATCGAGGAGTACTTCGAATGCCTGCCTCCAAACAGCTTCCGGGCTGACCGCAGCCCGGCGGCGAAAGAAGCTGCTGTTGGGTCATGGGAAGTCGAGCTCGACGGCCGGCGCGGCGCGGCTCTCACATTCGAGTTCAAGGAACAGATGGTGGGCTGGCCCTATTTTACTATCGAAGCGCCGGCCGGGACGGCGATTGAACTCATGGTGCAAGAAGCGCATCGAGTGGGCGGCCCGGCGCTGCTGAACAGGCAATTCTATGGTTGGAGTCGATTCACCTGCCGTGATGGTGTTAACCACTTTGAAACCTTCGATTTCGAAAGCTGCCGATGGGTGCAGCTCCACATTCATGGCGCAGCGGGCACAGTAAAGGTTTCGAATGTGGGCATGCGGCGCAGGGCCTTCCCCTGGCCGCAGCACGGCGCCGTGAGCGTCTCCGATCCGGCCATTCAGCGATTGATGGCCGCCACCCTCAATACGATGGACAATTGCGCCCAAGAAACAATTATGGACGGCGGCGGGCGTGAGCGGCAGCAATATAGTGGAGACTGCGGCCACCAGATTCACGTTGTCCATCTCAATTTAGGCGAAAGGCGATTGCCGGCGCGCTTTATCTCCACCTACAGCCAGGGGATGACGCTGGATGGCTATTTCCTGGATACATGGCCTGCCTACGATCGCCTGGCTCGATTGATGGAACGGCAGCTTCAGCTCACCTCCTGGGGGCCACTCCTCGATCATGGCGTGGGCTTCAATTTCGACTGCTACTACCATTACCTTTACACTGGCGACCTGGATGATCTTCTCGAGCCCTATCCTCGCCTTCTCCGCTTCGCGCAATACCTCGAGAGCATAGTGGACGATGACGGACTTCTTCGCGTGGAGGGCCTGGGGATTCCCACCGTGTGGATGGACCACAATGCTTACCAACGCCAGCGCCACAAACAATGCGCGTTCAACCTCTATGCAGCGGCCATGCTGCAAAATGCGCTTTCCGCCATGTGCGAGGCCTTTGGCGATCAGGTGCGCGCGCAGGCGGCACGCGATTTCGGACGCCGGCTTCAAACCGCTGCCGTGCGCCGATTTTGGAGCTCTGAGCGGGGTCTTTTCATCAACAATCTTCCATGGCTTAAAGAAGAAGGCGCGCCCCGCCTGTGCGACCGCTCACTGGCCACAGCGATTCTGTTCGACCAGTGTCCAGATGGGCGGATGGATGCTTCGGTGCGGGCGCTGGCCGAATGTCCACCTGAGATGGGCTTCTCCTACCCCGCCAACGCGGGCTGGCGCCTCTGGGCCTTGGGTAAGGGTGGACGGCCGGAAATCATCGTGAGAGAATTGCGCGAACGGTGGGCCACGATGGAATCAGTCGCGCTCAATAACACTCTGCAAGAGGGCTGGCACGCAACGGCCGATACGGGCGACGAATGGAGCCATTGCCCGGTGGCGCCGCTTTACGTGACCACCATGAGCCTGGCGGGAGTTCGCCCTTTGCTGCCGGGTTTCAAACGCTGTGAGATCCGCCCGCAACCAGGCCCGCTCGAATTGCTCGAGTTGACGGTTCACACAGTACGCGGGCCTATCGAATTCAGCAGCCGAGGGAAGCTTGGGAATCGAGAGCTGCGATTAGCATTGCCACCCGGTTGTGAGGGCGAATTGGTGGTCGACCAGCGGGAAAGCTTGATTCTCGAGCCCGTTTCGGGAGGGGCCTCCGCGAGTGGCCATCAACGCTATCGACTGTTTCCGGGAAGGAGTACTACGGTGCAACTGAAATTCACCTGACGATTTCTTCAAGCCGAATTCCGAAGTCGAATTTGGCGCTCCCAGGGCAACTTGTTGAATCTGAACTGCCTGTCTTGATAGCCCTGAGAACGGACCGGGTGTTTGGATTCTTCGGCAGTAACCCCTCACCCGTCCCGCACCGGCTGATGACTACGCCGGCTGCGGGACACCCTCTCCCCAAGGGAGAGGGCCGTCAGCGATGATTGATTTCAGCCCTCTCCCTTGGGGAGAGGGTGGCGAGAGTAGCGAGCCGGGTGAGGGGTTTTTTCCCACAGAGCCTCGCAACTTGGGGCGACAGAGAGGTTAACATGAAGCACGTTGCAACGAAATCTGAACGGGACAAGCATGTTATCCAAGCCGCGGTATGGCGGTTCGGCCCATTGTCCCGTGTCGAGATTCACAAACTGACCCACCTGCGGCCAAACACCATTTCAACGCTCGTTAGGGAACTTCTCAACGAGGGCTGCCTCGTGGAAGCCGGCCCCTCCAACAATCCCATGGGTCGAAAGCAGATTCTGCTGCGCCTGAACCAAGAAAACAGTTTCTTGGCGGCGGTGGAACTCGACGACGAGATGGTAATCGCCTCGGCCCTGGACCTCTCCCCAAAAATCATAAGTTCCGTACGGGAACCCACCAATCTCAACGGGGGAGTGGACGGCTTGGTCCGACAACTGCTCACTTGCACGCGGCGGGCTATCGAGCAAGCGGGAGTATCGAATCGCGCCTTGATCGGAATTGGGATCGCCGATCCGGGACTGGTCAACACCCGGGACGGCGTAGTGGTGACATCGTCGACGATCGACTTCTGGAAACAAGTTCCTCTGCGGGACATCTTCGAAGGGGAGTTCCGAATTCCAGTCTTAGTCGAGGACAAAACGCGAGCTCGGGCGACGGCGGAAAGGATGCTCGGCGCGGGCCAAGGGGCCAACGACATGATCTTCGTCGATTACGGAAAAGGAATCGGCGCAGGTATCATCGTGGACGGTAAACCTCTACACGGCCACCGCTGGGCGGCTGGAGAGTTTGGACACACCCACGTGAGCGAGGACAACACCGCCTGCCCGTGCGGAAGCTTCGGCTGCCTGGAAGCCATGGCCGGGGCCCTGGCTCTCGAATTGCGCATTTGGAAGGCGATCTCGGAGGGCAGTAATCCCCAGGGCTTGGCAACGCGTAGTGGTGACGCTGGCGAAATCTCAGCCTGGCAAGTCCTTAAGGCTGCTAGCGAAGGTGACAAAACCTGCAGCGCGATTGTCGAGCAAGCCGGCAATTACCTTGGCTTGGGCCTGGCAAATCTCGTCAATCTGTTCAACCCTTCGATCATCGTGCTGGACCGGAGATTAGAGCAGGCGGGACAAGCCCTGCTCGATCAGATCGTTCGCATCGTGAAGCGCCAAGCCCTCAGTCATTGTACTGACGACCTGGAGATTAAGTTTGCGAAACTAGACCATGATGCGGGTGTCCTGGGCGTCGCCTTCATGCTCCTCGAACGCCATTTTGAGATCCCCGCCCTCAAGCCTCCCGCGTTCATGCTGGAGCCCGTGGCCAAGCCCGCTCGAAGGGGTGTCGCTGCCTAGGGCGGCGGGATCTTGATCCTGAGAAGGTGTAGGAAAGCCAAAGCAGTCGCAATATTCCTCGACGCTAGAGCTGTTTCGATTTAAGTGTTTACATATCCACAGGAGGTGAAGTAGTTTGTGTATTCGCTTGGGGAGACCGTATTGAGCAACTCCCCGATTTCCTTCCAGAGGGTATCGATATCGCGT
>JBELAJ010000528.1:0-5865 GCA_049508935.1 Terriglobia bacterium | reverse complement strand
GCCTGATCACCACCTCCAAAAGGCTGGGTCTCAATCCCTTCGCTTACCTGCGCGATATCTTCGAACGCATCGGCGCTCATCCCCAGAGCCGGCTGGCCGAACTACTCCCGGACCAATGGCAATCCGCTCACTCCGCGGTGGACGGAAAGGAAGGGGGATAACCTCCGTGGCCCGTTCCCGACGACCCTCGGGCTGGACTTGGGTCTATGATCCGGCGGGGACCTTGCGACGATCTAAAAAGCCCGTGCCTGCCGCCCTCCAACACGAAGTCGAGCGCCGCGCCCAAGCGCTGATCGATTCGACCTTGAAGCCTCGCTATATCCAGCCGCCTCCCAGGAAAACCGAGTTGAACTACCTGGTGGACCTTCATACCCGCTGGCGAGGTCCCTTCTTTTACTTCTGCTCCCGCTATTGTTCGCCCGGACCCCGCGCCCTTTCACCCTTCTTCGAGTCGAAGTTCGCCCGACTTCAGTACGCCGGAGACGAGCGGTTCAACCTGGCCTATTTCCGTCACACTGGACAGTGGTGGGAAATTGCCCGACTTCTCTCCCTGGAAGAATGCCTCTCCGAAATCGAAGCCGGCGGCCTCTTTACCCCTTAAGCATCGTTCTCAACTATGGGAGCCATCGCAGTATGTATCCTGGGTCCACCGGACGGATACAATGAATGGACGAATAGCGCGGCCGAAATGGTCGCGGGGTTCGCCGCCGAGAATGGCTTGGCCACTATCGTTGGAAAGAAGACGGCCGGGAATGCGCTCGGGGCTGCGAATTTCAGGGTTGGCAGTGGTTATTGGGTCCGTCTGCCGATATTTGGTTGGTATACATCAAAGGGATATTGCCTCGAGGGTAGAGGGGTTTCACCGAATGTGATCGTGGACGTCGATCCCTGCCAATTGAATGTCGGCGTTGATCAGCAAATGAACAAGGCTATAGGACTTCTGGCCGACTCAGCTACAAGTACGACCGCGGCGCCGCTCCAAGCGAGCTTCTTGAGCAACTCAGTGAGCCCACCAACGCCTTATTAATCAAGGATCGCATCCACGAACGGCCCACCCTCCCCCCAACATCGGTTAGTTGGTTCCTCGCTACCGTCTGAACCTGAAGCGGCGGTGAAACGTGCACACCGTTTCTCGCCTTATATATAACCGCGAGAGGATTCGCGTGCAGTCAGTTAACCGGACGCCACCTGTGAGGACCCATACGCACCCCGTCGTCGGTGGGTACGGGTGTTCTCTCCAACTATTGGTTTCCGGTCTGGGCCGGCGGCGACAACGGAATCTATCATAAGCATCCTCAATGGTATGCAGAAGAACTTTCAGGCTGGGAGCCTTCGGCGCAAAATCGCAGAAAGAGGAAGACCCGCAGCACGTAGGCTGGCTCAAGCGCGCGCGTCAGCCTACTTCGATGTCTTCTCTGGGAAGCTGATGATGAAAACTCGGCGTGCCCGAGTTAACCCGGCAACGATGCTCTGGTTACCCACGGTCTTAACTGCAGTCACGTCTATGGCGTCGGGTGGTAGCAAACCCCTCACAACAGATGGCTGGGCTCCAGGATGATAGCGGGCAAGATAGCAGACTCCGTCGGCTTGTCCCCCGAGTAGAAAATAACCCTGACGCCCGTCAACACTATGCAGATCGAAAGATTCAGGGAAAGATTCAGTCACGTCGGTTGAACTCCTATTCGCAGGATCGAAGACCGCAAACAGCTTCTCTCCGGTTGCCCTGTTGCGTCCTTCGATAAGGAACTCCTTTCCGTCCTGGGCGGAGTGTGCCGTTACTCCCCAACCAGGTGGCAGAAAACTGGTGAGATTCGTGAAAAGATGGTCGGGCGAAATCCACCCTAGCGCAGGGGGCTGACTAGGCCCCGAGCCCGGGCCGGCCCCAGCAAGCAAAAAGGAATTTCCGTACGACGTGATGCTGTTTACCGCAAAATAAGGCATCGACAGATAAGTGAACCTACCCGTCGTCGGTGCATAGGTTTCCAACGAAGTGACTTTCCCGGCGCCACCGACCAGGAATTCGCGGCCGTTGAAGCCTAGGGCCTGGATACCCCCGTAATAATACAAGCCTGGACCGTGACTGTGCAGTTCCGAAGAAAGGTCCTGAAGAACCTGGGAAGCTGGTGAAAAAAGGGCCGCGCAGCCTCCTCGTGATCCTCCCCCTACGAAGAGTTGGTCGTCACCGAACGCGAGGGATCTTACCGGGCACCACGACGCTGGCAACAGATGGCTTAAGTCAGAGAACTTACCATTTCGAGTTTGATAAACACCAAGCGTCCCGCCATCGGCGCTACGTCCTCCAACGTACACTGCGTTCCCGGCGGCTTCCATCACATCAAGCGATATCCAGCTTGGTGGAAGCACGCTGCTCCTCGGTGATGTGACATCAGTTAGATTGGTGGCCGATGTAGATTCCTTTTGGTGCCCTCCCGCCTTGGTTCCCTTTGGCTTCATGATAGTTTCCGGGCCACCTCCGGTCTGGGTGCGCACGATCAATTTATCCAGGACCGACTTGACTCCATAACACCCCTTCGCGATATTCTCTGCAGCAGCTCGCTCACCTTCGCTTCCAACTGTTCCCCGGAGTGTCACAACTCCGCTCTCGACGGTAATGTCGACTGTGTCTTTGAACAGGACTGGATCTTGGTTGAAGCGCGCCTGCATGGCGACCGCAATGCTGGCGTCAGAAACGTTCGAATGCGAATTGCGAAAGAACATGTAAACGATCGTCCCAACGAGCGCGAGAAGCGCGACGGACGCAAGGACATGCCTTAGCTGAATTGTGATCCCCCGTGCCCTCCGCACCGAAGTCGACAGTGCAGAACCCTCGCCGGCTAGAGCCCGAGCGACGTCCTCTGCGGTCTTAAAACGCCTTGACGGGTCTCGCTCCAGACTACGCCGGATCACTGCCTCCCAACGGGCAGGGAGCCCTGGCCTCGATTCGGTCGAAGCTAGAGTGCCACTCTCAAGCGGGCGCATTCCGGTGACCATTTCGCGTATCACGAGCCCGAGCGCGTAGATGTCGGAGGCGGCCGTGGCCAGCTGGCCCTCACGCTGCTCAGGTGACATGTATTCAGGCGTACCAAGGACCTCTCCCCGTGTCGTCATCGGTTGCTTGTCGGCCGAGGTGGTGGCTCGGCGGGCTATTCCAAAGTCCATGACCACCGCGCGAACACTCCCCAGTTCTTTCGCACGGACTAGCATGATATTGCCTGGCTTAAGATCTCGATGTACAACTCCTATCGCGTGAATAGCATCCAGGGCCGAAGCCATCTGTTTCACCAGAGGCCACGCCTGATTGACGGTCAGGAATCCGCCTTCTTTTAGACGATCAGCGAGAGTCCTTCCCCGCAGGAGCTCCATGCTGAGGAACAGAATTTCCTCTGTTCCCTCGCTGTGTTCGCGGCTGTCCTCAAAGTACTCGTGGATACGACACACGTTAGGGTGCGTCACCTGTTTGGCGACTTTCACTTCTTGCTTAAAGCGCTCAACAACACCCCGTTGCCATAGTAAATGCTCACGAATCACCTTGATGGCCACATGTTCGCCTAAACTAAGATCGTTAGCCTCGTAGACCTCTCCCATTCCGCCAGCGCCGATAAAGCGAGTGACCTCGAAACGATTAGCGAGACGCTGCCCCGATCGAAATCGTGGTCTTCGAGACTCTAAACCTAGGCCAGCGTCGACCCAAATGGGGTGCTCCAGGAAATCTTTAGGGGCAAGTTGACGATCGGTGAGAAGTCGCTCGACTTCGGCGCGTAACCGTGGATCCGGACAATTCTTGGCCAAGAAGGCAGGGACCTCCTTCGGGTCAAGGTGGAGCGCCATCTCAAACAAAGCTTCAACGATTTTCCAATCTTCAGGTCGAACGCTCATGGCGTCGTTTCAAGTCCCCATAAAGCCACGCCTTGGCAAGTTCCCATTTTGTTTTTACGCTTTCGACTGAAATGCCGAGCACGTCGGCCACCTCTTCAATGGTCCTTCCGGTGAAGAGACGCAGGCGAACGATTTCGCCCTGCAGCGGATCAAGTTTGCTCAGACGCTCTAATGACCTCCCCAGGTCAAGATAATCTGCGGAGAGGTCGGGAGAAAGAACGAGGGCTTCGCCGAGAGCTAGGTGCAAAGGAATGATCTGGTGTGCACCTGGGCCCTTCACACGATTGCGCTTACGCGCATAATCAATCAGGATGTGTTCCATGGTTTTCGCAGCAATCCTAAAGAAGTGCGAACGACTCTCCCAATCCAGCGACGATTGTCGAATAAGCTTTACATAAGCTTCGTTGACCAGTGCGGTTGTTTGAAGTGTGTGACCCGGGCGCTCACGCCGCATGTAGGCGTGTGCACGCCGTCGCAAGTCGTCATAGATTATCGTGAAAAGTTCTGAAGCCTCGGTCTCCCTACCGTCAGCCAACTCTGACAAGAGATTAGTGGCATCTCCGCGTCCCTTTTTCATGGCTTAGCCTCCGGCGTATCCGCAAGAAACTAGAAGATTTTACCGCAATTTTAACAAAATCCAAACGCCGCTCGGCATTTTGACGAATTCCGGCAGGCTGGCACAAAACCTTGGCCGACACTGTCGGATCGCACCAAACCAATGGAGTGGTGGCAATTAACATTGCGCGAGACCGGCAACCCAAAATCTCCAAAAACAGCGCATATAGTGTCAGGGGGGGGAATACGAAAGATCTGAAGCTTCGGCGCAAGCCAAACTCAAATCTCTCTTACAAAGGAGGAGGGTTATATGTCAAAGAAAAACTTGGATTTAGTTCTATTGAAGTTTGCAATGGCGGTTACGGTAATCGCCATCCTCTGCGCGTCAAGAGTCGGCGCCGCCGAGACGATTAGCAGCCTGCCAAACCCTTGCAGTGCCGCCGACATCCCGGTCTGGACTAGCCCTGGGCAATACTCGTGCTATACGCTGGCACAGTACAACGCTGCGCCTGCGGGCTCTCTAAATGTTGCTTGTCCAAATGGCGGAGCGTACAACGCCTCAGTCGGAATTTGGGAATGCAACAACGGCCCTAGCCCTGTTATCAGCCAGCAATACCTGAGTTGCATCTCGCTTCTGGGCCCAATTGGCGTTTGTGACCCAATAGGATTCGGAACTTCGTTGATCTCTAACTTTCTGCCAGGCGTGTCCGAGGCCAGTAAGGTAATAGCAGCGGTGGAACTCGTTGAAAACCACACTGCCAGCTGGGCAACCGTCTGCGCTACCTGGTCACTCGCAGAACCCGATTCGCTAGAAGATTGGGAGCAACTAATCATGGATGCTACCTGCCCTCTATTGGAGTGGCTAGGCGGGTCTTGGACCTCCCCAACCATTCAGCTCTTCGCTCCCCAGGTTAGCGGCTTGCAAGTCACCGTCAACGGAGTAACCGAACCCACTACCAAAGGAGCAACCATTGTCTCAATCTCCTGGAACTTCGGCGATGGATCGCCGATCACGCCGCACTGGTTTCCAGTTTCGTACACGTACGCCAAGAGCGGCACCTATTCCGTCACTGCCACCAGCACTGATTCGAACGGGTTGACCCAAAGCGCGACGACCTCTGTGACTGTCAGTGCTCAGAAGCAAACGCCACCAACCATTGAACTCTTCGCACCCGAGGTAAGCGGCTTACAAGTCACCATCAATGGAGTGACCGAGCCCACCACCCCTGGCGTCACCACGGTTTCGATCACGTGGAATTTTGGCGACGGATCGCCGGTCACAACTTCTTGGTTTCCAGCTTCGCACGAATATCCTAACCAAACTTCCGCGGCCGGCTGAGTGAAATACTGGATTTGAAAAGGGTTGCGATTTCATTCCGTCACTATGTTGGAGACCTCGTGCCAGCTTCTCACTGGCTTCATGACCTCCGTGGG
>JBELAJ010000527.1:0-5870 GCA_049508935.1 Terriglobia bacterium | reverse complement strand
TTGAGATCATTTGTCAAAGCGCGCAAACTGGGGGGCGTAACCAGCGAAACCGACGTGCAACTCGCGCACGATGTGGTCCGGCGTCCGGATGTGGCCTTCATCAGCGCTGGTCGCTTGCACGGAATTAATCTTCACAAAGTTCCATTGCCGCTTTCCCCTGATCTCGTCATCGAAATCGTCTCCGAAAACGACCGCGCCGACGATTTGATCCTCAAGGTAAGGCAATACCTCACCGCCGGAACCAACGCCGTCTGGCTCTTCTACCCGAGCGCACGCCTCGCCTATCGTTACGTTCCGGGAAAGCTCGAGCCTGAAGTTCGGAGCACGGACGCAGCTCATACGTTTGAGGAACCCCAGATGCTGCCCGGATTGTCTATCCCGCTGGCGGAGATCTTCACACCAGCCGAGTAGGTTGTAGCGGCAGCCGTTCGGGGCGCCCGTGGGTAACCACAAGGGTTGCCCCTACCATCCCTCAGCGTTGTCGTGCCGGCTTTGATCTCGCGGTCGCGTGAAATGACCCCTCACCCGGCCCGCGGCGGCTGGTGAAAGCGCCGTCGCGGTCCACCCTCTCCCCTCGGGAGAGGGCTAGTTTTTTCTTCTGACTCCTGACGTCTGACTCCTGACTCCTATCAGTTTGAATTCCCACACGCCATTCCAGTAGAATTAGGTCTTTGGGGCTGATCTCACGGCGAAGCGGACAGGCATGGTCAGATTTCGGCAATACTTTACCTATCGGGGAGGGCCGGGGCATTGGTCCTGGATTCTGCACCGGGTGACCGGCGTGGGCGTGTTTCTATTCTTGCTGGTTCACATCGTAGACATCGCGCTGGTGGGTTGGGGTCCGGCGATTTTCAACAAGTTGCTTTTCCTTTACCGTTATCCGCCCTTTCGCGTGGGTGAAATCGTTCTGGTAGGAGCGGTGCTCTATCACGCGCTCAATGGCCTGCGGATTTGCGTTATTGATTTCTGGCCGGAAGCCACGGTAATCCATCGCAAGCTCGTTTACGCAGTAGGGATCGTGTTTGCCGTGGTCTTCATTCCCACGGCGATCTACATGGCAAGCACCATAATGAAGTAAGGGCGCATCGGGATGCGCCCCCACGAAGAACGCAGAGGAGAAAGAAGGAGCCGATGAACGGCGCGGGCAGGCCGAGACCGGAAAGCGGGCTGGAAGTTTACGCCTGGATGTTCATGCGTGTGTCGGGCGTGGTCCTGCTTTTTCTGGCCTTGGGGCACTTGCTGATTATGCATCTTATTAACAACGTCGATAATATCGACTTTCAGTTTGTGGCGCGCCGCTACGCCACGCCGTTCTGGAGGACGTACGACCTGGTGATGCTTTGGCTGGCTCTTATTCACGGGCTGAATGGCATTCGAACTCTGGTCGGTGATTACGTCCGCGCGAAGGGCTGGCAGGTGGCTACCCTGGCATCGCTTTATGTATTCGGGTTTGTTCTTTTGGCTCTGGGGTCGCTCACGATTTTGACGTTTCGACCGTAAGGCAGTCGAGAGTCGAGAGTCGAAAGGCTAAAGTTCGACCCGGCTTTGCCTTTCAACTTTTGACTCTCGACTTTCGACTCCTTGTTTTGAGTGAAGACTGAGAACTGCAATGGCACAACGCTACGATGCGGTGATTGTGGGAGCGGGGGGCGCGGGCCTGATGGCGGCACTGCAACTCGCGGGGCACGGACAGGTGGCCGTGTTGAGCAAGTTGTATCCCACGCGCTCGCACACGGGGACGGCGCAGGGCGGAATTGGCGCGGCGCTCGGCAACCTCGAGGAAGACCATTGGGAATGGCATATGTTCGACACGGTGAAGGGCGGCGACTACCTTGTCGACCAGGATGCGGCGGAGATCTTGTGCCGCGAGGCCATCGAGACCGTGTACGACCTCGAGCACTGGGGCTTGCCCTTCAGCCGCACCCCCGAAGGCAAGATCGCGCAACGGCCTTTCGGAGGGCACACCAAGGAATATGGCAAGGCAGCCGTGCGCAGGTCGTGCTACGCGGCGGACCGCACTGGACACATGATTCTGCAAACCTGCTACCAGCAATGCATCAAGAACCAGGTGCATTTCTACGATGAGTATCACGTGCTGGACTTGCTGATGGAGCAGGGCCGCTGCGCCGGAGTTGTGGCGATGTGCCTTGCTACCGGAGAGATTCACACTTTCCACGCCAAGGCCGTGCTGTTTGCAACCGGCGGATGCGGGAAGATGTTCCGCGTCACCTCGAATGCCCATTCGCTCACAGGAGACGGCATGGCGGTGGCCTACCGCCGCGGGATTCCGCTCGAGGACGTGGAATTCTTCCAGTTTCACCCCACCGGGATTTACAAGATGGGCATTCTGCTGAGTGAGGCGGCGCGCGGGGAAGGCGCCATCCTGCGCAACAAGACGGGGGAGCGCTTTATGGAGCGCTACGCCCCCACGCTCAAAGACCTTGCTCCGCGCGACATGACTTCGCGCGCCATTTACCAGGAAATCCGCGAGGGACGCGGCATCGACGGGAAGAACTACGTTCACCTCGACCTGACCCACCTCGGCAAGGATGTGCTGGATAAGAAGCTTCCAGATATTACCGAGTTTGTGCGTACCTACTTGGGTATCGAGCCGCTCAAGGAGCTCGTGCCCATTCAGCCGACGGCCCACTACGCAATGGGTGGAATACCCACAGATGTCGAGGGGCGCGTGGTCATCGATGAGAAACACACGACCCTGCCGGGCTTTTACGCGGCAGGCGAAGTGGCCTGCGTTTCCGTTCATGGCGCAAACCGCTTGGGGACCAATTCCCTCGTGGACATTCTGGTGTTCGGGCGGCGCGGCGGGCGCCACGCTGCGAAGTTCATCACCGAAAACGACTGGGTTCCGCTGCCTGCCAAGGCCGATGAGCCGGCGCGCGCGCTCGTCAGCGAGCTGAAGAACTCTCGCGGCAAGGAGCGCCCGGCCGATATCCGGGATTCGCTTCAGGACGAGATGATGGATAAAGCCTCGGTCTTCCGCGACGCCAAGGGCCTGACGGCGATGCGCGAAAAACTTCGTGAACTGCGCACCCGCTATCGGCAAGCCAAGGTCGAGGACCCGAGCGCTTGTTACAACACGGAATTGCTGGAAGCAGTCGAGCTAGGGTGCTTGCTGGACCTTGCTGAGGTCCTGGTAGAAAGCGCGTTGGTCCGCCAGGAGAGCCGGGGCGCGCACTTCCGCGAGGACTTCCCGAAACGCGACGACCCGAACTGGCTGAAACACACGCTGGCCTATAAGGGCGAGAAAGGTATCGAATTTCGATATAAGCCGGTGACGATTACGAAGTTCGAACCGAAGGAGCGGAAGTACTGAAAAAGTCGAGAGTCAAGAGTCGAAAGTCGAAAGCCGAAGGTTCGAGGGCGAAGGCTAAACGGTGGAGTTTGAAGTCTGAAGGCTGAGGGCTAGACGTGAAACGACTAATGCGAGCGCTATCATTTGAATAGGCCGCCCTCTCCCCTGGGGAGAGGGTGTCGCGCTCCGGCGTTGTCATCAGCCGGAGCGCGACGGGTGAGGGGTTTCTTGGATGCAAGTCACGCTCAAAATCAAGCGCTTTAATCCTGAGACAGACAAAGAACCGTGGTGGGGTGAATATAAGGTGGAAGCCGAGGCCACAGACCGGCTTCTGGACGCCCTGAACCATGTGAAGTGGTATCACGACGGATCGCTGACCTTTCGCCGTTCCTGCGCGCACGGCGTCTGCGGCTCGGACGCCATGGTCATCAACGGCTCGAATCGTCTGGCCTGCAAGGTCCTGCTGAAGAATCTGGGCCGACAAATCACTGTCGAGCCCATGCGTGGCTTTCGTGTGATCAAGGACCTGTTGGTGGATATGGACGCGTTCCTGGCCAAGTACCGGAGTGTGAAACCCTACTTCATCACCCACTCACCGGAACCCGAGAAGGAAAGATTGCAATCGCCGCAGGACCGGGAAAAATTCGATGACACCACGAAGTGCATCCTCTGTGGCGCTTGCACCACGAGTTGCCCGTCGTTCTGGGCGAATCAGGAGTACGTTGGGCCGGCGGCCATCGTCAATGCGCACCGCTTCATCTTCGACAGCCGCGACGAAGGCGCGGCAGAGCGGATGGAAATCCTGAACTCCGTGGAGGGAGTCTGGCGCTGCCGCACCGTCTTCAACTGCCTGGAGGCTTGTCCTCGCGGCATCAACGTGACCCGCGCCATCGGCGAAGTGAAAAAAGCGTTGTTGTATCGCAAACTGTGAAGTGCTGGAAAATGGAAACTGGAGAATAGAAAATGGAAAATAACAAAGGGGAAGTGGGCGCCGGTCTCGAGTTTCTAGTTTCCAGTTTCCAATTTCCAGTTTCCAGTTTCTATTTTCCAGTTTCTGATTTCTAATTCTGCTTTCTGATTTCCTATGACACGTCGCGGAGTCCTCAGCGCTGTGGGAAAGTCTGTGATCATCGGCGCAGTTCCCTTCGCGCCGGGCGCCTCCCCGCCCCTGGTGGTCGGGCCCTCGCCTGCCGACTCGCCGATTGCCGGCGACTCAAAGCCCTACGACCTGCTGATTAAGGGCGGGAAGGTGATCGATCCTTCGCAAGGCTTGGAGGCGGAACTTGACGTCGCGGTGCGCGGTGGGAGAATCGCAAGCGTGGCGTCGGATCTTCCCGAGGGGCAGGCAGAGCAGGTTATTCGCGCCCACGGAAAGATTGTGACGCCGGGGATCATTGACGTTCACACGCACGTGTTCCCCTATGTCGGCCCGTACGGCATCGAGCCGGACCCCTACTGCATCAACCGAGGCGTCACGACCGTCATCGACGCGGGGACTTCCGGCGCCTTCACCTTTCCCGCCTTTCGGCGCTTTATCATCGAGCGCGCGGCAACTCGGATTCGCGCCCTCTTGCATGTGGTCTCGATCGGCATGGTGGCCGGCAGCACTACCAACATGGGAGAACTCGAAGACCTGCGCTACTGCGTCCCGAAACTTGCCGTCGAGGCGGCAAACCAAAATCGGGACCTGATCGTAGGATTCAAGATCCGCTTCTCCGAGCACTACACCGGGCCGAATGATCTCGAAGGCATGAAGCGCGCTCGCGCTGCCGCAGACGAAGCCGGCTTGCCCATCATGATTCATATTGGAGGTTCGTATTCGCCTCTAAAGGATTTTCTGGCGCTCATGAAGAAGGGCGATGTCGTAACCCACTCTTTCAATAGTCGCCCCCATGGCCTGCTGGACGCGAGCGGGAAGGTCGCACCAGAAGTGGTCGAGGCCCGCGAGCGGGGAGTTCTGTTTGATGTGGGACACGGAGCCGGGAGCTTCTCCTTCGAAGTTATGGAGAAGTGTTTGGGACAGGGCTTCTCGCCCGACACCATTTCCAGCGACTTGTACTCGGCGAACATCAACGGGCCCGTTTACGATCAGTTAACAACACTTTCCAAGTTTCTTGTCTTAGGAATGAGCCTGCACGACGTGATCGCGCGTGCCACCGTCAATGCTTCGCGGGTTTTCAACTTCGGCGCCGAAATCGGAACTCTCAAGCCAGGCGCCGAGGCGGATGTGAGCGTGCTGGAGTTGAAACAAGCAGAGTTCACCTTCACCGACTCCGACGGCAAGACCCGCACCGGCCGCCAAAAGCTCGAGGCCGTGACGACGGTAAAGGGTGGAAAGGTGTTCGAGCCCACGGCCTGATCGTCAATTGCGTAGGCTGGCGCATCTATAATGTCGTCGGCTCTGTCAAGGACTTTTTAAACACACCACCCCCGCAGCGCGCCGAACGTCTTGACGGCGTCCCGGGCGCACGCTTTGTGACCGCGGAGAGCCCTGGTGCTTTTTCATAACCCGATCCGTCCTCAACGGGAGGCGCTGCTCGTGCCGCCCTTGACAAAC
>JBELAJ010000526.1:0-5872 GCA_049508935.1 Terriglobia bacterium | reverse complement strand
ACCGCGGGTATTTTCCCGCCCTGCCCCCGCCCACAAAGCCTATGCGAATCTGCCCGACCGCCTCCGGTGCGCCCAGACTAACTATTTCGCGCACCTCCAACCTCGGATGCGGAATCGCTGTTGAGAGCCATTGCTCCTGGTCTTTGTTTGAATATCCCGTTAAAATCAAGGCCACGATTCTAAGCTCTGCTTGGGAAAGACAGAAGCTCTCGCGGTCTGCCTGACGGCTAGAATCGGTCTGGAGGGGCTTCGGCGCCAAATCTGCCAGGGCCGCTGGCCCGGACGAAGCCGGGCCTTGGTCACCGGAAGCTCTTAGGGATGGCTCGTTCGCGCGCGCAACGGCTTCGCAGCTTGGAATAGCGGCGGACGTGGTTTCTTTACTCATTGATTGTTCCCCATTTTTCGGGCGTTTCTCACCGTGCAGGCCCGGACGGGTTCACCCGGCATCATCCGCCGGAGGGATTTCCGTCCTGAGGGGTCCGCCACAAAGAGCAATCGATGGTTCTTCAGAAGCCCGCCGACTCGTCTTGCCGGAGCGCTCCCGGCCTTAATAATCTCGCCGCCGCCGGAAGTTATCTCTGCCGCCACCCCCGCCGCGCGGGCGCGAGAACTCGGTGCGCGGCGGCCGAGCCTCGTTGACGGTTAAGGGACGGCCCTCGAGAGACTGTCCATTCAGTCCCGCGATTGCGCGCTGAACGTCTTCACCCTCGCCGAGTTCGACAAAGCCGAAGCCTCGTGGCGTCCCTGTCATCTTGTCGCGAATCACCACTGCCGAGGCCACCTGAAAGCCTGCATTGGTTACAAATTCGCCGAGCGACGCATCGGTAGCGCTATGGGGTAAATTACCTACGAAAAGTTTAGTTGCCATGTATTCTTCAGTTCCTCCAAGTTTGGGCGGCCTTTCAAGCCACCTCTGTTAGGGTGTAATCCGGTCAGTGTTCTTTCTTCCTTCCGTGCGGGTTTTGAGCGTGGTGCTGCTCCAAGTACTCCTTGATGTCGCGTTCTCCGATCATTAAGTGGCACTCCACCAGGGAGGTGGGGCCTCGCAGTTCCTTGTCCAACCGCGCGAAGCAGATGCAAGGGCCATCCTGAATCTTCAGGCCGTCCGGACGAAACGCCTGCGATTGAACGGTGACGCTGAAATCGCGTGCTGCGTCGGGCGCGTTGATAACGTGAAACGCATAAACGCGAGAACTGTCGGCAACTTCGAACCCCACATATTGAATGTACATGCCTGACTCCTTTACGGGTCCATGATCGCCCGTTTCAAGTGACAGCGGCGCGACCGGCCCCTCGCTTCAGAGTCCGCGGCCCCGACTTGCCGCTCGCCTGGGCCAAATAAAAGGGCATCTCGGTAGCGCACGCCAATCCAAGAAGCCACGTGAGATAACCAGACTTAGTTTAGGAAGACGAAGCAGGTAGCTAAGAAAGGCTGTTCTCGTTAACCAAAATAGGTGAATTCACTTTACTTGTCAAGAACAATATGGGATGCTCTAAATGATCGAGCAGTGAGCTGGAAAAAGTCAACCGGGGAAGGACGCCATGGATGTGCCTTCGATCATCCGCCAGCGACTCAACCAATTAGGACATGAGCAGAGAGATTTGGCGGTTGCTGCCCAAGTCACGGAGTCTTATATTTCGCAGTTACTTACCAGGAAGAAAGCGCCTCCCGCCCCTGAGCGGACAGATATCTACGGCAAGATAGAAGAATTCTTGAAGTTCCGGCGCGGAGAGCTCATTAGGCTGGTTGAGTTGCAGCACCAGGAAGAATTGAAGCGGAAATTGGCCGATCCGCCCGCACCTTTGTTTAAAGAAGTTCGCGAATTGGTCCTTCGTAAGTGCAAACTTGACAAACAGCAGCAAGTCAGGATGATTTTCGAACGACAACCTTTCGGTGAACTTGAACTTCTGGTCACCCAAAAACTCGTGGATGTGGTCAAGGGAGTTGCCAAACAAGAACTGGGGAGTGAAGGTTGGCTGCGCTTAGTCGGAAGGGTTAACGATCGAAGTTACGAAGAGATGCGGGTGGCGATTCTCGAATTCCTGGATACGGACATACTCAATGTGTCGAGTGAGCATTGCACCTCTTTCCTGGATCCCCTAATCGAATCTTGGGAAATTGACCTTGCAACTTTTAGCCTTGAAATTGTTTTGAACCGAAGGATGGCCCCTCGGCACATCAAGAGGTTCGCATTCGTTGAACAACCCGAAACTGCCGGCGAAGAGGAGCCGGGGCTGAAGGAATTCCTTCAAGAGGCTTCTCTCAGTGCCGGAGCTACCGCGGGGGAAATTGAGTTCTTGAAGGCTCTGAGATTCGGGGGGAGACACCCCACTCCACTCTTTTACTACCGTGAATTGCAAAATCTTCGTGATCCCTTGCATTTTCGGGGTCCGGTGTTGCAGGTACCGGGCGCGCCCGAGTCCTCAGACCTTCCGGAACATACTGGCCGTTCCAAGACTCAGCTCGCATCGTAGCGGGCTGCGGCTCTTTCGGGGCCCTACGGGAGAATGAACCTTTGTCGCTTGTACTTCAGGAACAGGATGACCGGCTTCGCGGGCTCATTAATATTGGCAAGGCACGTGGTTATGTCCTGTTTGACGAGGTGAACGAAATCCTCCCCGGCGAGACGCACACCGCCGCGGAGGTCGACGGGCTGTTCTCCGCCTTCGAGGGCCACGACATCCGCATCTACGAGAACGCTCCTGTTGCAACGTCTGCAAGCGGTTTGCTGGGGGTTGCCGAAAACGTGGAAAGCGAGGAAGATACCGTCCACGTTAAAGAGTCCGAACTCAACGAGACAGCATCCCTTCCGGACACGACCAACGATCCGGTCCGGCTCTATCTTCGCGAGATGGGAAATGTGCGACTGCTCAAGCGGGAAGAAGAGGTGGTCCTCGCCAAGCGTATGGAGCGCGGCCAAGCGCTGGTGCTCAAGACCGTTTCTCGTTCTCCGCTTGTGCTCGAAGAGCTGATCGAAATGGGCAGGGAGTTGCGCAACGGTACACGTTCGATTCGAGAGGTTGTCCATTTCGATGAGGAGCAGGTGACTGCGGAAGAAATCGCAAAGAAGACCCTGCAGACGCTCCGGATTATCCATAAGATCAAGCGACTTTATGCTGCGGGACTTCAGCAGGCAGCTCGGCTGAGCAAAATCCCGAGATCCAAGCGACGTGCCCAGCTCCGGGCGCGGCACCAGTTGTCGCGGACGCGGGTTGATATGTCGCGACTGGCTCGCTCGCTGGGACTCCACCCGCTCGAAAAGAAGCGCTTGGTCGAGAAGTTGCGGCGGCAGGTGGAGCGGATTCATTCCTTGGAGCGCGGGATGGTCCGGTTTGAGCCGTGCGCGGGCGCCGCGCCTGGCAAGTTCGCCACTTCGCGTCAGGATCGGCGTTTGTGTCGCTCCCAGCTAAAGGAAATCGAGGAATCGAGCCAGATCGGGCTCACGGCCGCGAAGCGTTCGCTCGCTCGGCTCCTGCGCGGCGAGGCTGAAGCCGAACGAGCCAAGAAGCAATTGACCGAGGCCAACCTTCGCCTTGTGGTGTCCATCGCCAAGAAGTATGCCCACCGCGGCCTGGAGTTTCTCGACTTGGTCCAAGAGGGGAATATTGGCCTGATGAGGGGTGTTGACAAATTCGAGTGGCGGCGCGGCTACAAGTTCTCCACCTATGCCACATGGTGGATTCGTCAGGCGGTCTCACGCGCCGTAGCCGATAAGGGGCGCACGATTCGAGTGCCGGTGCACATGTCCGCGACGATCATCAAACAGAGTCGGACCACCCAACAACTTGTACAGGAACTAGGTAGAGAGCCTACCTCTGAGGAGATCGCCCAACGCCTGGAGGTCAGCGTCGAGAAAGTGCGCCGCACCAAGAGGGTTTCTCAGCCTACCATGTCTTTGGAGACGCCCATTGGGAATGACGGCGAGTCGGGCCTGGGCGACTTGATCGAGGACAAGACGGTGGCTTCGCCGTCAGAGGCGGCCATCAAACTCAACCTGAAGGACCGGATGGCACTCATGCTGAAAACGCTCAACGCCCGCGAGGAAGCCATAATCCGAATGCGGTTTGGCCTGGACGATGGCACCGAGCGGACGCTCGAGGAAGTCGGCCGGGTCTTTGCCGTTACTCGCGAGCGGATCCGACAGATCGAAGCCAAGGTGCTGCGAAAACTCCGCCATCCGTTGCGGTCGGGCCATTTTCGGGTCTTCTTCCAAGACTCCTGGTAAGACAGCCTGGAGGCCCCGCTGGCCCACAAACCCGGGCGCCTCCGGCAATGAATTTCAGCCAAAGGAGAAAGATGAAAAGCCTATTTGTTGGTAATTTGAGTTTCCAGACGACGCAAAGCGAGTTGACCGAGCTGTTCAAAGCGTACGGGGAAGTTTCGCGGGTCCAGGTTGCAACGGACCGGGAAACTGGCCGAGCCCGCGGGTTTGCTTTCGTCGAAATGCCCAATGATGAAGAAGCGGCCAAGGCGATTGCTGGCCTTGAAGGAAAACCGTTTGGTGGCCGCAATCTTAAGGTGAACGAAGCGCGTCCCAGGGCGGAGCGAACCACCACCCGCCACAGTAGCGGGGCGGGGCCAAAGTCGGGTAAATTCTCAAATGAGGACTACCGCGAAGCCGCACGCCAGCCGCGCGAACCCCGCTGGTAGTCCCACTCGATGCGATGCATTGGGGATATTGTCAGCGTACATTTGTATTCAAGGAGACCTGATGGCCACTACCCCCCAGAAACGTCGGAAGGAAATGAAGCGATTGGAAAAACAGCGTGAGAAGGCCGAACGCCGCGCCCAGAGAAAGATTGCCAGCCGTCGGCAGAAAGAGCTTCTCGCCAACGGTACCAACCCCGCGGGCGACGAAGCCTTGATAGCAAGCGCGGCCGAACCCTCTGAGCCGGCGCCTCAAAACTGATCCCCAAGATCTGGCGCACCCTCTTCTCTCAGCCGGGTGTCGTCCCGCCTCACTCACTTCCCAATGATCGCTATCGTGAAGGGAGGAGTCTGGGTCGACAGCTTCTTGCGACGCGCGGGCTGAGGTTTGGGCGGAGGAGCTTCGTCGGTAAGTTCGACAGTCATGAGCCCGGTGACAAATTTCTTGATTCCATAGACGTGGAAGTCGATGGAGGTGCGCTCGGCACCCGATTCCTTCACCACGCCGAGACCGTACTGGGCGTGCCTGACGAACTGGCCTTCCGCGAGTACCTGCATAAAAGCCTCCTCAAATACGAGTGCTAGATTCTACCACAGGTTAACCCCCGCCTTCCGTTATTCCTGAGGGCGCTGGGGGTTCTTATGCCATCAGCGATGGCCGGCTGAGCTATACGGCCACCGCCATGGCCTGGGTTCGGCGCAAATTCAGCACGTTTTCCATTGCACACGCCAGGACGTGAGCGAGTTCGTCGCTCGTCATGGGAGGCACAATGAAGTCAAACGCCCCGCCGACCATCGTGTCAACATAGAGCTTGATATCGGCGAGGCGCGACACCACGATGACCTTCACGGGCTTCAACGCCTCAAGCGCCAGCTTGATGACGTCCACCCAGTTGCCGTCAGGAAGCAGCGCTTCCGTGAAAACCAGATGCGGTGGATCAGCCTCTCGGAGCACCGGCAAGGCCTCTCCGCAGGTTTTCAGCCAATTGACTTTGATCGACCGCCCTTCCAGAGACTGTTTCAGCAGGCGCTGCGATTCCGTGGACTGGTGCAACAGGAGTGCTGAGATTTTTTCTTTCATGAGACCTCCTTGGGGTCCGTCGCGTACTGTCAAAGACTTTCCTTCATTAAGCCCATATTCTGTTGAATTCGTGGGAGAAGCTGGCACTTCTGCTTTCTCCCCCCTGCAGGCGTAGCGAACTGGGGTCTATTTGTGGGTCGAGA
>JBELAJ010000525.1:0-5875 GCA_049508935.1 Terriglobia bacterium | reverse complement strand
GACGCCGTGTTCAAGCACGTCAAGGGTGTCGCGAGCGTGGTTTCGGGGTACTCGGGCGGGAGTCCTTCGACTGCTCAATACGACACGGTAAGCACCGGCACAACCGGCCATGCCGAATCGGTGAAGATTACCTTTGACCCGGCACAGGTTTCGTATGCTAAATTGCTCCGAGTCTTCTTTTCCGTGGCGACGGATCCAACCCAGTTGAACCGTCAGGGTCCGGACGAGGGAACTCAATATCGCTCGGTGATCTTCTACGCGAATGAGGATCAGAAGCAGATTGCGCTCGCCTATATCGATCAACTGAACAGGGCCAAGGTTTTCCGAAGTCCGATTGTCACCCAGGTGGTGCCATTAAAAGCATTCTATCCGGCGGAGGGGTACCACCAGAATTTCCTCGCACGCAATCCGACCCACCCCTATATCATCTACAATGACATGCCGAAGTTGCGCGAACTGCAAAAACGGTTCCCTGGTCTCTATAAGAGGTAGCGAACCTGCATGCAGAACTTGCTGCGATGAAGTTGGGCATTAAGCAGCTGGCGCGGACTCGGACGGGACCTCCCCCACTATCTCGGCAGCGGAGTTCCAATGGGCAGGATAAATCACTCGTTGTAGAGGTGTGACCACTGACTCTCTAGTCCGCTTCGGGGACCCGAACCCCGTATCTCGGGAGTTTGAATGCGTGAGGCGCTTCTACGGTTTGGCGACACGACCAAGTGACGCGGCATCGGTAAACCCTACGCCGTTAATCGCGGGTAATCGGTGGCGCTGGAGAAGTCGTCGACCCGCTCAGGCCGTCCGGAACAGCTCCCGAGTAACGCGTCATTCCCCAGAATCGACGAGTAGAAGCCGACTTTCAGTCCCAATTTCGTTTCGAGCTATGCTCGTGCTCCTACTTCCTCGCGAGCACGGCGGCCAAAAACCGGAGTTCGGATTCGACGTCTGCGGGATCGGCCACAGTATCTGCGATTTCCTGGCGGAATAGTTCGCGGTACCGCTTGCGAAGTCTGTGAATCGCCACTTTGAGCGCTCCCTCCGAGGTGTTCATTTCGCGAGCCAGCGCGGCATACGGCGTGTCGGGCTGTCCTAGCAGGAACACTTTCAATCGCTCGAAACGCTCCGGGCGGCCGTGATGCGCGAACTCGTTCCGTAATCTCTCAACGACCCGATCGAGCACCGAAAGCGCCCAGCGCCGCTCGAAGATCCGCTCCGGTGTCTCATCGTGCGCAGGCTCGCGCTGGTAACGCTGTTCTCCGGACGAGAATTCAAGCGGCATGACCGTTCCGCCACCGCGTTTGCGAGCGCGCTGGCGGTCTTCTTCGTCGGCCACGAAGAATTTCAACGAAGTCAAAAGAAAGGACCGGAACCGGCCCTTTTCCTGGTCAGCTCGATCGAGATATCGCCCTTCCAGCAGGCGCATGAAGAACTCCTGCGTGAGATCCTGAGCTTGATCGACCGGATACCCGCGCCGGCGCAGATAGGCATACAACGGATACCAGTAGTTCTCACACAAATAAGCCAGCGCGGACCGAGCTTCCTTGCGATTTGGATCGCCAGCAGAGACCACCAGGGTCCACCGCGTGGTGGGAAACTGGGATGGTCCCGCCAGCGTGTGCATGGTCTCACCGTTCGTCATGGTTTAATCCTCCCGAGCATTCCGCTGAACAGGATAAGGAAATCCGGGGCGTAAAGTTACACCGGAATAATGGCCTTTTGGAGGACGCAGCCATCGCTTCTGGGGCGATCGGAACATCAGGATCGGCATTTTCCCAGAGAACGAGGAGATCCTTATATACTGCGGCGGATTGCGTGCGATCCCCGGAGGCGGACAAGGCGCTGGCCAGTTGGAGACGCGCCATGGGTCCACTGGGAGCGCTCAACACGATTCCCGGATGATCAAGAATTCCTCGAAATTCAGCCGCGTCGGTGGCAGGTGCTCACTGGGCCCGCAATGGATCCGATAAGGTGCCTGGACTCCTGCCGATCATTCCCGCTCCCCTTCACGGTAGCGGAATCCGGTACAGGTTTCGCTGCACGCTCTCCCGCGTATAGGCGTAAATGTCAGCCGTCGGGCCGGGCACGACGTCTCCTGCCGGGATGATCCGCGCTCCCGGCACCTTTGCCAGCTCCGCTTCCGACGGAAACTCCTTGGCAAGTGCAATCCCGGGCAGAATCTGGCCTGGAGATAACGGCAAAGCGTATGCCTTTGTCGAGCTCTGGCCCACGCCAAATACAAACAGGTATTTCCCGTCGCCGGTCCACGCCAGCCACTTCGGGGGCTCGAGATGCGCCACCAGCGAAGTTCCGCCCCCGACCGGGAAGATGAGCTCACCCGGAGAGGCGGCACCGAGCAGAAGCCACTTCCGATCCTCCGGGTACGCGCCGATCACATCGATGACTGGCAGATCAGAGACTTTTCGCAGCCCGCTCCCGTCCTCCCGCACGCTGTACAGGAAGCCCGAACTCCCCTCGACCCTGCGAAAGAAGATCTCACCGCGTGGACCGAATACGGGCTGTTCGCCTTCCACGCCAGGGATTTGCCGGGGCGGCGAGCGGCGGTCAAGCGGCGTCAGCCACAACCGCATCTTGCCGGCACGGTCAGGTGAGAAGAAAACCACTTGGCGACCGTCGGGCGAAATGTCGTAGCTCGGACTCCAGAAGACTCCCGGGCCTTTCGAAATGCCGACTCCAAAGCCTGGCAGCAAAGGCTCCGTACGGTTCGAGTCGAGGTCCGCCACCCACAGCTCGGTCGAGTTCCCGCTGCGAATCCGGTACAACAGCTTCTTTCCGTCGGGCGTGAATCTCGGTTGGTAAGCTTCGCCCTCCAGCGAGATTTGCCGGTCGCCGCGGCTGTCATGCGCCCAGACGCTGCTCTGGCTCAACCCCACGGCCGTCAGCAGAGAGCGGCCGTCGGGCGCCACCGCGATCCCTTCCTCTTCCGTCGGTCCCGAGGTGATCTGCTCCGGTGTGCCATCTGGGAATCGCTGCCGCCAAGTGTGGAAGCCGCCGCCCGCATTCGAGCTGAAGTACATCCATGCGCCATCCGGCGACCATCCTGCAAACGTGCATGCCGCGCCTGGAGGACCCACCTGCTTTCCGGGAGAATTACCTTCTGCCGGTAACAGGCGGCAGGGCACGAATGCACCCCTTTCATTCATTTCCACCACCAGGATCGACGTGCCGTCGGGCGACGGATAAGAGCGGTGCGCCATGCCCCGTTGATGAGGCGGCAGGTAGACCTCTCGCTCCCCCGCCCGGCTCTCTTCCGCGGTGACGATCGCCATGTGCAGAACTCGATCTTTGATCTCGGAAAACAGCAGCTTCGATTTGCCGATCCATACCAGCCCGGAAGCGTTCGGCAGCCATGCCCGCGGCTCGCCTCCAAGCACCGGCACCTCCCAGGTGTCCCAGAGCATGCCGTTAGCTGTGCTATAGGCGATGCGCGATCCATCCGGCGAAAAAGCCGGGCTCATTTTTGGCGTGTCGTCGTGAGTGAGTTGCATTGGCTCGCCGCTCGGCAGCGTCTTTATGTAGATCTGCCCCGGCCCGAAGAATGTCTTTGGACCCCGAATGAAAGTCAGCATGCGGCCGTCCGGCGAGAGCGCCGGCTGGCTGACCGAATCCGGGAAATTCGTGACCTGTATCCAATCGATGCGCGCCGGCGCGCGAGGACTTTGTTTCGGCCACCAAAAAATGCCTCTGGCCGCCAGCAGAATGGCAGCGCCCGATATGATCGCCGTGAGACGAAACAAGGAGCGGGCGGGGGCCTGCGGAGATTCGCGCGGCCCAGGCGACCAAACCCTGATTCCAGCGGCTCTGCCCAAAACGGCCAGCCTGTGCGTGCGAAGAAACTTGCGCGCCCGGTACAGGCAGCTCGGTGGCGAGGCCAACACGGACCGGTGCTCGATGTACCTCTGGATATCGGCCGCCAACTCAGCCACCGAAGGGTATCGCCGTTCCCGACCTTTTTCCAAAGCCTTCGTCGCGATCCAGTTCAGGTCGCCATCCACCAGGCGGCGCAGAGAGCCCGGTTCGGTCTGCCGCTGCGCGGCAATGTCGGCCGCCGCCGCGCCCATCGCGGTCAGCTTTCGCGAAAGCGGCGGTGGCTCTTCCTCACGGATGATCCGGAGCATCTCGACTAAGCCTGCCTGGCGCATTCTGGCGGCCTCGAAAGGGACAGTGCCGATCAGCAATTCGTACAACAGCACCCCGAGCGAATACACGTCGGAGGTCTCATCGACCGCTCCGGTCATCACCTCGGCCTGCTCGGGACTGGCATACTCCGGTGTGCCCACCATCTGGCCGAATTGTGTCAGCAGAGTGTTCTCCACCGCCCACTGATCGGTAGCCTTGGCGATGCCGAAATCGATCACCTTGGGAAGGGGTGTGCCCTCCTGTTCCTTCACCAGCACATTCGACGGCTTGAGATCGCGGTGGATCACGCCTTTCTGGTGGGCGTGGTGAACGGCGCGGCACACCGCGAGGAACAGTTCCAGCCTTTGGCTGATAGGCATCCTTTTGCGATCGCAGTACTGCGTGATGGGTACGCCCTCGATGTACTCCATCACGAAATAAGGCCGGCCCTTAGGCGTGGCACCGGCGTCGAAGATCCGTGCGATATTCGGGTGGTCCATCATCGCCAGCGCCTGCCGCTCCTTGGCGAAGCGAGCGAGTACCTCGCCGGTGTCCATCCCGAGTTTTACTACCTTGAGAGCCACATGGCGGCGAATGGGTTCGCGCTGCTCCGCCAGGTAGACGGTGCCCATACCCCCTTCGCCTAGAGGCCGAAGGATGTGATACCGGCCGAAGTCATCATCACCGGCTGCCACTGTCGCGGTATCGGTGGTCTCGGTTCCGGATTCGCCCGCACCAACCGAACTATCGAGCGCGCCCTGGATCAGACAGTTCGGGCAGAGTCCCGCGGGATCACCCGAACCCAATTCGGCACCGCATTGAGGACAATTTGGCATCTTGGAAAAAGCCCTGCGCCCATTTCAGTTTTGGATCTGGAAGAAAGCCTCAGTGCCTATTTTATTCCATTTTGCAAGCTTCTGTAACCTTCAGCGCCGCGATTCCTTATTCGTGGTAGGTGAGCCGGATTGGAACCGGTCACCAAATCGATAAGAAAAGGAGTGTACCTATGAAACGCATAGCCACCGTGATAGTTTTGGTCCATCTCGGTATAGCAGCCGTCTACGCGCAGGAGAACCAGGTAAAGATGACATTTTCGGGAACTGCCGCGTCCAGCACTGTCAATCTCGCACAGCCCGGCACAAGTAACGACGAAGACAATTTCGCCGGGAACGGGACGCTCGGCTCGTTCACTGTTCGTAATGTGCGCGCAATCTCAAATTCTCCGACTACTCCGCCCAGCACTTGCTCGGGTCCAAATCTGTACTATTTCACGGAGTCGGCCGGCGGGGGCGTATTCCGCTTCCAGGATGGCAGTCTGTTGAATGTCAATCTCACGCAGGGAGATGATTGCATAGATATCGTGACTAACGAGGCCCACTGCACTGTGACTTTTCAAATCACCGGGGGAACCGGCCGTTTCAAGAACGCGTCCGGTACCCTTACGTTTACCGAGACGGTGGTCACAGTGTTGTCCGACGCCTCGGGCAATCCCGTCTTCTTTGCCGCAACCGGACATTATGAGGGAACGATTCTCGGAGTGGCCGGTGAGGAGGATCCTCCAGACGCGCAGCGATAGGAAAAAGCAGCCGCACGCCCTCCTGATCGGTGTGGTCTTTGTTAACCAAACTTCCGCGGCCGGCTGAGTGAAATACTGGATTTGAAAAGGGTTGCGATTTCATTCCGTCACTATGTTGGAGACCTCGTGCCAGCTTCTCACTGGCTTCATGACCTCCGTGGG
>JBELAJ010000524.1:0-5878 GCA_049508935.1 Terriglobia bacterium | reverse complement strand
CTTGAGACTGTGCATCAACCGGAGCATGTTTACGAAAAGGTGCTGGCGGATAATCCCCGTGGCGAGGCTAAGGTTGGGTATGTGGATTTCCTGAGCGATGAGGGTGACAACGAAGCCGCCTATCGGATTTGGCGCCGACTGGCGGCGGGCTCGCTTTCCGTTCCTTACAGTTCCGCGGCGCCTTACCTTGATCGTCTGATTGCTTGGGGCAGGATCAACGAGTCCGTGAACGTCTGGCAGGATCTCGAGCGGCTGGGAATCGTCAAGCCGGGCTCAGGAAAAGACAATTTGATTTTCAATGGCGATTTTGAGAGACCACCGTTGAAATCGGGGTTTGACTGGAGAACCGGCAACACAACTTATCTGGCCGTCGACTTTTCCGCCCCCCAGGCTTACCATCGGGACCATTGTCTACGGATAGACTTCACCGTCAGTCGCAACGATGAATACGAACCCGTCTTTCAAATCGTACCGGTCCTCCCCCGCCAAACCTATGAGCTCGAGGCATTCGTCCGCACGCAGGATATCACTTCCGACAGCGGCCTCTGTTTGCGGGTGCATGATATCCAGCCGGGGGGATTTCCCGACGCGGTCACCGAGACTTCAGTCGGGACGACGCCCTGGCATCCCGTGCGGCTGTCCTTTACTACCGGACCGCATACCGAGGCGGTGCAGGTTTCATTTTGGCGGCCACGCAGCAGGGTTTTCCCGACGGAGATTTTAGGAACGGCCTGGGGGGACGCAGTTTCGCTTCGCCCCCAACGCAGCCCGAAATAAGACGTGAAAGGACAAAGGGCGAGATTTAAAACCGCAAGACGACTTGGTGCAGGCGCCAATCCTCCCGGACAAACTATGCCAACGTCAAAACTCAAGCGGTATGGACAGCTCATCGGACTGAAGCCGGAGGCCTACGAAAAGTACGTCGAACACCATTCGAAAGTGTGGCCGGGGGTGTTGAAGACCATCTACGACTGCAATATTCGTAATTACTCAATTTTCTTCAAGGATAATACTCTCTTTGCTTATTTTGAATACGTAGGTGACGACTTCGAGGCTGATATGGCGAAGATGGCTGCGGACCCCACGACCCAGGAATGGTGGTCCATCATGAAGCCCATGCAGCAACCGGTCCCGACGCGGGCCGAAGGCGAATGGTGGGCGGACATGAAGGAAGTGTTCCACGTGGATTGAGAGGCGTGGGACGAAGGGCGATCTACCGGCTGCAGGAAAAGCCGGTCCTTGTCATTCCGAGCGGTGCGCGGAATCTCGCTCTGGTTTGTTTCCAAGGCACTGCGAGACTCCTCGTCGCCCTCGGCTCGCGCGAAAATCACGTCATTCCCGCGCAAGCGGAACTCCATTGGGTGCCGGACCGAAAACGGGCCCCGCCTTCGCGGGGGTGACGACTGCTCGCGTTGTGCTTAGTTTCCGTGACCTCTGATGCCTAGAAGAAAATACGTCTCTCCCGCCAAGGATCCCGCTTTGCTCGACTTCCGGCACGTCTCCGTGATGCTGGGCGGCAAACGAGTACTCGACGACATTACCCTCACCATCGGGGCAGGAGAGCACGTCGCGATCCTGGGACCGAACGGATGCGGCAAGTCCACCTTGATCAAGACCATCACGCGCGAGTGTTACCCGCTGGCTGGGCCCGAATCGTCACTGACAATTCTGGGGCGCGAGACCTGGAACGTCTTCGAGTTGCGCTCGTTGTTGGGAATTGTCTCGAGCGAACTGCTCGAGCGCTCGACGCGGAAGATTACGGGCCGCGAGATGCTGCTCTCCGGATTCTTCAGCAGCATCGGGCTTCAGCCGTATCATCAAGTGAGCAGAGCAATGACCCGAAAGACCGATCAAGTGCTCGAGCTTCTGGGCGCGCGGCATTTGGCGGACCGCGAGATGAACGGCATTTCGCCGGGCGAGGCGCACCGGCTGCTCATCGGCCGCGCACTGGTCCACGATCCAATGGCCTTGCTTCTCGACGAGCCGAGCAACAGTCTGGACTTTCGCGCTGCCCTGGGACTCCGGGATATTTTGCGAAAACTGGCGCGGGCCGGAACCGGAATCCTGATAGTGACGCATCACCTTCCCGATATTCTTCCGGAAATAGAGCGCGTAATTCTGCTGCGCGAAGGCCGCGTCTTTCGAGACGGCCCCAAGCGCGCGCTTCTGACCACCCGGCGCCTTTCCGAATTGTTTGGACTCCCTGTCCAGGTTGCGCAGCGCGACGGCTACTATCACCTCTGGTGATCGGTCGGGAGCGATCCACCTCTCAAGCGCAAGGCGTTCCTGCCCACCAGAATCGTCTGTGTGATATCCTCTATTTTCGGCTTAGCCCGAATTCCCAAGTCGACCTTCACGCTCACAGGCCAATTCGCTGAATCTGAATTGCCGGGGTTGACGGGCTGGAGAACTGAACGGGCGTTGAGATTCGTCGGAACTGACCCCTCACCCGGCTCCGTCAGCTGACGGACTGGTGAAAGCGCCGGCAGCGGGCCACCCTCTCCCCAAGGGAGAGGGCTGAGAACCAATATCGTCGACGGCCCTCCCCCTTGGGGAGAGGGTGGCGAGAGTAGCGAGCCGGGTGAGGGGTTTCTTCCCATCGAGCCTTGTAATTTCGATTCTCAGTTCCCGACTTTGTCGAGTCCCTAACACGATGCCAGTTACAAAGAACGCGAGGACGGAAAAAGCTCCCCTGGAGAAGGTGTTTGGTCCGGGAGGATGGCTGGCGCGGCGTCATCCGAATTACGAATACCGGCCCGGCCAGCTCGAGATGGCGGAAAGCGTAGAAGCGGCGAGCGAGAACCGTCAGCACCTGATTGTGGAAGCGGGCACGGGTACCGGCAAGACGCTGGCGTACCTGGTTCCCATGATGCGGAGCGGGCGGCGCGTGGTCATCTCGACCGGCACCAAGAACCTCCAGGAGCAGCTTTTCTTCAAAGACATCCCTTTTTTGAAGAAGCTCTTCCCCGACGTGCGTGTCGCGCTGATGAAAGGGCGTCAGAATTATCTCTGCCGGCAGAAGCTCTACGATATTGAAAAGCAGCCGGTGCTGAACGGTCTCGAGGAAGTGGCGCAGTATCCGAAGCTGAAGGACTGGGAAGCAAAGACGGAGACGGGAGACCGGGCCGAGCTGGGCTGGCTGCCCGATTCCAGCGAATTTTGGGCCAAGGTCGACGCGCGGCGCGAGACTTGCACGGGGCAGAAGTGCCCCCAGTTTGACCGCTGCTTTATCACCTTGATGCACCAGCGCGCCGCCGCCTCCGACCTGATTATCGTTAACCACCACCTCTTCTTTGCCGACCTGGCCATACGTGGGTCGGAGGTCGCAAGCCTGCTCCCCGACTACGAAGCCCTGGTGTTCGACGAGGCGCACGATATCGAGGACGTGGCCACGCAATATTTCGGATTGCAGGTGAGCAACTATCGTTTCGAAGAACTGGCGCGCGATACCGAAGCGACCTTGAAGATTAAGGGACTGAAGAGCGATGAAGTCTTGCACGCGGTAGCCGAGTTGCGGCGCCGCGCCGAGCTCTTTTTCGACCTTTTTCCAAAACAGGAGACGCGCTCGAGCTTTGATAACCGGGAATCGTTTCTGCAAATGAACGGCGGTATCTATACCAGCCTGCTCAATGCCTTGGTTCGGCTGGAGACCGAGCTCGGCCGCCTGAAGGACCGGCCCGAGGAAGTCAATAACCTGATGAGGCGGGCGGTCGAGGTGCGCCAGGCGCTGCAGACGGTCATGGAAAGCAAAGAACGAAACATGGTCTATTGGTGGGAGCGGCGCGGGCGAGGCGTGTTCCTGGAGGCTACGCCGATCGATGTGGCGCCCCTACTGAGGAAGCGCCTATTCGAAAGCGTCGACACCGTGATCCTGACCTCGGCCACACTGGCGGTCGGCGGCAACTTCGATTTTCTCAAGAGACGCCTGGGAATCGAGAACGCCAAGGAGCGGATCCTGGAATCACACTTCGATTTCCCGCACCAGGCTTTGCTTTACACGCCTCTCCATCTGCCCGATCCGCGCGAGCCGACCTTCGCTCGCCAGGCCGCTGAAGAGGTTATCCAGCTTTTGAAGGCCACCCGCGGCCGGGCGTTCGTCCTCTTCACCTCGCACCAGCAGATGCGCGAGGTCTACGAGCGCGTTCATCCCCACTTGCGCTACCCCATGATGATTCAGGGCTCGATGCCCCGCACCGAAATGCTCGAGCGCTTTCGAAATACGCCTCACGCGGTGCTTTTTGGAACCAGCTCATTCTGGCAGGGCGTGGACGTGCAAGGCGAGCAACTGAGCGCCGTGGTGATTGACCGTCTCCCCTTCGCCGTTCCCTCGGACCCCATCATCGCGGCAAGAATCCGGCAGATCAACGAAGAGGGTGGCAACGCCTTTATGGATTACCAGGTCCCGCAGGCCGTCCTGGCACTGAAACAAGGTTTCGGGCGGCTGATCCGCAGCCAGACAGATCGCGGTGTCCTTGCCATCCTGGACAATCGGATGATGCGCAAACAATACGGCAAGACTTTCCTGGAAAGCCTGCCGCGTTACCGCATCACGAATCGGCTGGATGAAGTGAAGGGTTTCATGCAAGGATAGGGAACAGGGATTAGGGAACAGGGAACAGGGAATAGGGAACAGGCGGAGGCACGACGGGTTGCGCTCATCCGGCATTCGGCGGAGATCGCAACGCAGGGAAGCGCAGCGCAGCAATCAGGTTCAAAGGGTCAGGGTCCGTTCTCGGTTCCTTGTTCCCTATTCCCTGTTCCCTCTCAAGGAAGGAAACTGAGAATGTTTGAAATCTCGGTTGACTACACCTTCGCGGCGGGTCACGCTCTGCGCAACTACAAGGGAAAGTGCGAAAACGTCCACGGACACAACTACAAGGTTCGCGTAACACTAGCCGGGGAAAAGCTCAATGCGGACGGGTTGCTAATGGACTTTGTTGAACTACGGGCTGAGATTAAACGGCTGGTTGAAAAACTCGACCACCATTTCCTTAACGATATTCCACCCTTCGACAAGTTGAATCCTTCGGCTGAGAATCTCGCTGAATATATTTGCGGCGAGATCAAGCCGCAGGCAGCTCATCAGGGTTTGCAAGTGCAGGGCGTGACGGTTTGGGAGACCGACACGACCTCAGCTACGTACCGGCCGTAGGAGTCAGGAGTCAGAACTCAGGAGTCAGAATTCAGAAGCCCGAAAACCACGCTGTGTGCGACGAGCACTAGGCGGGAAGCAGATCCAGCTGGCCCAGATTCTGATTCTCGATTTAATCCCCTCAGCGCCTTTCTCCATTCCATCTTGACGGCACAGTATTATTCTGACTTCTGGCTCCTGACTTCTGACTCCTGCTTTTCACCACGTCCAGAACGCCACGGCGGGGTGCATCTCGGCCTGGTGCTGCTGCGCGCAAACTCCCTGCTTGCAGAAATAAACGTCCTCGCACCAGCGGCAGCGGGCTAAATGCTCCCTTTCACGGATGGCGCCGCAAATGGCGCAACCTTCCAACAGGTCCGCTACGATATGCCGCGAGTACTTCCGCCATGTGTCTTCGGCTTCATTCTGTTCGCGGATCCTTCCAAGCTCATCTTGCGTCAGCATAATCCGCTCCTCGCGCGCCTGCCTAATTTGGGTGCAATCAAAATGCCAATGCGTACACCCATCCGATAATAAAGATTGCCCCCCAGACTCAAACGTTGCCTCGTCAATTAATTAGATTAATTATCACCCAACTCATTATGTCACGTTTTTGTCAAATTATCCCGAATTCGTAGATTGATGTGCACTGTTCCGTGCTTAATCCGTTAGATTGAAGTTGGTTAGACAAAATCTACGGAGGCACAGAACAGTGCAGAGAAAAGTTAGCGTGCTTTGGGGAGAAAA